>NZ_AOTD01000126.1 GCF_000344295.2 Campylobacter showae CC57C | reverse complement strand
TGCGCGAAGTGGGCACGACGAATAAAACCAACCTGCGCGACTACGAGGACGCGGTAAACGAAAACTCAAAGCTGATCTTAAAGGTACATAGGTCAAATTTCGATATCGTTGGCTTTAGCGAGGACGTGGCTATGCAGGATCTTAGCGCACTGGCGAGGGAGCGAAATTTGATTGATTATTTTGATCTTGGCGGCGGATTTTACGGCGAGCTACCCTACGGCCTAGAGCGCAACGAGCCGAATCTAAAAAATCTAAAAGAGGCCTCGCTCGTTAGCTTTAGCGGCGACAAGCTCTTTGGCTCCGTGCAGTGCGGCATAATCCTAGGTAAACGTGAGCTCATCGCAAAACTAAAGAAAAATCAGCTGCTAAGAATGCTGCGTGTGGATAAGGTGATCATCTCGCTACTGGCCCAAAGCGTCAAAGCCTACGCGAACCGCGAATTTGAGCTTATCACGACGGTAAAACAGCTCTATAAAAGCGTGGACGAGCTGGAAAAAACGGCAAATTTCATAAACTCGCAGCTAAAAACTCCGCTTGAAATCGTGCGCACGATGACCTTCGTAGGCGGCGGCACTATGCCAAACAAACGCATACCTAGCCTCGCGCTAGCCGTCAAAGGAAACGCGAACGAAAACGAGGCTAAATTTAGGAAAAATCTCGTGATCGGCCGCATTGAGGAGGGTAAATTTCTACTCGATCTTCGCAGCGTGCTGGACGCGGACGTGCAAAATTTGATAGAAAAAATCAACGAAACGGATGAAAAATGAGCTTAATCATAGGAACGGCTGGGCACATCGACCACGGAAAAACGGCGCTGATAAAGGAACTAAACGGCTTTGAGGGCGACAGACTCGAGGAGGAGCAAAAGCGCGGTATTACGATCGATCTTAGCTTTTCAAATTTGAGCAAAAACGGCGAAAATATCGCATTTATCGACGTGCCGGGGCATGAAAATTTGATCAAAACGATGATCAGCGGCGCGTACGGATTTGACGCGTGCCTATTCGTCGTGGCGGCAAACGACGGGCTAATGCCGCAGTCTTTGGAGCATTTGGAGGTTTTAAACATCCTTGGCGTTCGCTCTCTCATCGTCGCGCTAACAAAGTGCGACCTAGCTAGCGCGGAGCTAATAGAACAGCGAAAAAACGAAATTTACTCCGCCGCGCAAAACTACAAAAATCTGCAAATTTTAGAGATTTTCCCGGTTAGTATCAAAGATAGCGCAAGCATAGACGAGCTGCGAAATTATCTTTTCACGCTAAAAGCGGCTAACCGCGAGCAAGAGGGCGTTTTTAGGTATTATATCGACCGCGTTTTTAGCCTAAAAGGTATCGGAAACGTAGTTACGGGCACCGTGATAGAGGGCAGCGTGACGAAAAACGAGAAGCTGTTTAACTATGACGCGGGCAAAGAAGTGCAGGTGCGAAGCGTGCAGAGCCACGATACCTTCGTCGATCGTGCCGGAGTTAGCAGCCGCGTGGCGCTAAATTTGACGGGAATCGAGCTAAATGATCTAAAAAAAGGACAATTGCTCAGTAAAAAGGGCTTTTTTAGGGGATTTCGCGAGATAGACGCGATCGTTTTTGCTCGCGAGCTAACGCACGGGCAGAGCGTAACGTTTTGCGTCGGTGCAAAGGCCGCGCCCGCAAAAGCGCTAGTCCTTAGCGAAAAAGAGGGCGGGATATTTGCGACGTTTAAGTTTGAAAGGGATATGTTTTTGAAATTCGACGAGCTGTTCGTGCTCATCGCAAACGGTCGCGTCATAGGCGGCGGCAGGGTGCTAAACGCCGTGAGCGAACCGATGAAAAAATCAAGCAAAATTTCGTTTTTAAACGCGCTGGTTAAAAAGGACTTCGTAAGTGCATTTGCGATGCTAAAAGATACGCATAAAAACGGCTTTGGTATCATCTCGGCCTATCAGCGTTTCGGGCTAAATCACGAGGAAGCCGTTGCTATCGCCAAACAAACGCCAAACGTATTCGTCGATGAAAAGGCGCTAAACATCTACGATCTAAGCGCGGTCGATAGGATAAAAAGCGCGGTCAAATTTATGATAGAAAAGAACGAATTTGCGGTATTTTCGGCTACGAGTATCAGCCTAAAGCTCTCGTGGGCTAGCGAAAACATCGCTCAAAAGGCGCTTGATGAGCTAGAAAGCGCGGGCATGATCGCTAAAAACGACGGCGTCTACACCAAAACGGGCGTAGATATGAGCAAGCTAAAAATCAGGCTCGAGGAGAAAATTTACGAGATTTTGCAAAGCGGAAATTTAGCTCCCTTGGCGCCCTATAACATCTACGACGAGCTTGAGATCGACCGCGTTAGCGGCGATAACGCGCTAAAAAAGCTAACCGGCATCGGACGCGTGGTGAGGCTCGCGCATAATCTTTTCGTAACGTCAAAAGCCCTAAACGAAGCGCTTGCAAAGCTAAAAGCCATCATCGCCGCGCAAGGATTCGGAAACGTAACGAACGCGAAAGAGGCGCTAAATCTGAGCCGAAAATACGTAATCGCATATCTAGAGCAGCTTGATCTGGATCCAAATATCGTAAAAAACGGTACGGACAGAGTTTTAAAAGCGTGATTTTTTATCTATTTATAAAAAGCTAATATAATCCGCGCAAATTTTTAAAAAGGAATGAAATGAAAAAAATAGTTTTGTCGCTAATGGTGGCCTCTGCGATGTTTGCGGCGTCAAACGAGCAAGTAGTCGGTTTTTATTCGCAGATGGTCGGCGAGGGCGTGAAAGTAAATGTAACCGAGCGCAAACCGATAGCCGACGGCATCGAAGCGGTCGTGGTAAATTTGAGCAACGGTCAAGTCAGCCAAGACGAGGTTATCTTTACTAAAGGCGACCTGCTTTTCCCGGATATCATCGATCTAAAGGCACAAAAAGCCTACCTGCAAGAGATAAAAAAGGAAATAGCGGCGAAAAATATCTCAAAAGTCTATAAAAACGAGCAAAAAGAAAATATCATCACTCTAGGAAACGACTCTAAAAAGCCGACTATCGTGATGTTTTCCGATCCTGAGTGCCCATACTGCCGCCTAGAGCTTGAAAAGATCGAAGCGACGCTAAAAGAAAGCAACGTAAAGCTAATCCTAACTCCGGTTCACGACGTTTCGTCTTTACAAAAAAGCTTTTTGATCTATAAAGACGCAGCAGGCGCAAAAACCGATAGCGATAAGATCAAAATTTTAAGAAAATATTTTGCGGACGACTATAAGGTTGCAGACGGCGCCGTTAGCGACGCAGACGTAAAAGCGATGGATAATTTAAGACAAAAATACTCCGCCGCCGGCGTTCGCTCCGTACCTTTCATAGTAAATTTAAGCGACCTACAAAAATAATCTCTAACGCAAATTTGAGCTAAATTTGATAAATTTAGCTCAAAAGCCCTAAATTTTCATAAAATATACTTTTATAACTTGATATGTAGTATTAAAACTTAAGCTAAATTTTAGATTTCCTTAACTATTTATTAAGTTTCATAATTAATCTAATATTTTTACTTCGTTTATTCTCAAAATATGCTAAATTTGCACAGTGATATTTTAAAATATGCAAGTGCCCTAAAATACGCGCCTGTAAGGCGCACTACGCCTAGGAAATATGCAAAATTTGAACAATATCTTTCTAAAAACGTCTCAAAAATTTCAAATTTGAGATTAATAAGGAGAAAACATGCAAGGATCAAGACGAGATTTCCTCAAAAAATCTCTGAAGGTCGGCGCGGTAGGCGGAACCGTATTGGCCGCTGCAGCTATCGCAAAACCGACCAGCGACGAGCTTGCTCCTGACGACAACGGCGTAGTTGTCGGCAAGTCGAGCAAAAAAGAGGTGCTTTACAAAAAAAGCAAAGAGTGGGAATACTACTATAAGATCGCTTACTAAGGGAGAAAACCATGAGTGATTCACGCATAGGAAGACGCTCGTTTTTGAAGCTTGCCGCTCTTGGTGCCGGTAGCACGATGGCATTTGGCGAAAACGAGACGTTTAGAAAGGCAACCAACGAGGAGATAAAAAATCCTTATGAAGGTTCAAAAAAGGTTAGAACGATTTGTTCTATTTGTTCGGCGGGCTGTGGCATCGAAGCCGAGGTAAAAGACGGAGTATGGGTACGCCAAGATATGGCTATGTATCACCCGATCTCTCAGGGTTCGCACTGCTCTAAGGGAATCGATCAGATCGACCTTACGAAATCAAAACAACGTATCAAATTTCCGATGAAAAAAGTAAACGGAAAATGGGAGCGCATCAGCTGGGAGCAAGCCGTAAACGAAATCGGCGATAAGATGCTACAAATCCGTAAAGAAGACGGTCCTGATAGCGTAGTTTTCTTGGGTTCGGCTAAATTTAATAACGAGCAGAGCTACTATTTCCGTAAATTTGCGGCGTTTTGGGGCACAAACAGCAACGATCACGTAGCACGCATTTGACATAGCGCAACAGTCGCCGGTGTG
>NZ_AOTD01000125.1 GCF_000344295.2 Campylobacter showae CC57C | reverse complement strand
CCGCCCGCCTCGTAATCAGTCTCAAAAAACGCGCAAAGATCGTATTTTTGCTGCGCGGCAAGCCCCCGCAAAAGATACAAAAAACTCTTCGTCCCGCCTCCGTATTCGCGCCCCGTATCGACGAACAAAATCTTTTTCATATCATTTCCTTTAGCATCTCCCAGACCTCATCCGCGCCTATTTGCAGCATGCACTCCTGAAATTTGCAGTTTTTACCGACGCAAGGAGAACAGGTGCGCGGCTTTTTGATAAATTTATGGATATTTTCGTCAAAATCAGGGTTTGAGTTTACGGGCGACGCGACGGCAAAAAGCCCGATCGTAGGCGTTTTTAGCGCGGCTGCGACGTGCAGCGGGCCGGTGTCTGGCGTCACTAGCACGTCAAGCCTAGCTATCAGCGCGGCAGCCTCCCGTAGGCTAAATTTACCCGCCGCATCTATCACGTGCGCGCTTCTTAACTCCTCGTCTAACTGCGCGGTCATCGCTCGCTCGGCGGGGCTGCCCGTTAGCACGATGACGGCGTCCGTGTGCGCCAAAATAAGCTCCGCCAGCTCCCGCCAACGCTGCCAAAACCACTGCCTAGAAACCGTGCTTGCCCCCATCTGAAAGCCGATAAATTTGCGTTTGCCGTCTTTTTTTAGCATTTCATCGACGCGGGCGAAATCCTCATCGCGCAGATACAAATTTAGCCTCGTGTCGCGACTCTCGATGCCTACGAATTTAAGCTGCTCAAGGCGGTTTAGTACGACGTATCGCTCATCTCCGTAAGGCTCCGGCTCGTTTGAGTGAAAGGGGCTAAATTTACTGCCGGCATTTGGCAGCTTAAAGACGCATTTTGCGCCGCTTAAAACGGCTAACGGCGTAGCCTCGGGCTCGTTTGAGTGCAGGATAAAAACGATGTCAGGTTTTATTTTTTTTAAAGCAAACAAAGCGCATAAAAAACCGCCTTTTTTGCCGTCGTAAAGCAAAATTTCATCGATATTGGGATCGGTTTTAAAAAGCGACGCGGTAGATGGATTTAGCAGCGCGACGGTGCGTACGTGCGGGAAATTTTGCCGAAAAACGCGAAAAACGGGCGTGTTAAAAATCGTATCGCCAAGCGCGGTGTTGCTAAAAAAACAGACCGTTTGTATGGGCTGCGTAACCAGCTGCGTTTTGAACACGCTTTTAAAACGCAAAATGAGCCTAGCCGTGCTCTCAAAGAGCTTCATACATAGCTTCCGTCTGCGCGACCATCGTCTCTATCGAGAAGTTTTGCGCGATAAATTCCCTCGCGTTCGCGCTAAATTTCGCCCGAAGCGCCGCGTCTTCTATCAGCGTTTTTAAGGCCGCTTTGAGCGATTCTTTATCGCCGTTTTTAAACAAGAGCCCCGTTTCGCCGCTACTTATCGCCTCGCCGATGCCGCCCGCATCGCTACCGATGCAAGGCACTCCGCAGGACTGCGCTTCAAGCAGCGCCGTGCCCAGCGCCTCCATCTTTGAGGGCAGCACGAAAACGTCAAAACTACCCAAAAACTCGCTCACGTCGGTGCGGGAACCTAGCATGTGGATGTTTGGCGTCTTTATTTTTTTTAAATTTTCTTCCTGCGGACCGTCGCCGACCACGACTAGCGCGGTGTTTGGCAGATTTAGCTCGCTAAAAGCTTCAAATAACAGCTGATGATTTTTTGCCGCGCGCAAAACAGCCACGATACCGACTACGACGCAGTCCGCGCTCAAATTTAGCTCCGCTTTTATATTTTTTTTAAAATTTGGATTAAACCGCGCCGTATCCACGCCGGTATAGATAACGTCTATCAAATTTTCCCGCACACCCTGCGAGATGAGCTGAGCTTTTACGGCGTTTGAGACGGCTACGATTTTATCGTTTACATTGTAGCTAAATGCCGATCTGATCGGCGTTTGCAGGTGTCTAGTGCGCACGACCTTTGCGCCCGTTAGCTTTGCGACGATCGCGCCGATGTTGCCGTCCTTGCCCGAGTGCGTTGCGATGATCGAGATACCTTTTTCGCGCACGAAACGGCAAATTTTAAAAATTTCAAAAATATTATAGACCTTGCTTAGGTTAAATTTTGCAAACTCGCAATCAATGGGCTTTTCAAAGCTTTTTGAGCCTGGATTTAGCGCGTAAAATACCTTAAATTTATCCTTATTTAGCCCGTTTATGACGCGCTGCGTGCGGTGCTCCTGACCGCCGAAGCCTAGCGAGCTTTCAAGCTCTAGGATGTTGATTTCGTCCGTTTTTTTCATATATTTTTGACCGCCTCGTAGATTTCCTCGTCCGCGACGTCTTGCGCCCTTTTGCTAGCGCCTTGTAGCAAGGCGCACTTCGCGCCGCCGTAAATGGGAGCCCAGCGTGCGGCGTCCGTTTTGCCAAGCACCAGCACCGTTTTTACGCCAAGCGCCGGAGCTAGGTGCGCTACGCCGCCGTCAAGCGTGAGGACAAATTTAGCCGCCCAGACGTAGCCTGCAAGTTCATCTAGGCTCGCAGTCGAGGCAAACTCCGCGCCCGCTTCTTGCGCTACTTTTTCGCCAAATTTTAAGTCCTCCGCACTAACGGCGACGCGTCCGAAATTTTGTTTTAAAAACGCCAAAATCCGTAAAATTTTAGCCTCGTCCATGCGGTTTTGCTCCACCCTCGAGGAGACGTGAAAAAATACGAAATCCTTAAATTTCTCGCTTTTAAAGCTCGGTACGTAAAGCGTCTTTTCTCCGTCAAATTTTGCTCCCAGTAGTGCGGCTAGCTCACAACAAAGCAACACCTCGTGAGGCGGTGGATTAAAGTTTAGTTTATGCGTTATTAATGAACCGCCCTCGTTTTGCTTTGCTGCGCCTATCGTTGTTTTAGCTGCGGCGGCTCTGGCAAATATCGCGGCAGAGGGCGAATAAGCACTCCTAAAAATCACGGTCACATCGTATCTTTCGCGGCGAATTTGAAGCAAAATTTTATATTTTCCCCAAAACGCCCGTACTTTTGCTGCCAGCCCTTTTACGTGCTTTGGTTTAGTGTAGATATATATTTTATTTAAAAAGGGATTGCCGCGAACAACGCATGCGTTTAGGCTATTTACTACGATGTCGATCTGCGCGCGCAGATGAGCCTTTCGCAGCGCCTCTATCGCTGGCGTCGTGCAGATGAGATCGCCGATGTTATCGTTTCTAACGAGCAAAATTTTCACGATTTTCCTTTTTTTGCGCGATTATACCTATTTTACGCTTATACTTATTTACGCTCGCATCCCTCGCACGCCCGGCATAACCTAAAATTCATCAAAAAACTTATAAAATACCGCTAAATTTTAAAAGGCGAACATGAAAAAAATAGTATTTTTAAGGCTCGATCTAGACGCTATCGGCGGGGCGCAGAGGTATCTCTCAAGGCTCGTTAAGGCTCTAAAAGACTCGGGCGTTGCGTGCGAAACGCGCGGATTTAACGGCAGCAAAAAGCTAAGCTCGTGGATCAAAGCTCTACTTTTTAACTCGCAAGCTAAGCGGCAAAAGGGCGCAGACGAGATTTATTTTAGCCTTGAGCGCGTCACCTGCGCCGACATCTACCGAGCGGGCGACGGCGTGCATAAAGTCTATATGAAAACCAAGCCGTTTTGGTTTGTAAATCCCCTAAATTTCGTCATTCCCTACCTTGAAAAGCGCACCTTTAAAAATGCCAAAAAAATCATCGCCAACTCAAATTTCATAAAGCGTCAAATTTGCGATACCTACGCCGTCGCCGAGGAAAAGATCGCAGTCGTCTATAACGGCGTAAATTTGCCTACGCGCGTGCAAAAAGGCGCGGCAAAGCTAGCTCTTTGCGAGGAATTTGGGCTTGATTTTAACCTTCCGACGCTGCTGTTTGTGGGAAGCGGCTTTAAACGCAAGGGCGTGAGCGAGTTTTTACGCATCGCGGCTCGGCTCAAAACCCGCGTAAACTGCCTAATCGTGGGCCGCGACAAAAACGCCGCCCGCTACAAAAATCTAGCCAAAGAGCTAGGCCTAAACGCCGTTTTTACGGGCGCGCAAAAAAGCGCGGCGAGATTTTACGAAGGCAGCGAGCTGTTTTTATTTCCGACGGCGTACGAGCCGTTTTCAAACGTCGTTTTAGAGGCGCTTAGCTACGGATGCGTCGCTATCACGACCGCTCAAAACGGCGCGGCGGAGATACTACCGGGGGAGTTTGTGATGAGCTCGCCGCAAGACTACGGCATCTGCGCTCTGATCGACGAGATCCTAAACGACGACGAGCGACTGGCAATACTCCAAGAGCGGAATTTAGCGCTTGCTAGCGAGTTTAGCATCGAAAAAAACGCGAGTGCGACGCTGGAGATCATACGTGCGAATCTTGATTGAGCTGCCGACCTGGCTGGGCGACGCCGTGATGGCAAGCGCCGCGGTGGAGGCTATCGTAAAGCACGCGGCGGTTGGCGCGGGAAATTTGACGGGTAAATTTGAGGACCTGGGCGAGCGAGACTTTAGCTTTTCGTCGCAAGATTTTGGCTGCGTAACGCAAGAAATTCAAATTTTTAAAAACGGTGCGATAAATTTGAACGATAAATTTGACGCGGACGGCAGCACAAATTTGACGGCGAGCGAGCGAGAAAATCAAAATCTAGAAAATTTGGCAGCCCAGCCCGTCAAAATCGTATTTTTCGGCTCGTTTGCGGCGTGCGAGCTTTTTAAAGCTCATCCAAACTGCGAACGCGTCATTGTTGATAGCAGCAAAAAGGCTAAATTTAGGCTCTGGCGGCTGTTTTGGCAGGCTAGAAATCTGGGCAAATTTGACGCGGCGTTTAGCTTTAGAAGCTCGTTTGCGAGTAAAATTTTGCTTTTCGGAGCGCGGGCGGGGCGAAAACTTATTTTCCAAAAGAGCAATGACGGCGCGCATCAGGTGCAAAAATACCTAAAATTCATCAAATCGGCGTTAAATTTAAAACGGGCGGACGACGAGCTAAAGCTTTACTTTGAGCCGCGCAAATTTGACGTACCCGTGCTCGGGCTAAATCCGGGCGCTAGCTACGGAAGCGCCAAACGCTGGTATCCGGCCTACTTTGCTCAGGTGGCGCTGCACTTTAAAGATAAATTTAAGATTATGATTTTTGGCGGCGCGGGCGAGCGGGATATGTGTGAGCAGATCGAGAAAATTTTACGCGAAAACGGCGCGGAGTGCCTAAATCTAGCGAGCAAAACGAGCGTGCGCGAGCTTTGCGAAAATATCGGTGGCATAGGGCAAAGCGGCGGGATATTCGTCACGAACGACAGCGGCCCGATGCATATCGCCGCGGCCTACAAGACGCCCACGATCGCGCTTTTTGGACCGACGAGATTTACGCAAACCTGTCCGTGGCGCAATGAAAACGCCCGTATCCTGCGGCTAAATCTAGAATGCATGCCGTGCATGAAGCGCGTCTGCCCGCTAAAAACCCACGCCTGCATGAAAGATCTCTCGCCGCAAGCCGTCATAGAAACGATCGAGCGAGAATTTCTCACCGAAGCGGCAAAGAACTAGAAATTTTAGTGCACGAATTTTCTCAAACGGCTGCAAATCAGCAAAAAGCCCGTCGCGCATAATGGCTTTTACAAACAGCACGCGATCAAATTTAACGCACGCAAAGCTAGCATTGAGATAGCGCAAGGCCGCTTAATCAAGGCAAATTTTACTAAACCTATTTTTGTGCGACTAAAATTTCGCTGCATTTTAGCCGTCAAGAAAAGTGCAGGCAAAGTAAAATTTAAACGCCTTTAAAGCTAGCAAATTTAAGCGTTTTGTATGTCGTAGGTATCACTAGCGCGCTGCAAAACGATAAAAAACGCCGCCTCACAAAACAACCTCAACCGCGTAAATATCGTCAAATTTGACCCTCGTTTTTACCACCGTTAGGCTTTTATCCATTAAATTTACGTTTGAGACCAGTCCCTCTATGCTCACGTAGCCCTGTCCGTCGTGGTATGTGATTTTTACCTTGTCGGCGGGCTTTAGTTTGCTTATTTTGTTTAGGATTTCTTCTATCTTGGACTCGTCCAGATCCAGCTTTTCGCTCTTTTCTCGCTCCTGCGCTTTTAGGGCTTTTTCTAGGGTCGAGAGGGGATTAAACGAACTAAAGATTTTGGCTCTATCTTTATTCACCGCTTTTGTGCCCTCCTATCTTCTTGTTTCTATCTTGTCCGGTGGCCTCCGGTAGTAGGTCGATGGCCCTTAGGATGGAGTTTTTGCCGTATTTTTCTTTTATCTTATTTAGTGTTTTTAGCACTATTTTTTCTTTTGCGTTTTCTTCTTCAAAGAGACTTCTCTCGGTTTTGCTTTCTTTTACGACGTCGTTTGCCGATATGCCGATTTGCCTGATGAGGCCTGCATTTTTTATCTTTTTTAGATATAGCTCCTGCGCTGCGTCCATGAGCACGCTAGCGATATTGCTAGGCGCTTTAAACCTCACCGTGGCTCTTTGCGCGGGCTCGTTTTTGCCCGCGAATTTGATATTTATCGTGAGCCCGCTAGCTCGCACCTCCTCGTTTATCATCTTTAGAGCTAGCCTATCGGTCATCTCTTTTAGCACGATTAGAGCCTCTAGTCTCTCGTAGTCTCTAGGCAAAATTTCAGAGCTAAAGTATGATTTAGTTGAGGGTTTATAGGCTTTGATATCGGCTATGGTGGTGGGCTCGATACCGTTTGCGTGATCTAGCGCGATGTAGGCGTCGACGCCAAACACCTTTTCTAGCAGGCTAAATGGGGCGTTTGCCATATCCTTCATGCAAAATATCCCGTATCGCTCAAGCTTTGCTCTAGTTTGCTTGCCTATGCGCCAAAAATCATTTAGCGGCTGGTGCGTCCAGAGCTTTTCTTTATAGAGCGTTTCATCTAAAAAAGCGATATTATTCTCGCTGTGTTTGGCTAGGATGTCAAGGGCTATTTTAGCTAGATACAGATTCGTCCCCATGCCGCAGGTTGGCGTTACGCCCGTTGTTTTTAGGATGTCGTCCATTATCATCTTTGCCATGGCTCTGGCTTCTAGTTTGTAAAATTTTAGATACGAGGTAAGATCGATAAACGCCTCGTCGATGGAGTAGACATAGATGTCCTCTTTGGCTACGTATTTTAGGTAGATGCCGTAAATTTTAGCCGCGTAGTCGATGTAAAACTGCATCCTGGGCACAGCGATGATGTATTTTATATTTTTAGGTATTTCAAACAGCCTGCATCTGTTTTTTACGCCAAGCGCCTTTAGGGCGGGACTAACGGCTAGACACACGCTGCCCTCGCCTCTAGTGGCGTCGGCGACGACTAAATTTGCCTCAAAGGGATCAAGTCCTCGCTCCACGCACTCGACCGAGGCGTAGAAGGATTTTAGATCGATGACGGCGTAGGCTGGAGGTTGAGTTTTCATGGGTGATTAAATTTGCTTGCGCGCTAGGCGGAGTTAGAGAGCGGCTGGGCGGGCCAAATTTGACTCCGCCGTCGCAAATGTTTTTAAATTTAGCCTAAAACGCATCGTCGATAGCTTGGCAGATGATATGCCCTATCATTATGTGCATCTCTTGAATGTGCGGAGTATCGTTTGACGGCACGACCAAATTTAGCTCGCAAAGCTCGTTCATCGCGCCTCCCGTGCGGCCGCTTAGACCGATCGTTTTGATACCGATTTTTCGCGCTAGCTCGAGCGCTTTTATGACGTTGCCGCTGTTTCCGCTAGTAGAGATCGCGATGAGTAGATCGCCCTCGCGGCCTAGAGCTTCTAGCTGTCGCGAGAAAACAAACTCATATCCGTAGTCGTTGCCGATCGCCGTGAGCGCGGAGGTATCGGTCGTTAGAGCTATGCCCGCTAGCGCGCCGCGCTCGGTTTTATAGCGGCCCGTTAGCTCGGCTGCGATGTGCTGCGCGTCTGCAGCACTTCCGCCGTTTCCGCAAAGCAAAATTTTACCGCCCGCCTTTAGCGTCGCTACCGCCGTTTCGCAGGCTTTTTTGATGTCCGCTTCCAGCGCAAAGGTTGCCTTTATAGTGGCTAGATGTCCCTCTAGCTCGCTTTTTATCATCTCTTCAATTTTCATTTTTTATCCTTTTTATCGTCGCGCTCGTGCTTTTGCCGGCTACGAACTCCACTAGCCGCACGTCTTTTACGACGCTGCTGCCGACGACTTCTTTACCTTCATAGTCCGCACCCTTTACGAGCACGTCGGGGCGTAGTTTTTCGATCAAATTTAGAGGCGTGAGCTCGTCAAATATCGTCACGTAATCAACCGCCCCCAGAGCCGCCAGCACGGTAGCGCGATCAGCTTGCGTGTTTACAGGGCGAGTGTCACCCTTTAGCGCGCGTACCGAGGCGTCAGAGTTTAGCCCGACGACCAGTATATCGCCAAATTCCCGCGCTTTAGCCAGATAGCTCACGTGCCCAGCATGCAGGATATCAAAGCAGCCGTTTGTAAAAACCAGCCGCTTTTCGCCGCGGTTTGCCAGCGTCGCGGCCAGTTCGTCCGCGCTTTTTATTTTTTCCTCAAAGCCGGCAGCGTTTTTACGGCGCACGAGCTCGTTTATCTCCTCAAAGCTTGCCGTTGCCGAGCCAACCTTAGCCACGACGACCGCAGCGGCTAAATTTGCCGTTTCGATCGCCTTTTTGATACCTTCGCCCGCACCCAGCATCACGCCAAGCGTCGCTAGCACCGTATCTCCCGCGCCCGTGACGTCAAAGACCTCTTTTGCTAAAGCCGGAAATTTAACCGCCTGCCCGTCCTCCAAAAGCGCGATACCCTCCTCTGAAATCGTGATTAGCGAATGGGTCAAATTTAACTCGTTTTTTAGTAAATTTAGCGCGGTAAAAAGCTGCTCGTCGTTTTCTATCTTAAATCCCACGGCCTCGCCCGCTTCTTTTTTATTAGGCGTTAGTAGCGTAGCACCCTTATACTTCGAGTAGTCCGCGCCTTTTGGATCGATTAGCACAGGCTTGCCGACATCCGCGCAGGCTTTTATCAGCTTTTGACACATCGACGGCGTTAGCACGCCCTTGCCGTAGTCAGATAGCAGCGCGACGTCGTAGTTCTCTAGCGCACGGGCGAAATTTGCCGCCAGCTCATCCTCGCACGTTACGGCTTCGACGCTTTCTTTATCGATGCGCACGACTTGCTGGTGCGTCGCCATCACGCGGCTTTTTATCGAGCTAGTGCGCCCTTTTTCTCTTTTTATAAACTCAGCCCTAGCGCCCTGCTCGCACAAAATCCGCTCTATCTCATCGCCCGTCTCGTCGTCTCCGAGCACGCTCATGACGCCAACTTTCGCGCCTAAAGAGAGCAAATTTAACACTACGTTGCCCGCTCCGCCTAGGCGTTTAGTTTCGTTTTTTATCTTTACCACCTGCACGGGAGCTTCAGGCGAGATGCGCTCGCAGCTGCCCCAGATGTAGTGATCGAGCATCAGATCGCCCGCGACTAAAGCACGTACTTCACGCATTTATCTCTTCCTCGTATATCCTTTTTATCTCAGCCGCGTAGTCTTTTATGCCCTCTTCTAGGCTAAATTTAGGCTCATATCCCAGCGCCTTTTTAGTCGGCTCGATATCGGCTTGAGTATGGAACTGATAGGAGCGCGCGTATGGATTTGGTATGTATTCGCAAGGCAAATTTGACTCCAGCTCGCGCTGTAAGATATCCACGATCTCTTGGAAGCTTCTTGCCGTGCCCGTCGCCGCGTTATACACGCCGCTTGGTGCGTTTAGAGCGAGCAGGTTTGCCTGCACAATGTCTTTTATATAGACGAAGTCGCGTTTGATTTTGTCGCTACCCTCAAAGAGGCGCGGATTTTTCCCGCTCAAAATTTGCAGACCAAACTGCAGCACCATCGAGGCGGTTTTGTTTTTTTAAAACTCCCTAGCACCATAGACGTTAAAGTACCTCAGCCCCACGACCGCTACGCCTTTTTTAGCGTATTTTCGTCCCAGATCGTCCATTTTTAGCTTTGAAAAGCCGTAGACGTTATTTGGCGCTTCGCATTCGCCCACTCTTTGCGGGCTTTTTGCATTGCCGTACGTGGCTCCGGAGCTTGCATATATCATCCTGGCATTCGTTTTTTCGCAGATATCTAGCAGATTTTTAAAGCTATTTAGATTAGTCCTCATTAGCTCGCCTTGCTCGGTTACCGTAGTATCCGAGATCGCCGCCTCGTGAAATATCGCGTCGGGAGCGAATTTCTCGATCATGGCTAGCGTTTTAGCGCAGTTTATGTCGCCCTCGTAAATTTCGCCCGAAAAGCCGAGCAAATTTTTAAAATGCCCGAAGCTTTTTAGATTGCCGTTGCTAAATTTCTCGTCGCTTCTAAATTTATCCACGGCGAGCACTTCTACGTCTTTTAAATTTTCGTCAAAATAATGCGCCAATTTGGGGCCGATGAAGCCCGCCGCACCCGTGATTACGACCCTTTTTATATCTTTCATATTTTTCCTTCTTTTTTTAAAAACTCTAGCGCCTCAGCCACGCTTTTTAGCCGGTCGTCCAGCTTTAAATTTATCCCGACGCCAGCACTCGCCCCCGCCTGTACGTCGCTATCCTTGTCGCCTATCATGATTGAGCGCGCAAGGTCGATATTTAGCTCGTTTGCGGCCCTTAGTAGCATGCCCGGCTCCGGTTTACGGCAATCGCAAAGAACCTCCGGCGCGTGCGGACAAAAGTAAATTTTCTCTATCTTTACGCCCTCTTTTTCAAACTCGCCCAGCATAAATTTGCAAAGCTCGTCAAACTGCTCTAGCGTGTAGTAGCCTCGCCCGATGCCTGATTGATTCGTCACCACGACTAGCGCGTAGCCTGCCTTGGCAAACTCCCTCAAAGCAGCAAAAATACCCTCTTTAAAAACGAAATCCTCGCGTCTATAAACATAGCCCGCATCCTCGTTTATCACGCCGTCGCGATCAAGAAATAGCGCCTTTTGCGGCTGCGTTTTAAGCTTTGTTTTATCCATGGCGAAAATTATACAAAAAAAATCTAAATTTAACCGAAAATCGCCGTCCGCGCCGCAGTATAAACTAATATAAAAAAATAATGTAAAATTTAGCTTTTAAGACTATAATACGCATGCAATTTTATCAAAAAGGATTGAAAATGAAAAAGCTTATCATTGTTTCAGGTGCAGCCGCATTGCTAGCGGGTAGCCTATTTGCTGCTGACGGCGCAACACTTTACAAAAAATGCGCAGCCTGTCACGGACCGAAAGCGGAAAAAGTGTATCTAAACAAAGTTCCTGCACTTAGCACGCTTTCAAAAGAAGAGATCGCCGAGAGCCTAAAAGGCTATAAAGCAGGCACTCTAGATAAATTTAAAACCTCAGCTATGATGAAACCTATCGCAAAACCTCTTAGCGACGACGACATCGCAGCTCTATCAGAGTACATCCCTACTCTAAAATAACCCTTTTCGGCGGAGTTTTTCCGCCGATTTTTCTCTGCTTTTTATTTCGCGCTTCATTTTAGTAACTTTTTTATAAAATTTCTTTTCTTTTAAGCTTTTAGGGCTATAATCTCGTCTAAATTTCTATCAAAAAGGATGAAAGATGAAAATCTATCACATTGCAACCGCCGTTTTGGCGCTAAATTTATCTCTGCTTGCGGCTGACGGCGCAGCTATTTACAAAAAATGCTCAGCCTGTCACGGCGAAAAAGCTGACGCAAAATACGCAAACAAAGTGCCTGCGCTAACTAGCATCAGCAAAGAGGACCGCATAAAAGCGCTACAAAGCTACAAAGACGGCTCAAACAATAACTTTGGCATGGGCAAAGTCATGCAACTGCACGCCAAAAACCTAAGCGACGAGGATATGGCGGCGGTTAGCGAGTATATAGAAGGCTTAAAATAAGTTTGCGTTTAATATCGCAGGCTAAGCGAGAACCGCAATGCGGCCTAAACTTTGTGCAAGGTATTAACAGATTTGGCTTTTAAATTTGCATATTAGCGGCGGCGAAGCAAAATTTAGCGTCTCCAAATAAGTCAAATTTGCCTCGGAGACGATGTAAAATCAATACGACGATTTGTGATTCTAAATTTAAGGTACGGCTTGGATATGCCTAGTTTTTGCTTTACGAGCGGATATAAATTTAACTCCGGTATGCCGCGCTTTTACCGGCCATAAAGCCGCCCGTACCGCCGCTATCGTAACTTTGGCTCATAGCCGCAAGGGGCGAAACTAAATTTGATACTCGTTAGAGCTCAGCTCTCCTCGTAAAAGTTTGCCAAAGCGCGCAGCTGCGGCATCTACGGCATCGTCGCCAAACTCGCCGGGCTCAAATCCGCTGCTGATAAACGGCACGGCAAAGTCCATCCCGCAGTAGTTTGCCGTGATCTTAAGCGGCGTTAAAATTTCATCCAAGCTAAAGCCGATCGCGCCCTGCTTAGAGTATTCGCCAAGCGGGGTGCTGACGCTTAGCGCGAGTTGCAAGACCTTGCCTTTAAGCGCGCCAGAGCCCACCAGCTCGTGCGAAAAGACGATGTCGATATAGGCCTTTAGCATAGGCGGTACGTTTAGCCAGTACATCGGGTACAAAAATACGATGCGCTCGGCACCCGCTAGCGCGTCTTGCTCTGCGCGGGCGTCTATGCGCGCGATATCTAGACCATAAAGCCCCTCCAAATGGCGCACTTCAACGTCCGCGGCGGCGTTTGCTACCTGCGATAAGGCTTTATTTACGCGCGATGCGGCGAGATTTGGGTGCGATAAGATAACTAGCGTTTTCATGTTGTTTCCTTTGTTAGATTTTGCGGAATCATATCGTTAAAAAGCTAAAAATAGATTAAAGATGCTTGCAAGAGCGAAGCTTTTGCAAGTAAGAAAACAAAATTTTAAAGTACCAAGCCATGCCCGCTCGGTGATTACAGCGATTAAATTTAACGGCTCCAAGCCGCCCAAACTCCAAGCAGGCGGCATACCCGGTTGGTGCGTCAAGCGAAGACCTTGATGTGACTACGAGGCATCGCTAGACTGAGTAAATTTGGCCGATAAGAGACTAAATTTACTGGCGACCAGCTTGCTAGCAAAGGACGGCTGATTTTTACTCTGCCGGCTTACGCCTTGCGCACTTTTGCTATTTTACACGCTAAATTTACCGTCCAAGACGCCAAAATCATTCGTTCAATTTTTGCCCGTCATTATGCCGTAGTTAGTCGAAATTTAACGACGAATTTGACCGCAACGGATTAAATTTACGGTCAAAATTCGGCTCCAAAACCCTCGCCCTCAAATTTAAAACGCAAATGCCGCCCACGCTCAAAATCAAATTTCGCGGCAAATTTTACAACCCAAAATAACCAAATTTTAGCCGCAAAGACGAGTCAAAAGTGCGTAAATTCGCATCACTCTGGCGGCTTATAGCCCTTTTCTTTACGGCGTAGCTCGAGTTCATAGGCATCATTTAGCGCATCTTCGTCGTCAAATTTCGTCCCGTCCAAAAATTTGCGTTCGTCGTCAAACTGCCTAGTTTTGAGTCCCCACAGCAGCGCCGCCAGCCCGCAAGCGCCCAGTAGCGTAGAAACCCCGATCATCATCGCCACGACCGCCCCGCTCATCGCTCGCTCCTAACCCGCAGCGCGTTTATCACGACCGCGACCGAGCTTAGCGACATCGATAGCGCAGCCACTGCAGGCGCGACGTAGCCAGCCATCGCCAGCGGTATCGTCACGGCGTTATAAACGAGCGAAAAGGCCAAATTTTGCCGCACGATACGGTAGGTCCTGCGCGCGAGCGCTACGGCAGCCGCGAGCGAGGCGGGGTCGTCCCTCATAAGCACGACGTCGCTTTTTGCAATACTCACGGCCGCTCCGCTACCCATGCACACGGCCACGCTTGAGAGCGCGAGCGCGGCGGCGTCGTTGATCCCGTCACCTATCATTAGCACGTTTCGGCCCTGATTCGACAACTGCTCCACGTATGCGGCCTTGTCCGTCGGCAGAGCGTTTGCGACCGTTCCCTCGATACCTAGCTCTTCTGCTGCGCGCTTTGCGGCGTATTCGTTATCGCCCGTTAGCATCGCTACGCGCATACCAGCGTTTTTTAGCGCAACTACGCACTCTTTGGCGCCCTCTTTTAGGCTCTCCTCTAGCTCAAATACCGCCGTTATCTCGCCGTCCGCGGCAAAAAAATAGCAAGTCCCGCGCACGGCTTCGCCGCTATAGAGCCCTAGCTCTCGCATAAATTTTTCGCTCCCGCCCGCTAGCTTTATGCCGCCAAATTTAGCCTGCGTGCCACGTGCTGCAATATTTTCAAAGCCGCTTAACTCTAAAATCTTTAAATCACTAAAATTTGCGCGCAGGTACTCGCCCACGGCGCGGCTAACGGGATGAGTAGAGCCGCTAACTAGCGAAAAAAGCGCGCTTGCGTCAAATTTGCCCGCGTGCGTAAATTTACTCACCTTAAGCCGCCCGGATGTGAGCGTGCCGGTCTTGTCAAACACGGCTGTATCGCACTTAGCTAGGCTTTCGATGATTCGCACCTCTTTAAAAAGTATCCCGCGCCTAAAGCCCGCCCCAAGCGCAACGAGCGTACTAACGGGCGTAGCAAGTCCCAGCGCGCAGGGACACGAGATCACCACGACTGATATCGCAACGATGAGTGCAGTAGAGAGCTCGCCCGTGCGCCAGAACCAAAACGCAAACGTCGCTAGCGCCAGAGCCGTGATAGCGACAGAAAACCTCGCCGCGATAGCGTCTGCGAGTGCCTGAATTTTAGGCTTTTTGGCCGCGGCGGTTTCGAGCAAATTTATGATACGGGCCAGCACCGACTCGCTAAATACGGCGCCAACCTCATAAACCAGCGTGCCGTCTACGCACACAGAGCCGTTTTTTATCTCGTTTTCGCCATCTTTTGCGCTAAAATACGCGGGCGCGCTCTCGCCGCTAAGACTAGAGAGATCAAACTCGCCGAGCCGCTGATGACGATGCCGTCTAGCAGCACGCGCTCGCCAGCTCTCACAACCACGAGCTCGCCCACCCTCACCTCCTGCGCGCTTTTTAGCATTATCTCGTCACCGTTTTTGACGCTAACAGAGTTTAAATTTAACGAGTTTAGGTTATCGAGCGTGTCGGCGGCCTTTTTCTTACTCAAGATTTCCAGATATTTGCCGATAAATACGAAAGTGATTATCGTCGCGACCGAGTCGAAATATACCTCGCCGCGCCGAGAAAACATCGCGTATATCGAGAAAATATAAGCCGCGAGCGTACCCGTGACGATGAGGCTATCCATGTTTTGCGTTTTGTTTTTTAGCGCGCCCCAAGCACCCCTAAAAAATCCGCTTCCCGTGTAAAAAAGTACCGGCGTGGCGAGAATAAATTCGGCAAAATTTATGATAGAGCGCACGTCCTGGCGCATGCCCGTGAAGTAGCCGCCGTACTGCGCGACGGCCAGCCACATGATGTTCATCGTGCAAAAAATGCCCACCAGCAGCCTCGCGTAAAACTCGCGCTTTTGTAGAGCTAGCCTATACTCCTGAGCCTGCGCGTCGTATGGGTAGGGCTCGTAGCCGATGGAGCGGATGAGGGCGAAAATTTGAGCCAAATTTACCTCGTTTTCGTCCCAGACGATGAGGGCTTTGTTATTAACCGAGTTTATATTAACCTCTAAAATCCCCTTCTGCGCAAATAAAACCTTCTCGTTTAGCCAGATACAAGCCGAGCAGTGGATACCCTCGATGATGAGCGAGATTTTGTTAAATCCGTTCTCGTTTTTGACGTAGTTTTGATAAATAGCCGCGAGGTCCTCTTGCGACTTTTGCGCCGTATTTTTCGCGCCCCGAGCGGGATTTAGCGTAGTTTTGCCAAGCCTTTCGTAAAACTCGCCAAGCCCGCTTGAGTTAAGTATCTCGTAAACTCCCGCGCACCCCTCGCAGCAAAACAGCTCCCCGCCGCGCTCTATCAGCGCCCAGCGCTCAAATTCGTCCCTGCAATGCGCGCACTTAAATTTGCCCATCAATTACTTTTTTCTTTCGTTTTAAGATTTTAGATTATACGCAAAATTTCTAAAGCCTCGCTTGATTTTGCGAGCTTTGGCGCGGATTTCGCTTGCGTCCGAATTTGACGACGAATTTGACAGATTTTGCTCGTATCAAAATACCCCCATAAATTTGACCGAATTTGGCCGAGACCCGCACCTTGAAAATGCTAGTAAATTACGCAAATCACCCTTAAATTTTAACCTCAAATTTGACGCAACAAAACTAGCAACTTCTCACGCAAACTCCCTATCTATCACGATGAAAATTTTATATCCGGGAAAGCTTAGCGCGACTTTGCGCTCGATCTGGGCGCGCAGCCGGCTTAGATTTTTCTCGGCAAAATCGACCACTACGTCAAACCTCACGCTCTTTTTCTTGCTATCGATAAAAAACGCGTGAAATCCGCGTACGCTGCTAAACTCCGAGAGCAAATTTGCCACGCAGGCGCGGCTCTCATCCTGCCCCAAATTTACGCTATAAACGCCAAAAACCAGATATATCCTGTAAATTTTATAAATCTCGATCTGAAGTTCGTTTAGCCTCTGCGAAACCTCGCTAAGAGGCAAATGCTCGTCTATCTCAACGTTTACCGAACCGACGTATCGCTGCGCGCCGTAGTTGTGAAGTATCAGGTCGTATGCGCCGCGCACGATTTCGCAGCGATTTACGGCGGCGTAAATTTCGTCACTGATCTCTTTTTCGACGCGCTGGCCGATGATTTTATCAAAGGTTTCTTTTATCAAAAGTACGCCGTTTACGATAATAAAAAACGACGCCAAAGCGCCAGCGTAGCCGTCTATCTGGATGTCAGCGAAGTACGAAAGCCCAGCCGAAACCAAGATCACGCACGAGATGATCGCATCGCCCAGAGCCTCCTGCCCGACGGCTCTAAGCGAGATAGATTTGGTCTGTTTGCCGATTTTTTTATAGTAAAATCCGAGCGCAAATTTGACGAATATCGCGCAGAATAAAAACGCCAAAAACGGCATCGTAAAGCTGGTGGGCTCGGGCGCAAAGAT
>NZ_AOTD01000124.1 GCF_000344295.2 Campylobacter showae CC57C | reverse complement strand
AAATCATCTCAAAATACTTCGCCTTATCATTGTTGCGTTCAAACTTGAAGCTAAATTTGCAAATTTCAGCTTCAAATTTTACCCACCGAGACCCGCGTCTTGAAAACTGCAAATTTAAAACGTGCGGCGCAGTGGAGCCAAATAAACCTGTACGTAGTGTAGCAACCTCTCACGTGCAGTGGGGTCGGAGAGGGTTTCTGCGTCGCTGCGCCCTGCCAAAGCAGCTTGCAAGCAAGAAGAGACAGCTAGCATTCGTAGCTACGAGCAAAGCGCCATTTAAGCCCTCCCCCTTAACAAGAAAATCAAGATATTAAAATACAGCAAAACAGTGCAGAAATTTTGCATTCAAATTTGAGTTTGCAAAACCCGAGCCAAAAGTATCAAATTTAACTTCGCCGTATCGGTAAATTTAGCGGTTTTTGTCCTTTAAAACGCCGTTATCGTCGCCAAAAGTCCAAAGATGATGCCGGGCAAATTCGCAGCCGCTAGCGGGTAGTCTCTTTTAGCTTTTAGCAAGCCGTAGCTAGTCCAGATCGTGCAGTTTATCGCTGCGGCTAGAGGCTGGATAAAAGGCGTCTTATTGCCTTCAAGGTTGCCCATTATCTGCGGGATGTAGGAAATATACATAATGACCGACAGGCACGTGCCTATCCAACCTAAAATTTGTAAATTTTTCTCGCTCATTTTTTCTCCTTTGAAATAAAAGCCGCATTATACTATTTTTAGGGTGCGGCGGGTGCATTTTGGTAAATCAAAGCCGTTTTTGGCTAAAGTTAGCCTTATAATTTTGCTTAAGGAAAAAAAATGAAAACATGCGTCATCCTGGCCGGCGGCAAAAGCTCGCGAATGGGCCGCGACAAAACGCTGCTGCCTTTTGGCGGATTTGCGACGCTCACGCACTACGGAGCGCATAAATTTGGGCGGATTTTCGAGCGCGTATTCGTTAGCTCCAAATTTGAAAAATTCGACCCGCCCCTGCCGCTCATAAAAGATGCCGGTGCAGATGAGATCTTGCGGTCAAATTTGACAGAGGCGCGCAACGATGCGCCGACAAACTCAGCTCAAATTTTGGCGCAAGATACGTCAAATTTGAGCGAGCCAGCCTTTTCTCCGATGCTAGCGCTTTACAGTATCCTTAGAAATTTCCCAAACGAAAGCGTCTTTATCGTCCCGGCCGATATGCCCTTTGTTAGCGAAGAGTGCGTGCGCGAACTATATAAATTTACCGGCGAATACGATATGGTCATCGCCGCAGACGAGTCGCATACGCACTCGCTTTGCGGGTTTTTTAGCGGGGATTTAGCAGGCGCGGCGGGTGGGCTTTTTGCTGCCGGCGAGCACAAGATCGGGCTTTTGCGCGACCGCTGCCGCTGCAAGATCGTAAAATTTGCAAACGCGGACGAGTTTTTTAACATCAACTACCAAGCCAATTACGAACAAGCTTTAAAAGAAGGAAAAATATGAAAAAAATTATCGTTTTACTGGCGATTTTGTTAAATTTAGCCGTAGCTGGCGAGACGGAAACGGCGAAGCAAAATTTAACCCCGCAGTCAGAAAATCTAGCTGAAAATTTAACCGAGCCGACCGCCAAAGACGAAGCCAAGCGCCTCTACGAAGCTGCCGTAAAGCTCGAGTATGAAGGCGACAAAACAAGAGCTCTGCAGCTTTATAAACTGGCGGCTAAAAAGGCGATATTTACTGACGAGGACGGCGAAACTGCCGCCATGGAGCGCTCCGTGATCGCGCCCTCAGATAGTGTAGCAGATGCGCCCGTGGAGGAACAAAAGATCGCCTCCAAAGAGCGCCCGAAAGCAAAATTTGAGAGCGGAGAGGCATACGACGTGGATGAAATTTTAGGCTTAAAAATGCACCACCTAAACTACCTCCTGCCGGCAACCTACGCATTTAACGACGTCGAGGGCAGGCGCAGATTTGAGACCGCTTTTCAAATCAGCCTGCAAAAGCCGCTGTTTTACGACGTGTTTGATATGAATGAAACCATCTCGGCGGGCTACTCGCAAAGCTCGTGGTGGCAGACCGCCAAAGGCTCTACGCCGTTTCGCGAGACCAACTATCGCCCCGAGATTTTCGTGACCGTTCCGATGAGATTTGAGGCGCTGCCGAGCCTTGACTACCTACGCGCGGGGCTTTTGCACGAGAGTAACGGCCAGGGCGGCGAGAAGTCGCGCTCGTGGAACCGCGTATATCTCGAGGCTAAACTTTACGCCGGTAGCCTCGTCGTGATCCCGCGAGCGTGGGCGCGCATCCCCGAAAGCAAGGGTAGCGACGACAACCCCGACATCGAAAAATACCTCGGAAATATGGATATAAATTTCGCCCTACCTTTCCGCGGCCACGTCTTTACGGCGATGGTGCGAAACAACCTGCATTTTGATAAAACCAACCGCGGCGCGGGCGAGCTTGGGTGGCTCTTTCCATTTGGTAAGAATGGAGTATACGGCTATGTGAAGTACTTCACGGGATATGGCGAGAGCCTCATCGACTACAACCGCCACACCGATAAAGTCGGTATCGGCTTTGCGATTTTAAAATAAGGAGCTGTCGCTTCGGGCGGCGTCGACAAGGTAAAAATCGCGGCAAAAACGACATAAACGAAAGTCAAATTTGACCGAACCGACAAGCACGGCAAATTTGACGAGCGGGCAATACGTATAGCAAAGCTCAAGAGTAAATTTTAAAAATTACAAACGCGGTGCGATCCTTTAAATTTACGCAAAGTCGCCGCCACAATGCAAGCGCGAAATTCGTCAAATTTAGGAAGATAGATGAAAAATTTATTAAAGCTTTTTATCGTCTTGACCTGCGCGACCTCGCTGCAAGCAGTCGGTAACTGCGCGCCACAGCAGCAAAAAGACGAGCAAATCGCAACCTATGAGATATTTTTTAAGTACGACCTACGCAACGGCGAAAAGGACGCAAGCGGCAAAATACGCAACAGACTCTACCTCATCGAGCTAGACGCGAGCGGCACGCAACTAAATCGCTACGTCATCGACGAAGCGGACGAGAAGTACAAGCGCAAGATCCCGGACGACCCATCCACAAAGCTAAAAATCTCGTTCGCCATCCGCAAAAACGAGCGCTGGGTGCTGCTCGAAGTCTACTCAAAAGAGCACCGAGACGCGCCTGCGTTCACGGCCGAGAGATGCCTGTGGGGCGGGCTAGAAAAGGAGCTACTAGAACTTTTTGACGCGGGCGAGGTGCTAAAGCTGTACCGAAAAACCAAACGCTTCGACGCAAATTTAGGCTTTTTCGTCGAAAATAACATAGCCGAATACCGCAGAGACGGCAAGCCATCGTATAAGGAATTTACCAGTGTCCGAACCGGTAAAAAAGAAACGACTTTTGAAAAATACGACGATAGCGGTCGCCTGCACAGCCGCGCTTACCAGATAGGCGGCGAGTCTGCGTATTTTGAGTTTTTCTACCCGAGCGGCAAACTAAAAAGCGTGATAGACCAGCGCCAAACGATCGGCAAGCCGCTTAGCGAGGCGGTTAAAATACAAAAAGAATTTAACGAAAAAGGCGAGCTCGTAAAAGAGGTCGTAACCGACGCGAAAGCGGGCGCGGCGACTACTAAATTTTACGGCGAAAACGGCGAAATCATAAAAACCGAAACAAAAAATCTCAGATAAACCGAGAGTGGAAAAAATTTGTTTTTAAAGCCAGACGAGATCGCTCGCGAGCTAGAGGAGATGTACCTGCCTCTGGAACAAGAGGGCATAACGGGCATGAGGCTGTTAGCACAAAGCAATGCCGACGCGTCCACGCGGGCGCTAGAAAATGCGCAAGAAGCTCTAGGCGTCAAATTTCCGCTTGCGCTTTCGCGGCTAGTTTGCGAATTTAACTTCGGCAAATTTGAAGTTTGCAACGTACGATTTGGCGCCGGCGGCGACTACGCTAGCGAGCTAGTGCGGCTAAACAGCACCGACGAATACGGCGGTAAATGGTGGCACGACGATACGCGTCCTGCAAATTTGATAGTTTTTGCCGTGGGCGATCCGTGGATATTTCTGATTGATTGCGCGGACGGCGCGATTTATGCGTGGCTGCTTGGAGACGAAGAGCTTTGCGGTAGGCGCGTTACGGGCGATTCTGAGAGATTTTTAGAGCGCTTGCTAGTATCGGTATCGCGCGACTAAGCAAAAAGGCCGTACCGAGCGCAGAAGAAATAGCTAAATTCCTCCAAGCAGGCGATGATAAGGTGCTTAAGTTTTGGCGAGAAATGGCTGAAATTTGATAAATTTATGCTTGAAAGCTAGGCCTTTTCGCTGGCTTTGGCGGCAAATTTGGCTGATTTCAAAACTCTAAATTTGGCAACAACTTCCGTCAAATTTTAACTCCAAATTTACAAATTTTACTTGCAAACCGGGTCAAATTTATATTATTTTTTGCATTCTGGTGCTAAATTTGAGCTCAAATTTGCCGTA
>NZ_AOTD01000123.1 GCF_000344295.2 Campylobacter showae CC57C | reverse complement strand
ATTTAACCAACCCAAATTTAGCATCTTAAAGGTGCGGGTCTCGGTGCGTAAATTTAAAATTTGCTCGAAAAATTTGCTTAAAACGGTGCATTTTCGTCGCCGTAATCGTTGCTAATATGTTATAATTTTGCGAATTTTAAAATCGCGCCGAGTTTAAATTTGGCTACAAAAACAAGACAAATGCTGCAAATTTCAAGAGTCAAAAAATAAGTCGTAAAATAAAAAGAGGAGAAGATGGAAAAATACGAAGGCTACAATCTCAGGTTCAAAGACGCTCTCGTCGGCGTACAGTTTCTATTCGTCGCGTTTGGCGCGCTAGTACTAGTGCCGATATTAACGGGGCTTGATACGTCCGTGGCGCTGTTTACGGCGGGTATCGGCACGCTGCTGTTTCAGCTCGTCCCGCGCAAAAACGTCCCGCCGATCTTTTTGGCTAGCAGCTTTGCGTTCATCGCGCCGCTAAGCTTTGGCGTCAAGGAGTGGGGCATCGCTGCAACGATGAGCGGAGTGATCGCGGCGGGGCTATTTTTCGTAGCTTTTAGCCTGCTTATTAGGCTCAAAGGCGAGGGATTTTTGCATAAAATTTTACCGCCCGTGGTCGTCGGCCCTGTCATCATGACGATCGGCCTCATTCTCTCGCCCGCGGCCGTAAATATGGTCATGGGCAAGGGCAAAGAGGCGCTTTACACGCAGGGGCAGTCGCTTACCATCGCGCTCATCTCGCTTTCGGCGGTTATCGTCGTTATGATGTTTGGCCGCGGTATGCTGCGCCTAGTGCCGATACTTTGCGGCATCGCAGCGGGATACTGCGCATCGCTGTTTATCGGGATAGTGGATTTTACGCCGATTTTAAACGCGCCGTGGTTTGTGCTGCCGCATTTTACCGCGCCGGTTTTTAAGCTCGAAGCGGTAATCTACATGGTGCCTATCGCCATCGCGCCCGCGATCGAGCACATCGGCGATATGCTTGCGATCAGCAACGTTACGAAGGAAAATTTCCTAAAAAATCCGGGGCTTAAAAGCACGCTGCTTGGCGACGGGCTTGCGACGTCGCTGGCAGGCTGCTTTGGCGGACCGCCAAACACCACCTACTCCGAGGTCACGGGCGCAGTCAGCATCACGAAAGCCTACAATCCCGCCATTATGACCTTTGCCGCGCTTGCGGCGATACTACTCGCCTTCGTGGGCAAGCTCGGCGCCGCGCTCTCCACGATCCCTGCTCCCGTCATCGGCGGCATTATGCTGCTGCTTTTCGGTATCATCGCGAGCGTGGGTATGGAGACTCTGATCAAAAACGGCGTGGACCTAGCCGAGCCGCGCAATATGATCATCGTCGCGCTCATCTTTGTGTGCGCGATCGGCGGCATGGTACTGGATTTTGGCGCGATGAGCTTTAGCGGCGTGGGGCTTGGCGCGCTCATCGGTATCACGCTAAATTTGGTTCTGCCAAAGACCAAGCATTTTGACGGGTACTAAGTTAAATTTGCGCGGAGATTGCGTCGTTTCGCGCGATTGCGGGTAAATTTGAGCTTTGCTGCCAAATTTGACGAGCTTTTAATTTTCCCCGCCGCTTTTGGGCGTCAAATTTACCGCAGCCTAAATTTTAAAATTTCCCTGCAAACGCTTTTAAATTTCTAACGTTTTAAACTAGCAAGATATATAATTGCCTTATGAAAAAGGCAAATAACTTAAGCAAATTTGATAAAAAGGCGCTAAGGCTCCTCTTTGCTGTACTTTTCGTGCCGCTCTTTGTCTCGCTCGTTTTCATCTATGAGCTATCGGTGTATGACCGCTCGCGCGAGCTACCCGCGGACGCGCAAAAGATCGGCCGCAGCGATTATTATAATATCGGCGGCAAAATTTATCTACGCTCTTGGAATCTCGCTCCCTACGAGCTAGAGGGCGACGCGGACGCGGCGAGTTTTCGCGCGCTTGATACCGGCAGATACTCCTACACAAACGTCGGCATGGACGCCAACCGCGTATTTTGCGGCGCTCGCGAGATGTCGGGGCTCGATCCCGCACGCACGCAAAAGATCGGCGCGCGATACTACAGCGACGGGCGCGTGAGCTACTTCTGCTCGGACGTTACGCAGCGCACGGGCGGCGCGATAAGCTACATTTACAAGGTATTTTTCCATGCGTTTGGGCTCTCTAAATGGCCGCAGGAGTATAACTACCCATACGCTAGGCTGGATACTAGCGCGCGCATCTCGCCTCTAACAGACAGCCCGTACGTCGCAACCGACGGCGAGCGGGTATTTTACGAGGGTAAAATTTTAGAGGGCGCCGACGCAAAAAATCTAAAACAGATAAGGCGAAAAATCATATACGAAGACGGCCCCGAGCTGCCCGCGCACTTTCGCCCGGCCGATCGGTGGCTAAGCGACGGACGCAGCGTTTATAAAGACGGCGAGAGGCTAAATTTCACGCCTAGCGAGCAGATGTATCTCGCGGAGCCAAACGCCGGCATAGAGTTTCTTTATGATCCCGCTACGGGCGCGGTGTTTATGGATGGCGAGAGGTTTGAAGCTGCAAACGAGCCCTATACGCCGCTAAATTTTCAGAGCGGGCATCAGGAATACATGCTGTTTGCGAGCAAAAACGGCATATTTTATCTAAGCAAGGATAAAATTTTAAATCGCCCGCGCGCTAGCGGTACCGAAGGCTGGCTCAAGGACGCATTTTGGTACGTTTATTATAAATTTGGCGCAGATGGCAGTAGGCTAAGCGCGCTAAAAAGGGCGGGCGACAATCCGTTTAAGGGCGCCGTGCGGCAGATCTCGGAAAAGCTTTTTAAGGACGACGCGGGATTTTACTATCTAAATTTCTACTCGCATAGCGTTTACGTCACGGGTCGCAGCGGCAGGCATCTGGATAAGCGGACAAATTTCATCGAGCTGCGAAAGATCACGCTTGATGTGCATGACGAAAACGTAATGTCGCAGATCGCGGACGAGGCGGCGCGAAACCCAGAGATGTCGCAGCCCATCTTTAGCGCGCAGGACGTGGAGTATGAAAACGGCGCGGCCTTTTATATGTATTGCCTCGCAGCGGTTTTGTTGCTTGGAGCTTGGATTTATAGCTACCTTAAAAAGCTCAGCTTGCGGCGCGGTTAAATTTGTCGTCAAATTCGCTCTAAATTTACAACCTTTCTTACCGATTTATTACGATTTCAGGCTAAAATCGCAGTGAAAAAAATCAAAAGGAAATCCAATGGAAAACAAAATCATAAACAGCGTCAGGGGCGGCTTTTGGACGAAGCCCGTCATTATTTTCGTCCTGCTTTTGCTGCTGCTTATCCCGCTAGGTTTCATCAGCTCGATGATCTCTGACCGCGCCTACGTCAAGCAAAGCGCCGAGGAGTCCATCATGCAGCCCGTCGGCGGGGAGCTTAGGATCGAGGGCGTTTTGATCTCGG
>NZ_AOTD01000122.1 GCF_000344295.2 Campylobacter showae CC57C | reverse complement strand
CCGTGAGCGTGCCGACCACGCCGCAAGCGATGCTAACGAGGATACCCGCCAGCAGGGCGTTTTGCATAAAATTTAAGCTAAGAGCTTCTAGCATTTGTTTCCTTTTTTATTTTTTTCGGCGTTTGGGGGTTCCCGTTTTTATATTAAATTTCGTCGAAAATTTAAATTTTATCTGCTGAGACCTGCACCTTTAAGATGCTAAATTTGGTTTGGTTAAAT
>NZ_AOTD01000121.1 GCF_000344295.2 Campylobacter showae CC57C | reverse complement strand
CACTAGCGCACGAGCTAGGTCACGCCGCGCATCAAAATCTAGCCTATGAAAGCGTCGGATTTCTAAACGCCGACACGCCGCTAACTACGGCGGAGACGGCGTCGGTGTTTTGCGAGATGCTGGTTTTCGATCACGTCAAAAACACGCTAAAAGGCAGAGAAAAAACCGCCCTACTCGCGGGCAAGATCGAGGATATCTTCGCCACGCTTTATCGCCAGATAAACTTCACGACCTTTGAGCGCCGAGTTCACGCGCATGATGGCGAGATCGGCGCCGAGGAGCTAAATAAAATTTGGCTCGAAGAAAGCGCCAAAATGTTCGGGCGAAGCGTCGCGCTAAACGACTACTACAAAATTTGGTGGAGCTATATCCCGCACTTTATCCACACGCCGTTTTACTGCTACGCCTACTCGTACGCACAGCTTTTGGTGCTGGCGATTTTCGGACTTTATAAAAGCGGCAAATGTGAAAATTTCGTGCAAATTTACACCGAGTTTTTAAGCGCGGGCGGCTCGCGCTCGCCAAAAGAGCTGGTCGGGATGTTTGGCTTTGATATCGAGGATGCGGCTTTTTGGCAAATCGGCATAAACGAGGTTAGAAAGCTAGTGGAGGAGTTTTGTAAAGAAGCGTAGCAAACGCAAATTTGACGCGTTTTGGGGAGTAAATTTAAAAGCACGGCCAAATTTGACGAGCCGAACCGAATCAGGGACAGCAATAAATTTGAAGCTAAATTTTACGCTTATTTGAAGCCAAATTTGGCGGCTACTACGGGCGGCAAAATTTAAAAAGGCACAAAAAGGAGGTAAAATGCTTGATGAGATTTTAGACGACGAGAGATTTGCGGCGATGATGAAGGAGCACGTTTTTGAGTGCGTGGAGTATCTGCTAAAAAACGACCGCTCCTTTTCGGCGATGGCCAACCTTGATCTGGTTAAATTTAACCCCGAGCTGCCGGAGTATATTATGGGCACTTTTACGGCGCCCGTTATCGTCTTTACGCTTGCTGGCTACACCTTTAGCAGTGCCAAACTCACGCCAGAGGAGCTAAGCTTCGAGGCGGGTTTT
>NZ_AOTD01000120.1 GCF_000344295.2 Campylobacter showae CC57C | reverse complement strand
GCGCTTAGCGTCGAGATACAGGCGCTCGTGTGCGAGAGCGCGTATCCCAAACGCAGCTCCACCGGCTTTGATAAAAACCGCCTAGATATGCTGCTGGCGTTGCTTGAGCGTAAGCTCGAAATACCGCTAGGCCACTACGATGTTTTCATCAACGTGAGCGGCGGGGTTAAGATCAGCGAAACGGCGGCCGATCTAGCCGGGGGCGCAGCGATCATCTCCAGCTTTAAAAATCGTCCGATCAGCAAGGAGAGCGTATTTATGGGTGAGCTTAGCCTAAACGGCGAGATTCGCGAGATATTTAACCTCGATCAGCGCCTAAAAGAGGCCAAAACTCAGAAATTTAAAAACGCGATCGTACCAAGCAAGCCGCTTGACGCGCAGGGGCTAAAATGCTTCGTCGCAGGCGATATCACGCAGGTTTTGGAGTGGATGTAAGTTTACATAACCCAAGCTCACATAAATACAAAGATTTTACTTCAAGGCGTCTATATAGAGCCTTGAAGTAAAGAAATTTATTTAAAATTTATACATAATCTCAGCCGCAGCGGTAACACCTTCTCTTTTACCAACCATGCCTTCAAATTTCAAATTTGTCTCAAATCCTTTTTGTGCTTTAAATTTTAATCCAAACTCGGCCGTGCCGGTGTTACCTTTCATAGAAGGCGAAATAATATCCGTGCCATACGTTAGATTATAGCCGTTTGATTTTCCTTTAAATTCCCTATCGTATGCCAGACCGGCAAACCAAAGAATATCATCATTTATGTCCTGAGAAAATTTAAAACCTACTTTTGCTCTTAACGAGTCACTTTTGCCTAGCAATATCCTTTCGCTATTTAATTCTACTTGCTTTTTGCCGACTCTAGTAAAAAATACTTTAGAATATATGTCAATATTTGAAAAATCAGTTATTTCAAATATTTTACCTAACCCCACGTGTCCGCCGTAGTAGCTCCTTGATACATCATAGTCAACCTTTACGCCGTTAGGCAATACCGTTTCGTAATCGGTTTTTATTTTACCCATCTTTACGGTAGCTTCAGTATAGAAATTTGCAGGCAAACTTGCTTTACCAAGAAGCCCTATGCCATAATAACGCATCTTTCCCTCGCCTTTAATGTCACCTACACTTCTTCCGCCAAAAGTACCGCTATATTCATTAAAAGTATCATAATTTCCGCCTCCAAATTCTAAAAAGGCACCTGTAAGAACATCTTTAAATTCTTTAGCAACTCCAACGGCAAACGATACTGATTTTACATCCACGTGCGAACCTGAATTGTGTCTAGTATTAGATATGGCGGCTCCCGTTACCACGCCGCCATTTAATTTATCACTGTCGGCTGCGCCGCTAAGGTCTATATTTGAAACGACTTCAGAGCTTTGATTGATGATGGCTATAGCGCCAACGGTCGGCTCTAATGTGCTTTTTTGCACGGTATCTATAAGTTTTTGCTCGTTACTGCCGTTATGGGGGCTTAGCGGACTAACTTTTTTAGCAACTACCGCATACAAATTATTTCCTTGAGCAGTCAAATCGCTACCATCTTTTTGTAGATTAAACTCATATATGGTTGATATTCCGGCTATAGCTTGTAAATTTTCATTATGATTTTTTATTTTATCCGCAAGCTCTATTGGATACAAAATACCATGCGGATTTGAAATTAAAGTTATCCTGTCGTTCACATTGAGATTATTATTTTCTGCCCCCATGGTTACAGCTAAAAGCGAACGCGTCAAGTCGGTATTTTTATTCTGATTGCCTATTTTACCGCTTAAATTTAAAATAGTATCGCCAGCTCTCACGTCTGAAGGTAGGTAAAAACTAACATATTCAAAATTTACGATATTTCCAGCCTCTATATTTTTGCCGCGAATATTTAAAGTATTTCCTTTTGTGGTTTTAGCAAATTCGCTAGATATAGAGTCGCCGCCGTAAATAGTCTGCAAGCTTAACAAACTTGCATCTAAATTTACTATATTATCTACATTGCCGCCACTGCCTTTTCCACCGTAAATTTGCCCTTTTATCGTACCGCCTTTTATGGTTACGATATTGCCGTTTGCTTTACCGCCGTTTACGGCATGGCCGCCCATAACATCTTCGCCTATCGTTCCGCCATCTATAGTTACAGAATTTAAACTAGCTACACCTCTAATACTATGTCCGCCTACAACATCTTGACTTATCTTGCCATTGTTTATTGTTACAAAATTTGAAGCACTATCGTCCCCTGTTTCCGCAGAACCACCATAAACCGACTGTATCCTATCTCCGCCATTGATATATACTTTATTATTAGAGGCGTTTTTGTTTCTTATCGATTGATTTAATCCGCCGTGTATCCGAATTCCGAGTCTACTATTTTTAGCCATATTGGCAGGAGTAGCATTCCACGTAACGCTATTATCAGAATAGCTTCCACTCGTCTCGCCAGGGTTAAAACCATAATAGCCGCCAAAAACATTATTATTCTCCAAGTATCTCGTGTAGAATGATGCCTGAGTATCTGCATCAATAACAATATTTTCTGCTCCATATAAAGAGCACCCCAACACAAAACATAAAGCAACATTATTATGCTTCATTTTTTCTCCTTTATTGTATTTATTAGATTTATTAGCTATGAAAAAGTGTATCACCATACTTACAATTAAACTAACATTATATATTGGAAATTCAAAAAATTAGATGAACATGGTTTCAGTATATTTTAGTCCTATTTTACAAACCATCTCATTATGGCTTGTAAAATTATGCACTTTCTTTTTTTATTAATTCATCAAACACGATTTGCAAATTTGCCAAAGTTTTTTCATCTTTTGCCTCAAATCTCGTAACAATAACAGGCGTCGTATTTGAGGCTCGTACTAGCGCCCAGCTACCGTCGTCAAATCTCACTCTAACTCCGTCTATGTCGATGATTTCGGCTATTTTACCAAGACCTACTAGCAAATTTTGCACGTCGCCATTTTCGTAAATTTCAACCAAAACCTCTTTTAGCTTTGCCACAAGCTTAAATTTCTGTGCGTCGGTCGTTTTTACCTTAATCTCGTCGGTGCTAAAGACTTTTGGCAGTTTATCTAGCTCTCCGTCTAGGTTAAAGCCCTTTGCGACCAGCTCCAGCGCGCGAAACATCGCATACGTCGCGTCGTCAAAGCCAAAATATCGCTCCTTAAAGAAAATATGCCCGCTCACCTCGGCCGCCATATCGATATTTAGTTCCTTCATCGCCTTTTTGATGTTACTGTGGCCGGTCTTGCCCATGAAGCTTTTACCGCCGTGCGCGTCGATCTCGTCGTACATATTTTGCGAGCATTTGACCTCGCCCAGCACGCGCGGATTTTTCATCGCAAGGCTATATAAATACGCTAGTTCGTCGCCTTTTATGTTGCGCTTTTTGGTTAAAACCGCGATACGGTCGCCGTCGCCGTCAAAGCCAAATCCTATGTCAAATTCGCCTTTTAGCGCAGATTTTAGATCGGTTAAGTTTTTCTCTTCACTTGGATCTGGGTGGTGGTTTGGGAAGTTGCCGTCGGGCTGTGGATATAAAATTTTCGCATCCAAATTTAACGCCTCGCAAATTTCGGGCAGTACTGCTCCGACCGCGCCGTTTGCGCAGTCAATAACGATTTTAAGCGGTAAGGCTTTTAGATGCGCAAACTGCTCTATGAGAAAATTTTTATAAGGCGTCGCGATATCGAATTTTTCAGCCCTCAGATCATCCGGTATTTGCGTTTTTGCCGTGATGTCCGCTAGTACGGCGATTTTTAACTTTTGCAAATCCTCACCAAAATAGCTATCTTTAAAAATCGTGATTTTAAAGCCGTTGTACTCTTTTGGATTATGAGAGCCGGTTATCATTATGTTTGCGTAAAATTTGTTAAAAAACACGCTAAAATAGCCAATCGGAGTCGGTAACAAGCCGATATCGTAGACTTTGATACCGGCCAAATTTAGCCCGCTAACTAGCCAGCCGAAAATCTCATTCGCACTTAGCCTAGCGTCATATCCTACGCTAACGTTTTTTGCGCCTCGGCGTAGCATCTCTCGACCCAAATTTAACCCGATCGCTTTGACGCTGATTTCATTTAGATCGCGCTCGTAAATACCGCGTATATCGTATTCTCTAAAAATTTCGTCTATCAAAATTTTACCTTTATAAATTTATTTTATTTTAAGACGGCGTATTTTAGCATTTTTGGGTTAAATTTTACTAAACGGCGACGTCTCCAAGCTTTGCGCTAATAGCTTCTATCAAGCTTTGAGGCGCGATTTTGATCTGTTTTCCGCGCACCCCGGCACTTACATAGACGTAATCTTGCTTTAAAATCCTCTCGTCAAAAAACGTCTCGAACGCCTTTTTCATCGCTATCGGCGAGCAGCCGCCCCTGATATAGCCCGTCACTTTTTCAAGCTCTCTTAAGTTTAAAAGCTCGCATTTTTTATGCCCGCTAAGTCTTGCTAGAGCCTTTAAATTTAAGCTCAAATCGCCCTGTATGCACGCTACGACGTAGCCTCTAGGCTCGCATTCGCAGACGATGGTTTTATAGATTTTTTCTATTTGCTCACCGCAAACGGCAGCTACGTGAACGGCGCTCAGATCGCTCTCATCCACTTCGTATTCAACTAGCTCGTAGGGGATATTTTTACCGTCTAAAAACCTCGCGGCATTTGTTTTATGTACCATTGCCTTCTCATTTTTCAAAAATTTAAGATATAATTATAGCTAAAATTTTAAGGAGAATAGATGGCTGAAGAGACGCAAAGCAAAAAAAGCAGTAGCTTAGTTCTAATCATAATCATCGTTATTTTGATACTACTTTTGGTGGTCGGGGGGTTGCTTGCATTTTTATTAATGAGTGGTAACGACGACGCTACGCAAACGCAAACGGCACAAGCGCAAACCGAGCAAGTCCAATCAGCAGCGCCAAAAAGCACGGCGGGCAAGCGCTCAAA
>NZ_AOTD01000119.1 GCF_000344295.2 Campylobacter showae CC57C | reverse complement strand
TAAAAATAGTTTCGTTAGGCTTTAAGATCACAAATTTAAAATGCATCTTTTCAGATTTTAAAAATCAACCTCTGCTCAAGCGATAAAAACTCGCTATACGCAATAGCTAGTATATAATAAAATAATTTACAAATAGTTATTTAAGTATTATTGATATATAATCTCATTTTTATTTTAAAATCAAGGGAGAATAATGAGACTTAGCATTTTTGCTTCAGTCGCTATTTTAGCTACTTTTGCCGTCGCCGATGCAAAGACGGACAGCTACTCGGTGATGCTTCCAAGCGTAGAAGTCGAAGGCATTTCCGAACAAGATAACCTAAAGGGCTACGTCGCATACGATAGCGCGGAAGTAAACAGAAACGGACTTAGCAACAAGCAAACGCCTCAAACCATCGAAACTATCGATATCCAAAAAAATCGCAACTACGGCACGAACGATCTTTCTAGCATCCTCGAAGGAAACGCGGGCATAGACGCGGGCTACGATATGCGCGGCGAGAGTATAAAAATAAGAGGCTTTAGCGTAGACGGCGGAGACATATATAGAGACGGCGTGAGAGACTCGGGCCAGATCAGGCGTAGCACCGCAAACGTCGAGCGCGTCGAGATTTTAAAAGGACCAGCTTCTATCCTATACGGCAGGAGCGACGGCGGGGCAGTCGTAAATTTAGTAAGCAAAAAGGCAAATTTTACCCCTGTTTATAAGGTTTCCGGCAGATACGGCAGCTGGAGCAGATGGGGGCTTGGCGCAGACGTAAACCACGCGGTAAATAATCAACTAGCCGTACGCCTAACTACCGACGGCGAGCACGGTAAATCGTGGCGCGAAGGCATAAAATATAAAAATTTTATGATAAGCCCTAGCGTAATCGTAACAAACCAAAGCGGCGACGTAAGCTTTGAAGCGCAGTATACGTACGACAACGCCTGGCGAGTACCCGATAGAACTCCGACCAAGGCCGTATACGATAAGCTGGGCATAGACTACAAAAAGGGCTTTTCTCACGAGGGCGACTTCGTGGAGGATAGGCTACACTTTTTGCGCACGGAGTTAAATGCCGAGCTAGCAAAAGAGCTAAATTTAAAATGGGTTTTTGGATACAGAAAAGCTAGCCAAAATTTCGACCACTTTTTTGCGGGCAGTATCGTTAGCGGCAACAGACTAAGACAAAACTACGCAAAGCAAGAGACTGATAATGAAACTGTCTCAAATGCCTTTACACTCACCAAGGAGCTAAATTTCGAGAGATTTAAGCACAACATCGCAGTCGGCTACGATAACAGCGTCGAAACCCGCCATCCAAGGCTCTGGTATAGCAGAACCCATACGCAAGATATCGACCCATACGCATCTAGGGGCAGCTGGACGTCAAACAGAAACGTCCCGCTCACGACCGACAACAAACACCGCGCGATCAATCACGGCGTATTTTTCGAGGATCTAATCAGCCTTGACGATACGTATAGGTTGATGCTAGGCGGTAGGTTTGATTTTTATAAATTTAAAACCAGAAATATAAGAGGCCAAACAAACAGCTACACCGGCGACTCGTTTAGCCCGAGAGTCGGCTTTTTATGGGACTTTGCGACCGATCACACCGCTTACGTCTCGTATTCTCAGAGCTTTGCGCCCTACGGCGGTAGAGGCAATATCGGCATCAGCACCGAAGATACGTCAAAGCTTGATCTAAAACCGCAAAACAACGTCCAGTACGAAATCGGACTAAAAAGCACTTGGGCGGATAATAAATTTAGCTCAAACATCGCGGTATTTCAGATCGAACACAAAAATATCCGCTATCAGCCAGACCCTACAAACGACCCATATACTTGGGCGGTTCGCGGCAAGGAGCGTAGCCGAGGCATCGAGCTAAACGTGCTAGGACAAATTTACGAGAATTTATACCTGCGCAGCTCGCTTGGATACACAAACGCTAAAGTCACCAAAGACAACTCAAACCCGCTAAACGAAGGGCTTAATCTAAATGAAACCACGCGCTGGCAGGGCAACGTCTTTTTACGCTACGTAAACGCCGACAAATGGTACGTAGAAAGCGGCGTTACCGGCTACTCCAAACGCTACTTTTACTCTACTAGCGGCGGTAGAATCCAAGAACAACACTTGCCAGGCTTTGCTAGAGTGGACGTGAGTGCTGGATATAGCTTCACCGAGCATGCGCAAATGACGCTAGCGATAAACAATCTCTTTGATAAAAAATACTGGCGCTCAAGCTCGAGGCTAGGCGACGAGAGATCGTTTATGGTGAATTTCCACTATAATTTTTAATTAAAACGTAAAAAACGATAGGTTATCCTATCGCTTTTTACTGATTTTAAAACCGCTTCATCCATTGCGCCCCAAAAGTTAAAAACATAGTGCCAATGACTTGGCTTTGACTGCGGGATAGATAAAATTTCAAATTTAACACCCTTTTATAAGCTTTAAAAATTGCCTCAAACCCATCTTATTAAATTGGCCATCTAGTCTTTGGCGGCAAATTCTATCTGTATACGATAATTAATATTAAATTTATTCCATATTAGTTATTATTCGCGAAGAAAGATTGATAACTTAAATCAATATTAAGTATTCCAAAGGATTTTATATGATTGTTGTAAAAAATAAAGCTTTTGCGCCTATCGTTTCTCTAGTATGCGCAATAAATTTACAAGCCGTAGATAATATAAATTTAGAAGAGGTAGTAGTCACTGCTAGCGGTTTTTCGCAAAGTATTAAAAACCCCCCCGCCAGCATATCAATCGTAAAAAATGACGACCTGGCAAAAGATAGCTTCACCTCGCTTCACTCTATCGCTTCAAAAGCTCCAGGGGTTAGCGTTATAGGCGGCGAGGACGGGCCCGCCAGCGGTATCTCGATCCGCGGCATGGAAGGTTCGCAAAAGCTAGTTCTCATAGACGGCAAGAGAGTAAATTCAAGCGCGGCCAATCCAAAAGGCGGTGCCGGCGATATGAACTCAAATTTTATCCCGCCGGTTGAGGCGATAGAACGTATCGAGATCATCAGAGGACCGATGAGCTCGCTTTACGGTAGCGATGCAGTAGGCGGGGTCATAAATATCATCACGAAGAAAAATTTCGATAAATTTAGCGGCTCCGTGAGTATATCCGGTATCGCGCAGGCTCATAGCGGCATCGGTTCGCAGCGCCAAGCGGACTTTTATCTTAACTTTCCGCTTCTTAGCGAGTATGTAGGTCTTCAGCTCTGGGGCTACAAAAAGTTACGCGATGAGGATAGCTATCCGGGCGGCTATCAAGAAAGTGATAAGAAAAACTTTAGCGCCAAACTATGGATCACGCCCGACGAATACAATAAATTTTATCTCCTAGCCTCCCAAGAACGCCACGAATACTCAAGGACCGTCGGCAAGACGGCAACCGTAAGGACAAATAGGCTGCTAAATAGCTATGACTACAAAAAAGATAGCTATGGAGTAGGATATCTGGGAAATTTTGAAAATCTAAATGCCGACGTGAGTTACATTTACGACCAGACGAAGCGAACGAGCCTCTTTGATAGCTTAACGCCGGCCGATGTCAAAAACCACAACTTTAACTCCAAATTTAGCACCTTCCTAGATTCGCATACGCTAACTTTCGGCTATGATTTCAGCAAACAGTCGGTTAAAACCACATTTATCGTATCAAATTCAAGTAGAAGCGTGCTACGAAACCCGAAAGCCTACTCTATGAAAGAGCATGCGGCATTCTTAGAAGACGAGTGGGAAATTTTAGACGACAAGCTTTATTTGACGCTGGGCGGTCGCTTCACGCATAACGAATTTTTCGACGATCATCTCTCACCGCGTGCGTATCTAGTTTATAATCTAACCGACAACTGGACGCTAAAAGGCGGCGTAGCAACAGGATATAAGACGCCGAACGTCAATCAGATCTCGCCGGAAGTCGGCACCATACAAGGCGGCTGGAGGATCGTAGACTTTGGTAACGCAGACCTAAAACCCGAAAAGAGCCTAACTTATGAAATCGGCGCTTACTACGATAGCGGCGACGATTTTAGAGGTTCGGTCACTCTATTTAGAAACGAGTTTAAAGATAAAATCCTAGATACCGACGGCAGCAGCATAAACCGTATTCCGGCATTTGGCTCGTGCGCTACGGCTCCGCACGTAAACTGCCCGGGCTGGGGAACTTACTTTAACATAGACGGTGCCGACGTCTGGGGTATCGAGCTTAGCGCAGACTACGACATGCTAAAAAATCTAAATTTGCGCGGCAACTACACATACAACAACTCCAAAATCAAAACCGGCGACCCGACGATCAATACCCCAAACGGCCCGGTCAAATTTAGCCAGACCAATCTTAGCCGACTAGACGGCAAATCTCTGACCGCAACGCCAGAGCACGCGGCAAATTTGACGCTAACGTATAAGCCTATCGCAAGCGTGAGCACCTTTGCCGGGGCAAACTACGAGAGCGAGCTAACCAGCGTCAAATTCGGCCCCGGCAATAAAGTAAGCGAAAACGACAAGAAACTTTTTACCGTCGATTTGGGTGCCAGCTGGGAAGTAAATAAAAATTTAAGCTTAAATTTGACCGCCTACAATATTTTTGATAATATCCGCTACGACGAGGGGATGGCTGATGACGGCAACTACTACTGGTATCCTGAAGAGGGCAGGAGATTTTGGTTTAAGGTAAGCGCGAAGTGGTAAGGGTTGTTAAATTATTTTTGGGAGCTTTGATTATTATTGGTGTAGCCAGCGCAAAGCCTACTCAGTACATAGAGCCGATAGATGAAAGCGTTTATCGGCTTTTTGACGTCAAATACTCCATGTTAGAAAACGCGGGAGGAGAAATATATAAAATTTTTCAAGCCGTCCCAAAAAACCGCAACGTTTATCCAAAAACGATTTTTATGCTCGATGCGAATGCGCAATTTTCTGTATTGCTTAATTTATTTAAAAATTTTACTTCTAGCGATAGCGTACCGCTTATCATAGGCGTCGGATACGATACTCCGCTAGCTTACGATACCGTAAGGCGAACAAAGGACTTAACGCCGTTAGCTCAAGGCGACGAATACGAGCAAGGCGGCAATGCGGACAAATTTTATAAATTTATAAAAGAGAGGCTAATGCCGTTTGTAGACAAAGAATACGATATAAAAAATAGCGAAAAAATATTTTACGGCCACTCTTTTGGCGGACTATTTTTAGTTTATTCGCTTTTACAAAACGACGGTATATTTGATGAGTTTTTTATAGCCTCTCCGTCTCTTTGGTGGGGAGATTCAAAAATTCTAAAGGACGCCTTAGATAACGACGGCAAACTAAAAATTAGATTAAAGGCGAGTTTTATAAGACTTAGCGTAGGAGAATTAGAAAAAAGAGCGGGTAAAACGGATAAAGAAAATATACTAAAGGCGGCAGATTTAGCTGAAATTCTAAAAAAGTCGGGCGTCAAATACGAATTTAAAATCTACGAAGGACAAGGACACGGCGACGTAATACCGCTAGTGCTAAAAGATATCGTAAATCATTTAAGCGAATAATTTAAAGACATTAGTTAAAAGATTTTAGAAGCAATTCTTTTTTTAATATCTAAAAGCAAATTTTCCCATAAACCCAAATTTACCTTAACCTAATATACAATCTTAAAATCACGGTACCATATAAAAATACCAAAAGTATACAACCTGGCTATATAGCAGCTTAGATTTATACAGTTTAGCTTATCTTAACAGAGGAGATAAATCCGCCCCGGGCGAGGCGGATTAGAGATTATTTTTCATTAGGCAAATACATCTTCCAGCTATTATCTACTTTCCAGTCTATCGGGTGGCAAGACATACAAGTATTTAGCTTTTGCGGATGATGCACTGCGTGACATGATTGGCACTGAAGCATTTCATTGTCTCTATTATGGACACCATTATGCGGGTTAGACAAACCATAGTGCGCAGTCTTTTTCCTGATATCGTCTATCTTATGACAGCTGGTGCACTGCTCGTTTGTAAATCCTCTTTGTTTTGTTGGCATCTCAAAATCGCCCATCGCATACATCCTGACCTCGTTTAGTTGCTCACCTATGGTTGGTGTATGGCAGTCGTGGCATGTTACATTTGCGTCGTTATGCTTTTTAGCTAGCATATTTCCCTTTGTAAAAGAGTCATACTCTGGCTGCATGTTGTGACACATGATACAAAATTCAGCTTTGTGGCTAGCTGCTTGTACCTGATGAAACGCTATAAAACCTATGACGGCAGCTATTATTAGCCCTATTATCGTATATTTTCTTCTCTTGCTCATGCTTGTACTCCTTTTGCGTTTGCCGCAGCCTGATAGCCTGCTAAGCGTCCGTAGCATAGGCATGTTCCGTGGCTAGTGCCGGCTAAAACTACTGGATAATCTCCCAAAAAGCGTCCGCCCATAACGTTACCGCAGGCGTAAAGTCCTGAAATTTCGTTATAGTCGGTATCCAGCACGTTTGCAGTGCTTGGCTCAACGGTAAAGCCACCCATTACGACCAGGCTCGCACCTACTCCCATTTTGCCAGCATAAAACGGCGCATGGCGGACTGGAAACATCCTCTTAGCGGTCTTACCAAAGTCATCATCATAGCCTTTGTCGCATAGCTCGTTGTAGCGTTTTATAGTTGCTAAAAACTGCGTTTGTGCCTTTTGATTATTAGGGTATAGCATACCGGCAAGTTCTTCTATGCTGTTTGCTTTAAATACATCAGGCATCTCTTCAATATCTTTTACCGATATATACGATGTTTTGCCTATCGCCCACTGGCAGTCAGGTGGAAGCTTTGGATTATCTTCTACACAGTGGTTTACACTGCCGTGTGATACGCCCATGAGGCCGACTTGCTCTGGAAATTTAGAGTCAAATACCTGCCAGCCAAAGCCTCCTGGTTGGCGAGAGAGCGGCTGAGTGACTTGCTGACCGCTTAGATCTTCATTTGTAAAGCGCTCTCCCTTTGCATTTGTTAGTAAAAACGCATCAACGCCAAGCGGTCCGCCAAGCGTGTGAGCGACTGGTGCGTGCGGTCCGTCTTCTAGCTTTGCACCTATCCATGAGCCAAGCTTATGCCCGTCTCCCGTGTTTGTCGGATTGTTTTTGTAGTCTCTGTTTGGAAACGGACAGAAGAAATTTGCCACCCACGGCACAAATGTCTTTACCATCTCATGGTCATTCATATAGTCTCCCGTAGCAAGTATCACCGACTTAGCATTTATCTTGATATATGAGCCATCAGCCATATTTTGCGCGATCGCTCCTTGCATTTTGCCAGTTGTTTTGTCGCGAAGTAGCTTTTTCGCACGAGTTTTGAAGATATATTTTGCGCCTTGTTTTATAGACTTTTCATAAACTAGCTCCATCATCGGCTCTTGACTAGGTAAAAAGGACATAACAGTTGGATAGCTTGGGCTGTTTTCCTTACTTGGGTCGTATCCGGCCGGGAGTGGATAGTGCATAAGCATCAAATTTATCTTACTTCTATCAAGCTGCGTATCGGTCTCTTTCATAAAATGCACCGCAGGAGCAAGCTCTATCATCCAGTCAAAGTCCTCGCCGCTGTGATCCGCCCAGTAGTTCCACACTCGCTGATCGGCGCGGTAGCCCATCTGTTTTAAGTGTTCATTTATGGCCGCATTCTTGTCATATTTGATACCAAGCTCTCTTTGAAATTTATTGCCTAGAGTGCCGTACTGACCGCTTCTAACCTGAAAGCGACCGGCTTTTTCTAGGACGATAACCCTTGCGCCTTTTTCGCTAGCAGCGCGCGCAGCGTGGAGTCCCGAAACGCCGGCACCTATGATAAGTACATCGGTTTCAAGCGTCTCTTTGATATCTTTGTCTGAAATTTGCGGCTCAGCGCCCAGCCATTTTGGCACTTCAGGGGCTTTTGCAACTTCCTTTTTTGGATGGATGAGGTGATTGTTCGGGTTATCACAGCCTGTTAGTAGCGCAGATCCAGCCACAACCGAGCCAAGCGTGAGCGCTCCGCTACGTTTTAAAAACGAGCGGCGTGATAGTTCATTTTTTTCTACCATTTTATACTCCTTGTTTCAAGTTTTATTTTAATATGTCAAAGTCGTAAGAGGCTCTTAGCCAAAGCTCTTCATCCGTCGTTTTGCCGTCAGAGCCACCGTTTGTATATTTTAGCTTTCTATCCATAGTTTCGTAGATAGCAGATAGCTTTAAGCCTTTTACTGCAGGAACTTTATAGCTAACTTGCACGTCCCAGCCCTCTACATCTATCCTAGTTCCTGGCGCTTGACCGTGCAAGCCGCCTGACCTGACGTTGCTGCCGTTATGCTGCTTGCCATACCAGTAGTCAGCGTCCACTCTAAGACCGTCGACGCCTACGTTGCTAAAGTCGTAGCCTGCGCTAAATTTATGTAAATTCATACCAGCAAAATTCATAAATAAAAACGGACCGTAGATCGGAGTAGCCGTAAATGACCCAACGTCGTTACCTATACCTTGAAGCGCCATTTGGTTTTTGCTAACGGTTGAATATGCATATCTAAGATCAAAGCCGTAAGCGTTATAAAGCCCTATCATGCCTGCGTAGTAGTTGCCGTTAAAGTCGAAATTCTCTTTTAAAGTACCGTTTGTTCTTGAGCCTTTATACATAAAGTCTATTCCAACTACCGCGTTTTCAAAAAGCGTAGGCGTTTTGTAGCCAGTAGCTGCGAAGTAGAAATTTATATCGCCTTTTGAATTGGCCGCGTCATCGTATTCAAGACCAGATACGTTTGCATAACCGGCCGTGAGCGAGACGCCAGGAAGGCCGCTATATGTTACAAACGAGTTAAAGATGTTGTCAAATTTATAAGCATAAGGCCCAAAGCCGCCGATAACAACTCTGTCTTTAAATCTTGGCGCACCATGATCGCCGCCCGTTACCGCGCTTGATCTACCGGCAAATTTCCAAAAGTCAGCTAGGCCGATAACGGTATTTATACTATCAAGCTTTATCCTAGCGCTCATGCCCTCAAATGCCTCTTTGTAGCCCACGTCCGTGTTTGTTGCCACAAGCGGCGGCACTAGGCCTGTGTATTTTGAGTTGTAGTACTGGCGACCTAGTTTAAAGTCGATATAGTCATTTTCATATCCTAAGTAGGCCTCTGAAAGTGCTACACCTTCGCTATTCCAGTCATAGACAAAATACTCTTTTGCAGCCTTTGACGGACCGAAATTTACTAAGCCCTGAGCCGTAAGACCAAGCTTAAAGCCATAGTAAGGGCCGGTTAAAAATCTAAGCTCGGCACCTAGGCCGCCGATATACTCACGAATTCTATTTGTTCTGCTGGCTGGCGGGAAGTACTCGGTCGAGTCCATATCGTAGTATGAAAATACTGTCGTGCCCATCGTGCTTGTTTGCAAAGCCTCCGCCAAGCTATCGCTAGCGCTAGCGCTGGACGCCATAGCCATAAGCGTAGCTAAACTAAGAGCAAATTTACTCTTGCCGATCGTCAAAAAACATGTTTTCACCATAACCTCCTTTAATTTTCTTTTTAAGCACCTTTTACAAGAAAACCGTAAGCCAGTCTTGTTTAATAATGCCGCCTTTTTGAACCTGCTTTGTTGCATTATCGCTACTACCGCCTAAGATCGAAGCCACTCCACGTAAATTTATTTTTTGTCGTTTTTGCGGCATCTTCTTTTGGTCTTGTTGGCGAAATCATAACATGTAGGCCTATCAAAAACGGTAAGATTTTGGTAACATTAACTAAAAAATATTTTTTAGTTTTAAATTTTAAATTTGATATAATAGCTACTATGATAGAAATTTTGCTTATAGAAGACGATCTTGAACTGGCCGAGCTTTTAAAATTTGCATTGCTAAAAAGCGAGATTGGCGTAACCATAGTCACAAATCCGCTTAAAGGGCTTGAAATTTTAAACGAAAAAAATACTTTTGATGCATTGGTGCTTGATCTTGGCTTGCCAGATATGGACGGTCTTGAAGTGTGCAAGCACGTAAGACACAGCTATCCATCGCTACCTATCATCATATCATCGGCTCGCAGTGAAACGCTAGATAAGATAAAAGGCTTTGAGCTTGGGGCGGATGACTATATGGCAAAGCCGTATGAGCCTATAGAGCTTGCATTTAGGCTAAGAGCGATACTCCGTCGAGGGATACAAACTAACAACGACTCCAAAACCTTTTGCGTCGATAAACAAAGGCGTATCGTCATAAAAAACAAAGAGGAGATAGCGCTAACGAAAGCGGAATTTGACATCTTTATCTACCTTTATGAAAAAGAGGGGATGGTTATACCAAGAGAGGATATTTTGATAAATTTGGGTCAGGCGAAATTTCAAAGCGGACTAAAAAGCATCGATGTCGCCATAGGGCGCTTGCGTCAAAAAATAGGAGATGATCCTAAAAATCCGCGATTCATTCACCCCGTGCGCGGTATAGGGTATAAATTTATCAATGCGTAATATATCTATCATCAAACTAATATCTTTTTTCTTTTTTGCCGCATTAGTTGTCGTAAATTTAGCATTTTTCATCGAATCAAAAAGGCAGATAAGAGACGTAGAGTACCTTACTTATGAGCGCTTTATGCTGGGTATGCGTATACGAGGACAAGCAGAAGGTAACGCAGCTAAGCAGCTAGCGCAAATCAGCCTTAAAAATAGCGAGCTTGATCCTATTAAGATCAGGCAAGGCGGCGAGAAAATTTTTAGCGACTCGTATACCGATATGATAAGGTATAATAAAAAGTTTTATTTTGTCCCTAGATTTTCTTCTATTGATCCTAAAATGTTTTCGCGCATTATGGATGCGGCAGGGCTTAATATATCAAGCGAAAATGACATTGCGAAAAACGATGTGCCTTTAGAAAATTTAGAAGAAATTTCTTCGCATAACATTTGGATACTTTGGCTTATAGTAAATATCGTAATGGTCGCATTTTTTATAGTCGTCTTAAAAAAATTGCTGAGGCTCAGAAATTTAAAAAATATGATAAGAAGAGCTGGAGAAGAAGATAAATTTAGGCTAATAAAAGTAGAGACAAACGATGAAATAGGCCAAATCGCGGGTGAATTTAATACGACGATGCAAAAAATAGATGCGATAAAACAGGCTAGAGCGCTATTTTTACGTAACATCTTGCACGAATTTCGCAACCCGATAATGAAAGGGCGGATCATGGCGGATATGATAGCCGAAATCTTACAAGACGATAAATTTAAAAGTAGATTAAAACAAATTTTTATAAGGCTAGAAATGATACTTGGCGAGGTTGTCAAGGTCGAAAAACTAGTATCTAATCAATGGGAGCTTAAGAAAAATAAGCACCGAGTTATAGACATCGTCGATCACTCGGTAGATATGCTTTTATTAAAAGACACGAGCCGCATAGAAGTGCGAGCGGACGCGGAAATAAGCGTGGTTGAGGTTGATTTTGAGCTTTATGCAACCGGAGTTAAAAATTTAATCGATAACGCCTTAAAATACTCTAGCGAAAAGGTTGTTGTAAGCATAGATAAAAATGCTCTGTGTATAAGTAGTGTAGGCGATGAGCTTGATCCGCAAAGGCTTGATTTTGAAAGGGCCTTTAACAGAAAAGTCGAGGCGTCAAATTCTGGGTTGGGGCTTGGGCTTTATATCGCAAACCAAATTTTTATAAAACACGGCCATGCCTTAAAATACAAGCACGAAGACTGCAAAAATATTTTTATGATATGTTTCGTCTAACTCCTAAACAAATTAGGAAGGTATTTGTAAATTTGCATAATCAACAAAAAATAGTAAAATTCCAAAAACAAACAATGATAAATTAGAATTTCAAAGGGGCAAATTTGACAGTAGGCGGGCAAATAAAAAATACCGATAGTTCAAACTATCCAAATTTTAATACAAAATTTGCGAGAGATTATGATAAAGAGCCGATAATCATAAAAGATCATAATCCCGAATTTGCTTTCATAGCTTCCATGACATCTGTGCCGTTGATCATTTTGATGTTAATTTATATTTTCCGACCAGCGAAGAGAAAATCATAAAGGCTCTTTTTTGCACCCCACTTTTGATTTCGCCTACCGTATTTGAGCATTGGTTTAACGATAGGCTCATCCGCCTTAAGAACGACAAAATCGAATATCTCGTAAACCCAAAACTAAAACACAGCATAAGAATAGACCAAATTTCAGATATAAAAAGAACCGCCGACACTAGATACGAATACTTTCAGCGCACGCCGCTGATTTGCGCGGCACTGATCTTTGTTTATTGATTTTAGGCTGCTTGGTGGAAGGGACGGCGAGGTTTGCCCTGGCACTGGGATTTATCTTTTTATGCATTCTTATTTTGTATTTTGCGGCGAGAATTTTATTTCAAATTCTCGGTAAAAGAGGAAAGTATAGGTATTTTGAAAATATCGTAATTTACGGCGAATCCGCTAAAAATTTCATAAATATACTGCCAAAAACAGACTCGCAAAGGAGTGAGCTAAAAGCGCATTTTCTTTAAAAACCAGACAAAAATATCAACAAACATGGCATAAAATTTTTATATTTTTTGATAAGAAGTAGAGCATTCGGGCAAATTTGTCTGCACCCTACCTGCACTCCAGCTTCGTTATCGTTTGAGTATTGGCAAAGTACGACGGATACGGCATCGAGAGGCTAAAATTTCGTATCTGCTTCGGCGCGATATTTTTAGCGATGCTAGCGGTGATCTCAGCAACATTTGAGCGCTCGTCGCCGCGCGAAAATAGCGATAGTCCGCTAGGTTTAAAGATAGAGCCCGCGATCGTCTCCTTGCTCACTGGGTTGTTGATGAGTTTGACGGTCAGATCGCAGTTTGCGATACTAAACTCGCCCGTATTTCGCAGCGAGCCCTTAAACACGATTGTTTCGTTTCTTAGTACGCGGTGGCCGGAAAACTCCATGAGCACGGCCTTTTTGGTGTATTTATCCACGATCATCATGAAAAAATATCCAAGCGTCAGCGTCGCTACGACGTTTATCGCGACGTAAATTTTAAAAAATTTCGGATTTTTTTCGCCGCGGGCGATCAGCGCGAAAAGCACCGATAGTAGCGCCAAAACCGCAAGCGCGATGAGGTGAAATACATTAAAATACCCTTCCATCAAAAACACTCCGAGCTTGTCGTGATGTTGTAGTCCTGCGCGCGAAAGTTATTTACCACGTGCGTGATCTCGCGCGTCGCGTTTATGTCTAGCGCGTCTTTTAGCACGATATTTTCTCTCAAAAACGGCTTTAGCTCGTTTGCGTATCGGCGCAGCGTATTGCCCGAGTTTTTGTAAAAGCTAAGCCCGATTTCGCAGTAGTTAAACGGCTTTTTTGAGAGATTCGTGAGGCGCAGATCCACAAGCAACGTGTTTGAGTACTCAAGCTGCTTAGTTGAGACTAGCTCGAGCGAGCGGGTTCGCAAATTTTCATCTAAAAGCTTAGGCATAAAATACGCCCCGCATCCAAGCCCCGCGATAGTGACGATCATCAGCGCAAAGCCCGCAAAAAAGGACTTTGACGCGACGTAAATGCAAAGCGAAACAAGCGCTAAAAAGGTCAAAAACATCCAGATATAGGCGGCAAAATCCACCCAGCTAAGGTGCGTCAGATAGAAATTTAAGCCTTGTTTTAGTTCGTTTATCATCTTGCCTCTTTGCTTCGTTTGCCTTGCGGCGAGCCAAATTTAACATCCTCCTGCACAAAGCGTGCCAAATTTGACTGCCCTAGCCTTTTCGCGAGTTTTTTTCCTCTATGCCGCTCATCCCGAAACGGCGCGCGAGCTCGGCCTTGACGCGGTCAGGGTGAATGCCGTGTAGCGCTAGCGCCACGAGCGAGTGAAAGCACAGGTCGGCCGCCTCGTAGATGATCTCCTCAGTCGGCGTTTTTGGCTTTTGGTTTTGAGATGTCTCAGTTTGGCTGTTTTTGTTTGAAATTTTAGCAAAATTTTCGTTTTGGGTTAAATTTGACGAAATTTGACCACCGTTTGCGCCAGAGTCAAACTGCGAAGTTTCGTTTTTGCGCACCGAGGCGTCCTTACACGCCATCACTAGCTCCGTGGCCTCCTCGCCAACTTTTTTTAGGATTGCGTTTTCGCCCTTTTTAAACAAGCTCGCGACGTATGAAGTCTGCGAATCGGCATTTAGCTTGCGGTCTAATATCGCGTGATAAACCTCGTCGATTATGCCGTAGATCGGCTTTTTGGCTTGGTTTAAATTTTGCTCTCGCGTCAAATTTTGCCCATCATCGCTAGCTAAATTTGACTCGCCGCCGTCTCCAGAAATCTTTCTAAAAAAGCACGATTTTGCGCCGGTGTGGCAGGCTATGCCGCCGTTTTGAACGACTTTGAGCAGTATAGTGTCGTTGTCGCAGTCAAGGAAAATATCATCTATCGCTTGCGTATTTCCGCTCTCCTCGCCCTTTTTCCAGATACGGTTTTTCGTGCGCGAAAAATAGTGTGCAAAGCCCGTTTTTAGACTCAAATTTAACGCCTCTTCGTTCATATAAGCAAGCATCAAAACCTCGCCGCTCGAGCTTTCTTGAACGACGGCAGGCAAAAGGCCGCCTACTTTTTCCCAGTCTATTTTCATCTTAATTCCTTTCGGCTACGGATTTGGCTCGGCGCGTGGGCAAATTTTAAAGCCCAAATTTGACTTCAAATTTGAGTATAAAAAGGCGAAGTTTTTTGCAAAAACATTTCGCTTCGCAAAAACCACACCTATTTCGAGATGATTTTGGAGTTACTCAGGTAAATTTAGCGGCGGACCTGACTTTGCTTGCGATTACAAACGGCAACGAAGCAAAGCCATCCAAGCTAAATTTAGCCGACCCCAAAAAAGCGCTCGCCCGCAAAGCGCAAAAAGGCGAGCCGCTTCAAGCAAAAGTTATTGCGTTATCGCGCTTTGTTTCTCTTTATCCTTCGTGTCCACCCAGATATTCGGCACCGCTCCGCCAGGCGTTAAGAATATCTTCGCGTCTTTATTTTCGCGCAACGCCTCGTTAAATTTAGCCTGCGTCTCGATCTGCTTTAAATTTAGCAAATTTTGATCGAGGCTTTTTGCGACCTCTTTGTTTGCGTAGGCCTGCGCATCAGCTTCGATCTTAGCCGCGTCCGCGCGACCTTGAGCCTCGATGATAGCGGCTTTTGCCGTACCTTCTGCGAGGGCTGCTTTTTTGAGCGCCTCTTGATTTGCGCGCTCTACTTCGTATTTGGTTCGCTCGGCCTCTTGCTTAGCGATTTGTACGCGCTCGATCTGCTCTTTTACCTTTTCAGGCAGGATAATCTCGCGCAGCTGCACGGTTAGCAGTTCGACTGGTTTATTTGGCTGCGCGTCGATGTCCTTGCGGATGCCCTCGTCGATAGCCGTGGCTAGGTCGTTTCGCTTCGTCGGAAGCTCCTCGGCGGTGTATTTACCTGCGATACTGCGTACGACGTCACGCACGACGGGATCAACGATCTTGTTCTCCCAGCTAAGCCCCCAAGACGCGATCGTTTGAGGCGCGTTTTCCGGATTTAGGCGGTACTGCACGGTGATGTCGATGCTGACTGGCAAGTTTCTCGCGTCCAAAACGGATATCGAGTTTTTGCGGATGATACCGGCTTGAGCCTGCGCGCCGTACTTTTGCGCAGCCTCGCCCATATCTTCGCCAGACGTGTAGTTGATGAGGCGCACGCGAGTATCGACTACGATGACCTTTTGCAAGAACGGGATAAAGAAGTGCAGTCCCGGCTGCATAGGGGACGGGTCATATTTACCCAAATTTGACTTGATGCCCACTTCGCCCGAGTTTATCGTGACGAAAGGCTGCGTGAGCGCGATCACGGCAACGAGCGCGATGATGACGTAGGCAAAGGCCGAAATTTTACCAAATCCTTTAAAATCAGGCGTTTTAAAATTTACTTTTGATCCCTTGCTCTCGCCGCTGTTATCGTCTCCGCCGCCACTAGAACCGCGTTTTTTATTAAAATAATCATTCAAATCTGCTGGCATTTCGTTCCTTAAATGTAAGTTAGCATCGAGGCGTATTTTGGATTGCGTCCGTAAACTACGTCAAAATACGCGTCTTGTAGGCGTTTAGTTACTGCTCCGCGCTCGCCCGCGCCGATCACGCGGTTGTCGATGTTGCTTATCGGGGTGCCCTCGGCCGCCGTACCCGTAAAAAACGCCTCGTCTGCAGTGTATGCGCGGTCGCGGGTGATACGCTCTCTGCGCACCTCGATACCTAGATCGCGGGCGATTTTGATGACGGTGTCTTGCGTGATGCTAGCTAGGCTGCTGTCGTTTGGAGGAGTGATGACCGCGCCGTCTTCCACGATGAAAAAGCACTCGCCCGGTCCCTCGGAGATGTAGCCTTCGCTATCAAGCAACAACGCTTCGTCGTAGCCCGCCTCTTTGGCTTCGTAGTTAGCCATTTGCGAGCAGAGGTAGTTCGAGCTTGATTTCGCGCGGCTCATTTGACCGCCGACGTTTAATTTAGCAAAGCTTGAAATTTTCACGCGGATGCCTTTTTTAAGTCCCTCTTCGCCTAGATATGCACCCCACTCCCATGCGGCGATTGCCGTATTTACGGGAGCTTTTGTATGAGCTAGACCCATGATGCCGTAGCCTAGATAAACGATCGGGCGCAGATAGACATTTGATTTAAAATTGTTTGCGCGAAGTAGCTCGATTTGCGCATCTTCGAGTTCTTTTTGCGTGTATTTGACGTTTAGGATAGTCATTTTAGCTGATTTTAGCAGGCGCGCGGTGTGATCGCTTAGGCGAAATATCGCTAAGCCCTTATCCGTCATATACGCTCTTGCGCCCTCAAATACCGCGTTTGCATAGTGAAGCGAGTGAGTTAAAACGTGGACTTTAGCGTCCTCCCATTTGACTAATTTTCCATCCATCCAGATAAATTCGGAAGGGTTCATTTTTCATCCTTTTTTATAAAATTTGCTGAGTGTAGCTAAAATTTCTTTAAAATTTTGTAATGTTTAAGATTTCATCCTAAAATTTTGAGCTTGCGAGGCAAAATTTACTCCGATTTTACAGCTCATCCACTACGGTGTCTTCGATATTTTCAGCAAACGGTAGCACGAGCGTCTTATTAGAGCCAAACACGCTATGCCACAGGGCTTTTTTGATCGCATCATAAGGCGTATCGTAAATTTTAGCCAGCTCTTGCAGTAGTTCCTCGGCCTTATCGTCGCTTAAATTTTCGCGGCGATAAAATAGCATCAGAGTCGCGCCGATACCGATAAACTCAAATCCAAATCGCTCATTCATCATCAAAATAAACGCGTACGTCTGCTCTGGCTCAAAATCGTCGGCAAAATACCCCTGTATCATCCGCGCAAAGGCATCCGTACTGCACTCGCAAGGACACAGATAAACGTCGATATCCTCGTCAAGAGCGTTATAATCGCGGGTATTTAGGTATTTCTTGTATTCGGGGTTGCGCAGGATACTTAGCATCAAACGAAACTCCGCAGCGGGAAAGTTTCGCGCGTCCGGATTTTGCGCGTTATACTCTTCCTCGTCAAGCATCTCGTAACTAGAGCTTGCGTGCATATTCGTGTATTCACACTGAGGAGCATTTTCGATGATAAAAAGTGGCTTAAATCCCGCATACTGCTCGCACAGGCGGTCGTAGGTGATCGTGACGGTGTTCATATTTTGATGAGCGTTAAGGACGCCGTATTTTAGGGTAAAATTCGCTTCCTGTGTATAGCGTTGATCGGGCTTTGCTAGCCTAAAAGAAATAAGCTTTTCGGGGCGACAAATCATGTAAAAAGCTAGTTTTAATTTTTCAAAAAACGACATATTTTTCCTTTTAAATAATTTAAATTTTACCGGCTCGGCGGCTAGCGTCGGATTATTCGGCCAAAAGCGGCAAATTTAACCAAAAAACGCAACTTTTTTCGGAGCGTAATTTAAGCTAAAAAAGGCTTAAATCTCAAAATTCGGCTTCATATTTAAACATAGAGCGATAATACCGCAAGCAAAGTAGATGGTCAAGAATAAAGGAGCTATATATAAGCGACCCTAGCCGGCGGCAAATTTAAACGAAGTGGTAATTTCTTGTTTGGGGCCAAATTTGAAGCGTTGCTTGGATTTAAAAGCTAATTCCAAATTTGAGCGCAAGAAAAAAGGCGAAGCATCGCAAGATGATATTTAACGCCGCTACGGTTTTTGAGGCCAAGGCCAACCATGCAAGGCGCCGCAAAGGCCTCTGCTTGCAGTTACAGGCAAACGAAGCAAAAACTCATAAAAGCCGCCGGTAAAACGTGCCGTTATTTTTCTAAAATTATCCTAGTAGCGGCCGGATCCACGCACTCTTTTTGCATTATTATTTCGCCTATTTCTTTTGCCCTTATCGCGCCTGAAAGTGGGTTTTTCACGCTAGCTATGCCGCCTAAAATTTCAGCGTCCACGCTTGAGTACTCAAAGGCTAGCGTCGTATCTAGCGTCTGGCAGCCTCGCAGCACGAGAGCTTGCACGTAGCAAAGCCCTTGCAAGCTCTCTATCACGCAGTTTTCAAAGGTCACGTTTTTGCTGTTCCACGCGAGGTATTCACCGCTTATAAAGCTATTTCGCACGGTCACGTTCTCGCAGTTCCAAAAGGCGTCTTTGCTAAGCAGTTTGCTATCCTCGACGAGCAGATTTTTGCAGCCGTCAAAGCCGTAGTTCCCGTCCAAATTTAGCCCGTAAACGCGCACGTTTTCGCAATTCATCGCAAAATAATCCCCGCGCGCGCAGACGTTTTTTATCTCCACGTCCTCACAGCTCCACAGCGTCTCCTCGGCCTGGGTTAAATTTACGTTTTCTAGCCTCACGTTTTTACACCTGCGAAAGGATTTTGGCGCCTGGATTAGCGTATCTTTAAAGCCAACGTCCTGCGCGTACCAGATGCCTGCGCGCGCCATCTGCATCAAAAATCCGTCCTCCACGGCGACGTTTTTGGTGTACCACAGCGGATATTTCCACTCGAAAGTGCAATTTTTTAGGCGCAAATTTTGCCCGTGCTTTAGCGGCGACTCGCCTGCTGCAAACCCGCACCGCTCAAACTCCGCATCCTTTGCGCCAAACATCGCGCGCTCGCCGATAAATTTTTGCTCGACAAATTTTTGCATTTTCGCCTCCGCAGTTTTTTACGTAGATTATATCGGTTTTACGGCAACAAGGGTGTAAATTTTAAAAATCGGAGCAAAATTTATGAAGCAAATGGGTAAATTTAAGCAGCAGCGAAAATCCAAGCGTTTGGGCATTGCTATTGTCTTTCGGAGTCCTATTTTCCTAAACGCTTGGCAGGAAAAGGTAAGATTTAGACTAGCGCAAAGGATGGAAACGCGAGCCTAAATTTTACCTTTTGCGGTCAAATTTGCCGTATTGCGGGAGGGCGTCAAATTTGATCTAATTTTAAAGCCTGCGCCCCATCAATTGGAGCGGGCAAATTTAACCGAGCCGCAAGCGCAAAATCCAAATTTACCAAAAAGTGGCCCCAAGGCGCACCGACCGGGAGCTGCTAAATTTTACTTCTCAAACGCCTTTTCTAGGCTAAACGGAAACGCCTGATAGCCCATCGCATTGGTCATTTTGATCTCGATTGAGGGCTCTTTTGCGCCCCATTCAAACTCGTTGATGTGAGGGCTAGGCACACCGACCGGACGGCCTTTGGCGATGTCAAACTGCATGCCCGCGACCGCTGAGTAAACCATCACGCTATCAAGGTCGTCTTGATACTGCGCTAGCGAAGTAACCGAGCTGTACCACTCGCTGCCGCGCTGTTTGCCGTATTCCCAGACCTGCTCGACGGTTTTAGCTTTTTCGTCGATTTTATAAACGACCGCGCGGGAGTATTTCATACCCGCCATCGCAGGCTGCTCCATGCCGCGGGTGTCGCCGTTGTCAAAGACGGTGAGATACACTACGCCCTTTTTGGACTTGCTATCAATGCGAAATGCCGTGTGTTGCGTCCACTGCCAGTCAAACCCGCCCGTTTCGCTCTCGTAGCCAGGGCATTTTGAGTACTCGTCCTCGCAGACGATTTTTTTGCCGTCTTTATCTACAGGCTGGAGTAAGTAGCCTTTAAACTGATCCTTCCAGCCTTTGTGTGCGCCCATTATCCACTTGACTTTTTTGTCGCGGCCGATCTTGATGACGGCGTCTTGGTGGCGGCTAGAGATGATGATGCTATCGTCGCTTGGATCATAATCCACGCTATTTACGTGCGCCCAGTTGCGTCCAGGGCCAGAGCCCACGATGTCGCCCCATTTTTCGTTCGTATCCATCGCGGCCAGCTCGTCCGTGCTCGCGGTATGGCCAGCCTTGCTAGCGTCGATATTTAGGCACACAGCACCCTGATCGAGCGTTTTTAACACGATGTCGCGGTACGGATCTAAAATTTCATACAGCCTAAAATCATCTACGACGTTGCCGTCGCGATCGACCTCGACGATGACGTCGCGCACGGTGCGGACGTTTTTACCGTCGGCGCGCTTATAGTTGGCATTTGCCGCGCGCAGGAAGTAGTGCCCGTTTTGCGCAACATCCATAGAGTGCGAGAAGTCGTTGTAACCCGCAGGTAGCTCTCGGTTAAAAATTTCGCGTCCCATTATGTCATATTTGGCGTATCGCTGCCCGTAACCCCACGTCATCGCGCCGTCGTCGTTTTGTTTAAAGCCCATCATGACGCCAGCAGAAAACGGCTGTTTGAGGTCGTAAATTTTACTCGGCTCCAGGTACCAACGTACTTCGCCTTTGGTGTCCAGCACGAAGTTGTTCGGGCTGTAGTTCCACTCGATCGCGCCGCCTGCGGGGTTGTTCCATACGACTTTTGTGCCTTTGCCGGTTTTATTTACGAAGTTATTTACGTAGTAGAGGCGGTTAGCGAATTTCGCGCTCGGAGCCTTTACGACCTCGATTTTATCAAACAGCGCACCTTTTTGAGACGGCATGCCAGAGCTCTCCAAATAGATCGCCGGAGCGTAAATTTTATAGGTTTCTTTTATATGCTCGGTTTGGCCCTTATAAATTTTATCGTACTCCACCTCCACGGTATTTTGATAGTCGGGATATAGTCCGAAAACCGGGATTCCGCCGTGAGTACGCAGGTGCTTGTCGGCGACTTTGTAGCTGATAACCTGACCGCCCGGCTTTGGCACGATAGTGACTTTCGCGTTTGCTAGCGTGTAGCCGCCGTTTTTGATCACCGCCGTTAGAGGCGCGATGTCGTATGGGTTTACGACTACTTCGCCGATCTTGCCTGGGACGGCGTAGTCAATGTGCGAGCCGCTAGGTCCGCCGATAGCAAGCGCTGCCGTGCTTAGACCGCCAAGTAACGCCGCAGCTAGGGCGACTGACGAGAGAGTTCTTTTCATCTTTTCTCCTTTATAATGATAAATCGTTTCGTTGCCGTAATTTTAGTAAATCTTTCTAACGTGAAAATCACGCTATTATTATAAAAAGCTTAAATCCAGAAAATAATTCAAATTTTTATATTTTCCGCTAAAATTTAGCCTAAATTTTACGAATTTAATCTAAAATTTATCTTAGCGTGAGTTTTGCGGCGGCGAGAGGATATAAAATTAACCCAAACAAAATCATTTTAAGGAGCACTTCATGAATCTACTTTCTAAATTTAGCAAAGGCTTTCTAGCCGTTGCGATGTTTGGCGCCCTTAGCGCAGCCGCGTTTACCGAGGGCGAGGACTACGTAAAGCTCGAAAAACCGCTACCGGTGGAGCAAAACACGCTAGTTAAGGTCTTTAGCTACGCTTGCCCGTTTTGCTACAAATACGACAAAACCGTCACGCCGAAGGTCGTAGAAAAGGTCGCGGGGCTAAAATACGTACCGTTTCATCTAAAAACCAAGGGCGAATACGGCGAGGCAGCGAGTAAAATTTTTGCCGTTTTGGCCGTGATGGACGAGGAAAAAGGCGTGAGCCTGCTAGACGAAAACTCGCTGTTTAAAAAGGCAAAATTCGCCTACTACAAGGCCTATCACGATCAAAAGCAACGCTGGAGCGACGGCAAGGACGAGGCTGCGTTTTTAAAGACGGGGCTTGATGCGGCGGGCATCAGCGAGGCGGACTATCAAAAAAAGCTGGAGGACCCAAAAGTCGCCGAACTACTTAAAAAGTGGGACGAGAGCTACGACGTAGCCAAGATCCAAGGCGTGCCGGCGTTCGTCGTAAACGGCAAATACCTCATCATGACGAAGTCGATCAACTCCATCGACGGCATGGCGCAGCTAATCGAAGAGCTGCTCAAAAAATAGGGCGCGGGCATGAAATTTGCGGAAAAAATAGCGAAATCGGCAGTTAGCCGCCTGCCGTGGGCGATCCTCATAGTAGTGAGCGTCGGGCTTGTTATCCTCGCGCACTCGCTGTTTCAAAACTACGTCTATATGCCCCCTTGCGAGCAGTGCGTCTATATCCGCTTTGCCTTTTTATGTATGGCGCTGGGAGGCCTAGTCGCGATCATAAATCCTAAAAATTTACTCCTCGCGCTCGCAGGCTACCTGCTAGCCTTTTGGGGCGCGATTCAGGGCATAATGTATAGCGCCAAACTAATCAAAATCCACGGCGCCGTCCACGGAGATGATCCGTTTGGCGTACAGGGCTGCTCGACCGAGCCGCATTATCCGTTTGGCTTGCCGCTTGAGCGGTGGGCGCCTGATTGGTTTTTACCTACAGGCGACTGCGGCTACGATAGCCCTTTGGTTCCCGACGGCGTCACGCTAAGCGGCTTTCAGAAGTATCTCGTGGATCTTTACGAGGACGGCTGGTACCTGATCCCATCAAGCAAATTTATGTCGATGGCAGACTGCACGCTGATCGGCTTTGGCGTCTGCTTCGTCGTGCTCGCCGCGATGTTTATTTGCAAAATTTTAACTCTCAAAAAAGCTTAAATCGGTCTAAATTTAGACCGATTTTGCTATACTCGCCGCATGAGAGCCTTACGCGAGCATAATTTTAAAATCTACTTCATCATCATTTTTGCAAGCCTTTTCGTGGTGCTTTTGGGCGTGAAAAACTACGAGGACGCCAAGGCGCAGATCACGGCGCTCGCGGATAAAAACAAGATCGCCGCGAGCGAAAATATGGTCGGGAATTTCTCGTTTTGGCTGGACGAGCGGCTGCACTCGCTGGTGCGCGCGGCTAAATTTATAGAAAATACGGGCATCTCGCAAGACAGCGAAAAGCTGGGCGACTTCATACGACTTTTCAAAGAAAACTCAGCAGAATTTGACGCTTTGCAGTTTTTGCGCGAGGACGGAGAAATTTTCGTAGACGGCAAGAAGCTAGAGGGCGATGAAGCGATGCCAAAGAGCCTTCGCACGGGGCTTGTGTGGTTTGAGGAAACCAAAAGCACGCTAGCACCCACGGTAAATTTTATGCAGCGCCATAAAATTTTGGGCGAGCCGACGTTAAATTTATGCGTACCCGTCATGGACGGCGGCTCGTTTGCAGGGGTGTTTTGCGGCGTGGTAAAGCTGCAAAACATACTAAAAAATATGGAAAAATTTAAGCTCGCGCCCGATTCATACGCCTTTATCGTCACGCACGGCGGCGAAATTTTAACTCCGATGAAGGACGCGGCGCTAAAAAAACAGATCGAGGATAAATTTAAAGAGCTTTTTCTGCGTGACGAAGATATCACGAGCCTAAATATCGGCTCGAATTTCATCTCCGTCGCCGAGATCCCCACGCTAAAATGGTTCATCGGCGCAGGCACCGATAACGAAAAGGAGCTCACCGCGCTGCTTAACTCCGTGCTAAAAAACGCTCTCATCCTGCTTTTTGCGTTCGCGGCTTTGGCGCTCGTGGCAAATTTCTTGCATAACTTTATGTATTCAAAAATCAAAAACCTACAAGACGACTACGAAGCCCTACTCAAGCACAAAGCCCGTATGAGCGAGGCCGGCGAGCTAATCAGCGGCATAAATCATCAGTTTATTCAGCCGGTTAATTCGCTAAATTTGATGATCTCAAGCCTACTTATGCTGCAAAAAGACGGCAAGCTAGACGCCGCGACACTAGAGAGTATGCTGCAAAAAGGGCAGGCTGCGACCGTGCTTTTGAGCGATACGATCGAGATTTTTAGAAATTTTTATAAAAGCAGCGACAGCCCGCAAAAATTTAGCGTGCAGCGCTGCGTCAAAGACCTACTAAAGCTAATGCACACCGAGCTTAGCAAAGCAAACGTCGCAGTAAGCTTGCGCGAGTTTCAAGATGAAGAAGCCACGCAGCGAATGGGCATCGTGCAGCAAATTTTACTCATCCTCATACACAACGCCAAGGATGCGGTCGTGGAGCGATACAAAGACGAGATCGCCAAGCGGCAGGTTTTTTTGGACGTCAAATTTGAAAACGGCATGTGCAAAATATCCGTCACGGACTACGGCAGCGGCGTGAGCAGGGATCTTCGGGATAAAATTTTAAGCCAGCCAAAAACCACTAAAAAGCAAGGAAGCGGCATCGGGCTGTATTTTGGCAAAAAGCTCGCAAACGAAAAGCTCGCGGGCGACGTCAAGCTACTAAGCGCTGGCGATCCGACGACGTTTGAGCTAAGCTTTGAGATAAATTTAAAGGAGTGAGATGCAAGAGCACTTAAAGCTGCTTAAAGACCTGACCGTCCTCATCGTAGAAGACGACGAGATCGCAAGGGAGCTGCTAATAGGCGGGCTAAAGCCATACTGCCTTAGCGTCTGGGGCGCGGGCGACGGGCTGGAGGGGCTAGAGCGCTTTAAAAAGCTAGGCCCCGCCATCGTCATCACCGACATCCACATGCCCGCGATGAACGGCTTTGAGATGATGAAGGAGATGATCCGCATAAAACCCGCGCAAAAATTTATCGTCTTTACCTCCTACGACACCGACGATAACCTCATCAAAAGCATTGAGCACGGCGCGGCATCGTTTCTAAAAAAACCCGTCGATATCGCCACTCTGTGCCGCCTGCTCGTGGCTCTAACCTACGAAAAGGACGAAAAGCTCGTGCGCCTGAGCCCGCAAACCAGCATAAATCTCGCCAAAGAAAAGATCTACAAAAACGGCGAGGAGATCTATCTCTCATTTTTGCAAAACAAGCTATTTTGGCTCTTTGCGTATAATCTAAACAAGCTCGTGAGCTACGAGATGATCGAGGAGTTCGTCTATGAGGGCGAGCTGCCTAGCAAGGGCGCGATACAAAACGTCGTGCTGAGGCTAAAGCGGGAGCTGGGGGTTAAATTTAAAAACATTAGCGAGAGTGGGTATATACTACTAAGCGGCGAGTAAATTTAACTTTGCGGCTTGCCTCGCTAGCGTCTTTAACGGAGCTAGTAAAATTTAG
>NZ_AOTD01000118.1 GCF_000344295.2 Campylobacter showae CC57C | reverse complement strand
GACTGCCGCCAAAGAGCGACGGCTCGCAAAGATGCGCTCGCGCTGTGTCAAAATCGTACTCGTCGTAGTAGAGGCTCAAAATTTCAAAATCTTTAAATTTGGCTAAAATTTCCTTTGCAAAAAGCTCGATTTGGTATTCGTCCGCACCGTAAAGCAAAAAATAATTTGGAAATTTAGCCGAATTTAGCGCGGCCTCAAGCTCTTTTCTATACATCGATTTTCTTTACTACCTTGCCGAAAATTTCGGCCGTCGCGATATTTGCGTCCGTGATTTCGACGATGACTTTTTGTAGTAAATTTACGCAGTACGAGCCCAAAAATATCCTAGCGCCCTTTATCTCGTCGTCAAGCCTAGCGACCGCGACGTTTTGATTTTCGCTGATATAGGCGTTAAACCGCTGTCCGATGCGCTCTTTCGCCCAGCGCACGAATTTCCTATCCATAAAGTCAAACGCGACCCTGTCGGCTTCGCGCTCGAGTTCGCTTAAATTTGAGCAAGTAGCTTCGATATTTAAAAGTAGGTAGTTAAAAAATTTCTCGTCGTTGCGCAGTTTGGCCTTTAAAAGGCGGTGTAGCGTGAGGTCGGAGTAGCGGCGGATCGGGCTCGTAAAGTGCGTGTATCGCTCAAATCCCAGTCCGAAGTGGCCTAAATTTTGTGCGCCGTATTCGGCCTTTTTTTGCGATTTTATGATGAGCTTATCTATCTCCTCGCGGTTGCCTACGGCATCGGCCTGCGCTTGGATTTTACGAACCAAATTTGCGATATCTCTCTCATAAACGAAGTCAAAGCCCAGGCTCCGAGGTCTTCGAGTAAAATTTGTATTTTTCGCAGATCTGGCGAGCCGTGATTTCTAAAAACGCCTTTGCCGATGCGTTTTGCCGCCGCGACGTTGGCTAGCAGCATGCAGTCTTCGACTAGTCTGTGCGAGTCGGTATCGGTCTCAAATCTCGTAGAGGCAAGCCCGCCGCCCTCATCAAGGCTCATGCGAAGCTCCTGCGTCCTAAAGTCAAATGCATTTTTTAGGCGTTTTTTGCGTAGGCGCGAGGTAAGCGCGAAAAGCGGCTTTATCCAGCCGGCTTCATCCTCGAGTTCGCCGCGTAAAATTTGATCGACCTCGTCGTAGTTAAAGCGTCTTTGTGAGATGATGATGGCTTCTAAGAGCTCTTCTTTTATAACTTCATCATTTTCGTCAATCGTGATTTTAAAACAAAACGCAAGGCGCGCGGTATTTGGCTTGAGCGAGCAGATGTTTTCGCTCAAATTTCGCGGCAGCATCGGCACGGCTTTGTGCGGAAAATATATAGAAAATCCGCGTGTTTTGGCTTCTGCATCTATCGGAGAGTATGGCGTGACGTATTCGCTCACGTCGGCGATCGCAACGTAAATTTCGCGTTTTTTCTCGTCAAAATATATCGCGTCGTCAAAGTCTTTTGCATCGACGGGATCTATCGTGCAAAATGGCAAATCCCGCAAATCCGCTCGCTGCGGGTACATCGTAGGATCGACCTCGTCGCCCCATGCGATCGCTTCAGCTTCGCACTCTTCGTTAAATTCGTCGTTTTTGTTAAATACGGCGAGCGAAATTTTCTCGTCGCTGAGCGGGTCGTTTATGTTGCCGATGACCTCGACTATTTCGTTATTTAGGTTGCCGATTTTTAGTAGCGTACCGGGCGGCAGCATTTTTAGAGATTTTTGGGACGCTTTTAGCGGCGAGCTAAGCGCAGTTTTTACGTTTACACCAAGGATTACCGAGCCTATTTGCTTGGTATAAACTACGCTCGTTTCGTTGGCGAGTTTTAGCGTTATCACAACCTTGGCGCTTTGGCGTTTTTTCTTTAATGGCAAAAGCTTTGCGAGTACGATATCGCCATAGTGCGAGGCGTTTAAATTTTTGTTTTCTATTATTATATCTTGCTTAAAGCGTTTGTCGTAAGGCGCCAAAAAACCCGTGCCGTTTGTGCTTATGTCGAGTTTGCCGCAGACAAAGCCGTTATTTAGATAGTAGCGATCTTTATGGTGACTTACGGCGTTTAAATTTAGTAAATTTCGTAGGATTTCTTTATCGGAGGAGGCGACTTCCTTTTCGCTCACTCCGTCAAGTAGTTTGGTTAAAAATTCTTTCACAAATTCGCTTTGACTTTTGCGACGGCTTCTAGGAATTTATCTTGCGCAAAGCCGTATTCGTCGAGGCACATTAGCGTATTTTGTAGATTGTCGTCGTTTAGCTGGTTAAATATATTTACTGCGCTTTTTACAACTTTAAGCGCTTTTGAGTAGCTTTTTATGTGCTCTGGCGCGTCGTCTGGGTTATTTGAATAGAAAATCGCATCGACTAGCTCAGACTCTAGATTCCATTGCTCGAAAATTTTAGCCGTTACGGTTTCGTTTGAAATCTCGACGATTTTGTTTTCGAGCTCGGATAGGTCGAAAGGATTTGAGATATTTTTCAAATTTGCCTTAAATTCGGCCGCCTTGCCGGTTTCATTTAGCTCGTTAGAGATGACGATTTTGCCGACTTCAAGCATAAACGAAGCAGGGCTTAGAATCGCAAGATCGCTAGCGTTTATTTTTGAGTACCAGTTGTACATCAATGCGTTTTGTATCATGGATATATTTAAGAAATCTTGGTTTGTGATGCCGTAAGGATCCAAATTTATCTTAAAGCTTTTTTTGACCGCGCTTGATAGGGCGAAACCGCGAACCGTCGCCATGCCAAACAGCGCCACTGCTCTAGAAACGGTCGTTATCTCTCTACTAAATCCGTAAAGAGGAGAGTTTGCGGAGCGTAAGACGTTTGCCGTTAGCATCGGATCTTTTTCGACGACTTGGGATAGATCGTTCATTGAGCTATTTTCGTTTCTGCAAATGGCTTGGATTTTTACGACTGTGTCGTCAAGCGGCGGAAGAGCCTTTATGTGTTTATAGATTGATTCGTTCATTTTTCCCACTTCATATCGAGATTTTATAATCGCTAATTCTACACTAAAAGGCTTTTTAAAAAACTTAAAGTCAAGTTTGTTTCAGTGTTTAGGTAGTATAATCTCACAAATTTTTTAAGAGGAGAGAAGATGGCTGTAAGTATCTACTATGACAAAGATTGCGATTTGGGCTTGATTAGAAGCAAAACCGTAGCGATGATAGGTTTTGGTTCGCAAGGACACGCGCACGCTGAAAATTTACGAGATAGCGGCGTAAAGGTGATCGTGGGTCTAGCAAAGGGCGGCAAAAGCTGGGCGAAAGCCGAAGCAAAGGGCTTTGAGGTAAAAACCGTAGCCGAAGCGGCAAAGGCCGCAAACGTCATAATGATACTGACTCCCGACGAGCTTCAAGCCGAAATTTTTGAAAGAGATATAAAGCCAAATTTAAACGACGGCGACGCGATAGCTTTTGGACACGGCTTTAACGTGCATTTCGGACAGATCAAAGCTCCTGAAGGCATCGACGTCATCATGATCGCTCCAAAAGCGCCGGGCCATACGGTAAGAAGCGAATTTGTCCGAGGCGGCGGCATCCCTGATCTAATCGCCGTAGAGCAAAACGCAAGCGGAAAAGCCAAAGAACTAGCTCTAAGCTACGCTAGCGCGATCGGCGGCGGCAGAACGGGCATCATAGAAACTACATTTAAAGACGAGGCTGAAACCGATCTTTTCGGCGAGCAGGCGGTACTTTGCGGCGGACTTTGTGCGCTGGTAAACGCGGGCTTTGAGACGCTAGTAGATGCCGGATACGAGCCTGAGATGGCGTATTTTGAGTGCTTGCACGAGCTAAAACTAATCGTGGATCTAATGTACCAAGGCGGCATGGCGGATATGCGCTACTCTATCTCAAACACCGCAGAATACGGCGACTACGTGAGCGGTCCGCGCGTCATCGGCGAAGATAGCAAAAAAGCAATGAAAGAAATCCTAAAAGAGATCCAAAACGGTAAATTTGCAAAAGACTTTATCCTAGAGCGCAAGGCTGGATACGTGCGTATGAACGCAGAGCGCGGCATCGCAGAGAGAAGTCTGCTAAATCAAACCGGCAAAAAACTACGCTCCATGATGCCTTGGATAAGCGCGGGCAAACTCATCGACCAAAGCAAAAATTAATTGAACTCGAAACCTAGAAAAAAAGCCGCGAAAAGGCGCTCCAAAAAGGGGCGCTCGCGCGGCGGCCTAAAGCTACTACTTTCCGTTTTTCTCATCGCCTGTATCTTGATTGCAGGGGCATTTTATCTGCTGGATGTCAGGGTAAAGGTTAAAAGCGACAATGCGCTGATAGCTAAAATCGAGCGGTATTTCGGCGATAAAAGCGAGCCTGATCAAAAGCAAAATTTAAACCATAAACCAAGCCTTTCGGCCTCAAACAGCTCTGAAAAAGTCACCATAAAAGACGCGCAAGCCGCCTTAGGCGTGCACTCGAGAGCAAATTTAACCGATATAAAGGCACTTTTTGACGAGGCGGATGCTAAAGGTAAAATAAAAATCGGCGGCGAAAAAGCTAGAGCCGAAGAGAAAAACGGTCAAAATTTGACAAACGAGCAGGCTAAATTTGATAAAAGCGCGCAGGGCGCGCCTGCAACTAAAGATAAAATCTCGCCCGAGAGCGTAAATTTAGCATCCCGCGACACTTCGGAGCTTGGCGAAACGAGCGCTAAAAAGGTCGGCGAGTTAAATTTGACAAATTTAAGCTCTAAAAACAAGCCTGCTAAATCCGCTCAAAATAGCGGCGATAACGTTAAATTTGATGGCTATCAAGCGCCTCAAAGAACGCATATTTTTGCAAATTCCGAAGCCGTGATCTTTGACGATACGCCTATGTCGCAGGCGCAAAATAACCCCCTCGAGCAAGCGCTAAAAAAAGAAAAAATCCATATTGAATTTAGCGACGCAAAAGATACCGCAAACGATCAGGTGGGGCAGGTTGAAGTAAAATTTGACGCCGAAAATGCGCCGCAAAGCGCCGAGCAAAACGAGCAAGAAAAAATAGAAAAAGAAAAGCCTAAAAAAGACGAAAAAGCCAAATTTGCAGACACAAAAAAGACGGATAAAAAAAGCGCGACCGAGACAAACGAGGTAAAGGCAGCCGTAAAAGCCGGCTACAAACCGCGCCTAGTCATCATCATTGACGACGTGGCGTACAAGCACCAGGCAGACGCGATAAAAGCGGTAAATCTAAAGCTCACGCCGTCCTTTTTCCCAGCTACTTCCGCCCACCCCGAGACGCCTGTTTTGGCGCGGCGTTTTAGCTTTTATATGATTCACTTGCCTATGCAGGCTCTAGGCGGCTTTAAGGGCGCTGAGATCGGCACTCTCGCGGTCGACGACGACTATGAAAAGATTGCAAAAAAACTGCAAAGTATCAAGCGAGACTTTCCAAATCTAAAATACATCAACAACCACACGGGCAGCCGATTTACGAGCGATGCGGCCGCGATGGATAGGATGATGCGGGCGATGCGGGACGAAAATTTGATATTCGTCGATAGTAAGACGACTTCGCCGACCAAGGTTTACGGCGCAGCGAAAAAATACTCGATGCCATACATCGCGCGCGACGTATTTTTGGATCACGACGGCTCAAAAGCGGCGGTGCGAAAGCAGCTAAAATACGCCGTCGAGCTGGCTAAAAAGCGCTCATACGCCATCGCGATCGGCCATCCGCACAAAAACACGATCGAAGTCCTGCAAGAAAGTGCAAAACTCCTGCAAGAGGTCGAAGTCGTCTATTTAAAGGATCTTTTTTGAACGTCTTAACCGAGCTTCCTAGCGGACTTTCGCGTCTAAAAAAGCTACCGCAAAAGCTCTATTTTGAGGGAAATTTAGCCCTGCTTGAGCGTCCGATGGTCTCGATCGTAGGCTCCAGAAAGGCAAGCGCTTACACCAGGCAGTGCGTAGAGGCGCTAGCTAGGACGCTAGCAAACAGCGGCGTTTGCGTAGTTAGTGGTGCGGCCATCGGCGTAGATATCGCCGCACACAAGGGCGCATATCCGCATACTATCGCGGTTTTTGGCAATGGACTAAACAAAATCTACCCGCCAAGCAACGCCAAAATCATCAAAGAAATCTATCAAAACGCGCTGGCTCTTAGCGAATACGCCCCTGACGAGCCGCCGCTTGCGTATAGATTTTTGGAGCGAAACCGCATCGTAGTCGCGCTCTCGCAGGCTCTAGTCGTCGCACAGGCCGACGCTAAAAGCGGCTCGATGCAAAGCGCGCGCATGGCAAAGGAGCTTGGCGTGCCGATATTTACGCTGCCTCAGCGCCTAGGCGAGAGCGATGGGACAAACGAGCTACTAGCTAGCGGCGCGGCAAATTTGATAAACGATTTTGACGCCTTTGCGCTTCGTTTCGGCGGTAAACCCGCACCTGTGCAAGAGGACGAGGTGATAAAATTTTGTAAAAACGGCGCGAGTCTCGATGCGGCCTTAGCAAAATTCGGCGATAAAATTTACGAATACGAACTCGAAGGCAAACTGCGAATATCTGGACTTACGGTATTTGCGGAGTAAAATTTAGCGTTAAATTTATGTCGCGCAAGTTTTTGTTAAAACGGCGGTAAAATCTGAAGTAAATTTTGGCGGCTTGACGGTATCAAATGCGCCCGGGCGACGTTTTATTTTTGTAAATTTGACGGAGCGATACTGTCAAATTTGAGCTTGCCGGCCGTCAAATTTATCGCTAAATTTGAAAATCTAAAGGATAAAAATGAGCATAATGGCCATCGACGTTGGGCTAAAACGTATTGGCGTGGCGCTAGCCGTCGGGCAAACCGTGATGCCACAAACGCCCGTACTGCGCGAAAATCGTAATCAAGCCGCGCGCGACGTTAGCGCCGTTTTGCGCGAATACGGAGCAAAAAAGCTGGTTGTGGGCGTGCCGCTTGGGGGATCTAGCGAGGACGAGATGCGGCGGCGGATCGCGCACTTCGTGTCGCTGCTCGAATTTGACGGCGAGGTAGTCTATCAGGATGAAGCGATGAGTAGCTTTGAGGCGAGCGAAATTTACGCCGATGGCAGGCGCGACGGGCGGCTCGATAGTATCGCTGCAATGATTATTTTAAAGCGGTATTTGGGGATTTGTGCCTGATTGCAAAATTTGGCGCAATAAAAAGGCGGCAAATTTGATTTTTGCGCCAGGGTTACGCCTGGGCCGTCTTGGCCGTTCGTTGCCGCGCATAGAGTGAGTAAATTTGAGTCAAATTTGCGCCTCGGCGCTAAATTTAGCCGAGATTTTTCGTAAAATTTAAAAGTAGCTTGAGCGACGGATTTGCTAGTTAAATTTGACTTGCGGGTTGGGCGCGCTACGACTCAGAGTCAAATTTTATCCAAAAGTCAGCCGCTATCAGCTATAGCGCCGTATCCAGTCATCTAAAAAACGCATTTGCTGCGCCGTGTGAAACCAGTGTTCGCCATTTTTCATCACGGTAAGCGTTGCTTTGATTTGGTTTGCAAACTCGCAAATCGTTTCAAAAGAGGTTAGATCGTCATTTTCGCCGTATAAAATATGCGTCGGCGCCGTCCAGCAGATAGGATGCTCTCTGGCGTAGCAAAGATATTTCCACGAAAGTTTTTCTCCAGACCCCGTGTCCAGCTCGCCCCTATCTCGCAGCTTATCCTCGCTCACGCACGCCTGCGACATCATTTTTTCGATTAAATTTTGCATATTTACGATTGGCGAAATAAAATACGCCTTTTTTATCCCCATGCCCTGCAAGGCATGCATGGCAAAAAACGCGCCGGTACTGTTTGCGACGATCGTTACGGATTTGCGGCTTTTAAGGATGTGCTCAAAAAACGGCACAAATTCCTCTTTCGCCTCCCATGGCGAGCGAGCCTCGTAATCAAATCCTAGCACGTCGCTATTCGCAAAAAGCGGTTGAAAATGAGCTGCTTCTGCCGCGCTTCCGCCTTTACCGTGTATATACACGACTATATTTTTCATGGTTTTTCCCTTTTTGCTGCCGCTAAAATTTAGCTTTGCAGCAAGCGGACGGATGATGCAAAGCGCGCTTTGGCGCCGTTTGCTCTAAAATTTGAGTAGCCCGTCCTCGTCAAATTTAAAATCAGGCCCCAAGCCACCTCCCAGTAGTATCCGTCCGGATCGGCAAAATACGCGTGGTATCCGCCCCAAAATGCAACCTGTGGCTCCTTGACGATAGTTCCCCGCCTTTTTTACTAGCTTTATGACGCTATTCACGTCCTCTTTGTTTTTTACGTTATAGGCTAGCGTGATGCCGGCAAATCCGCTGTCTTTTGGCGGATTATTTTCGTCGATATCTCGCGCCAGCGCGTCTAGCGGGTAGAGCTCAAATTTGGTCTCAGGCGTATTGAAAAAACACACGGGCGGATTGTCATCTTTGCAATCTGTCTGAAAACCCAGGCCTTCGTGGTAAAATTTGAGCGCTCTTTGCATGCTTCGCACGCCCAGGCAGATGCAGGTTATTTTATTCATTTTCGCCTCCGTTATTTGGGCTTATTATATCATTTTGGCGCTAGCGGTTTTGGATCAAATTTGATGGTATAAAATGAAATGGATGGTTTATAGGCAAAAAATGGATAAAATTTAGAAATCTAAATTTTATCCCCGTTTTGCATCTCAAATTCGTAAGCTTTGTTTAAGATACGCACGAGAGTATTGGAGAGATAGGGCTGAACTAGTGTCCAGACGCGGATTTTCGGGTTTAAATTTACCGCCGCGTTCGTAGTTTTTATCACGACTAGCGCGATCTTTTTTTCTATCAAAAGCGTAGCTAGAGCGTCATCTATCTCGCGCAGCAGGCTCTCCTCGATAAAGACGACGTTAGGGCGAAAGATCATGTCCTCTATGTGGCGCTTTACGATACCCCACTCGTTGCTAGGCTTCACGTCGATGCCGATAAATTCGAGATCTTTTTTGATGATATTAAATGAATAGGGGTTTGGCTCGGCGATGAGAGCGCTAAAATTTTTGGGATTTTTTATCTTAAAGCTTTGCATGAGATCGAGCTTATCGTCGCAAAGACGCAACGAAATCTCGGTGCTAATGCGTACGCCGTGATCAAACTCAAATCTAATGCTAGAGCTGTTTTGCTCGGCTAGCACTATCGCCGTTTCGTAAAATTTGCGGCTTTGAGTGTTCATATTTACGCGAGGCGTGCTTTTGGCCGTAAAAAAGTCATGATCGCAGTGGACGCTAAGGGTAAATTTGATGTTGTTTTTGTAGTAGTTTGAGAGCAAAAATTTGATCGTAACGGTCGAGTTTGAGACGTTTAAAAGAAAAGTTTGAGCCATCGCATCGATGAGCTTTGCAAGGGCTGCGATATCTGCGTAAAACAGCCTAGGGTAGGCGATGTCGTAGTCTAGCAGCACGTAGTTCGTGTTTTTTTGCGCGTCCTCGTTTAGCGAGGATGCCAAAAACAGCAAACCGCCTGCGATATCGACTTTTGGCAGTGTATTTGCCTCGCTAGATTTGCTGGTCTCGATCGTGCCGTTTTTTTGCGTAGTTTCTTTTTTTATCACGCCGTTTGACCTCTTGATTTTATCCATAAAATAGCAACTGCTCAAAACCGCTATATAAAACGCGGCAAAAATCAGGAAAATATACGCGAAACTCACGGCTATATAACCAGCATCGCGTCGCCGTAGGAGTAAAATTTGTACTTTTGCTCCACGGCTGTTTTATAAATCCGCATAGTCTGCTCAAGTCCGACGAAACTCGTAACGAGCATGATTAGCGTTGATTTTGGCAGGTGAAAATTCGTAAGCAGGTAGTTTTGGCGGATCGGTTTATTATTTAAATTTAAAAACAGCCTGCACTCGCCGCTAGATCTGCCGCTTCTAGCAAACTCCTCTACGCAGCGCGTTACCGTCGTGCCTACGCCTAGGATTAGTCTGTTTGAGTTGATTAAATTTTGCGTATCTTGCGGGATATCGTAAAACTCCGCGTGCATCTTGTGCTGCGTGATGTCCTCGCTCTCCACGCCTTTAAACGTCCCTGCGCCAACGTGCAGCGTGAGGTAGGCTATCTTGCGGTCTTTTGCTAGACGCGCGATCATCTCGTCGCTAAAGTGCAAGCTCGCAGTCGGAGCCGCCACTGCGCCCTCGTTTTTGGCAAACACGCTTTGATACCAGCTCTCGTCATCCTTGGTGTCGCTTCGTTTGATGTATGGCGGTAGAGGCACGTGGCCGATGTGAGATAGGATTTTATAAAGCGCGGCCGTATCCAAAAGCTCGCCGTTTTGGCTAAATTTGACCGTGCGCGAGCCATCATCAAAGAGCTCGCAGACCTCGGCGGTCAAATTTTGGTCGAAATTTAAAACGCTGCCCGAGCGGACTTTACCTTTTATATAGACGCTAAATTTACCGCCCGCTAGCGGAGAGTTTAGCAAAAGCTCCGTTTCGCCGCCGCTTTGTTTTTTGCCGAAAATTCTAGCCTTTATGACTTTGGTGTCGTTAAAAATAATATCGCAAGGCGGTAAAATTTCGGGCAAGTCGCCGAATTTTAGATGTGAGATTTTTTCGCTAGCTCGCTCGTAGACTAGCAGCCTCGCGTCCTCTTTGGGAAAGGTTGGAAAATTTGCGATTAGCTCCGGCGGCAGCTCGTAGTCGTAGGCGTCAAGCGAGTTTGGATTTAAAATTTGACTCATTTGGCTAGCCTACTTGATTTCATAATTATTCGTCCTCTTTTTCTTCGTCGGTTTCCGACTCCTCGTTTTTAGCCGGATTTACGCGGGCGGCTATAAAGATAGAAAGCCCGTAAAGACCGATGAGAGGCACCGCCATCAAAAACTGGCTGAGGATATCCGGAGGCGTCATGACCGCGGCAAATATAAAAATCACGACGATAGCGTAGCGGAATGAGTTTTTTAGCATCTTATCGTCGACTAGGCCGAGTTTAGCGAGAAAAAAGGTGATAACGGGAAGCTCAAACGCGATACCGAACGCAATGACCAGTTTCGTAAAAAAGCCGACGTAGCCGCCGATATTTAGCATCGCAGAAAAGAGCTGTTGGCCGAAATTTATAAGAAAAGCAAAGCCGATAGGAACGACGACGTAGTAGCAAAACGCCGCGCCAACGAGAAACATAAATGTCGCCGAGATCACGAAAGGTATGACGTATTTTTTCTCGTTTTCGTAAAGTCCCGGTGCTACAAAGAGCCAAAACTGCCAAAAAATAATCGGTAGCGAGAACAAAAATCCCGTAAAAAACGCCACCTTCATCGCTACGAAAAATGGCTCTTGCACCTCGAGAAAGACCATTTTTTGATTGTCAGGCAGAGTGTTTTGTAGCGGCGCGATGATAAAGTCTAAAATTTGATTCCAAAAGCTAAAGCACACTACAAACATCACGATTACGGTCATGACGCTGATGAAAAGCCTTTTTCTAAGTTCTATTAAATGCGGTTTTAGTTCTTCAAACATTACGCCTCTTTTTTCTCATTATCGCCCAGCACGGCGTTTTTGACGGCTTCGCCCGGGTTTTTGACCGCTTCGACGCTCTTTTTTACGTCGTTTAGGCCGTCCGTGATGCCGCTAGTGACGTCGTTTACGCCTTTTTTGAGCTCGTCGAGTTCCTCGAAGGTGAGCTTTTTTCGCACCGTTTCGGTGGTTTTTGCGATACTCTCTTTGTATTTTTTCGCGTCCTCTTTGAGTTCTTGGATTTTTATCTCTTGATCAAAGCTGCTTTTTGCGTCATTGACCGTTTTTTTGACGGTTTTAAAAAATTTTGCTATCTCGACCATCGCGCTAGGAAGCTTATCGGGCCCCAAAAATAGCACCGCGATGACGGCTATGACGATGATCTCGGGTAAGCTCATGCCAAACATTTTTTTATCCTAAATTTTATTTTAAAGCGCTCATTTTATCGTTTTTTATCTCAAATTTGCATAAATCAGCCCGCGATAAATAAAGAAATTTCATCCGCGGTTAGGAAATTTTTGGCGTAATATCGCCCGTTTTTAAATTTTAATTTCCCGCTATTTTTTAGCAGCAGCGCTCTTTGCTCTTGCTCGGCGTTTAGGCTGTTTTGCCAGATGCCGACGATACTTCTAGCGCCTAAAAATATCCGCTCTAAATTTAGCTCGTCCGCGCTTAAATTTTCGGTTTTTTTAGCGTGTGGATTTTTGATGTAAGCATTTAAATTTGAAGCGTTATAAAATCGGCGATCTCGCCAAAATCCGACCGCGTAAGCGCCTAGGGCAAGGTAATTTTTGCCCTGCCAGTAGCCCAGGTTATGCCTGCAAATTTGACCGAAATTTGAGATTTCGTACTGTTTTAGTCCAGTCTCCTCGATGCGGTTTATCATAAATTTCGCCAGCCTCGGACTATCTTTTGCGTAGTTTATCTTGCCGGCAAAGGGCGTATTTTCCTCAAGCGTTAGCGAGTACGCCGATACGTGTGAAACGCCTAAATTTCGGATATTTTGCGCCTCTTGCTCGAGTCGTTTTTTGGTGTCTAACTTCGTTCCGTAGATGAGATCTACGTTTATATTTTTTAGTCCTGCTGTTTTGGCGTTTGCGACTGCTTCGTAGATCTGCCTCGCGTCGTGGATACGCCCGAGAAATTTTAATTTATCTTCAAAAAAGCTTTGAGCGCCGAAGCTCGCGCGATTTACGCCGTATGATTTCATCTGCGAGAGCCACGCTAGGCTTGCCGAGTTTGGATTTGCCTCCGTAGTGATCTCGGCGTTTGCCGCTAGATATGGCGTGACAGCCTCAAATAACCGCTCGTAGTAGCCCCCGTCCACGGCGCTAGGCGTCCCTCCGCCGATAAAAACGGTTTCGATCTCGCCGTTTTTTACGTCAAATTTTAAAATCTGCTCCCTAAGATCCGCAATCATCGCATCAAAATACGCGCTCGTTAAATTTCGTTTGCCCACGACCGAACCAAAGGCGCAGTAGGGGCATTTGCTCTCGCAAAACGGGATGTGGACGTAAAGAAGCATTTTGACCTTTGTTTTTGCCATATTTTAGCAGAATTTACGGCTTTATCGCGCGGCGTTTGATATTTTGGCTTTTGCGCCGTTTGGCGGTCGGTTTGCGGTAAATTTAGGTCGGGTTTAGGTGCAAAACCGACTTCGGTAAGCTATTTAACGCTTTTAAATTTTAAAATTTACCGCCTTTTTTGCCGCCCGTTAAATTTAAAAATTGCGCCGATACGTTTAAATTTAATTTTAACTTAACTCCCGCAAAGCTCCGTAAGCGATAAATTTACGTATAAAATTTCTTTTGTTTTAAAATTTGCGTCGGCAAAACGCCGAATTTTTCTCTAAAAATCTTTGCAAAGTGTGGAGCGCTGGCGTATCCGACGATTTTTGCGGCTTCGCTTACGCAGACGTCTCCGCGCTCTAAAAGTTTTTTTGCCGCGTTTAGCCGCTCGCTTGCTAGCAGCCCGTAGATCGTATCGCCAAAGTAGCTTTTAAAGCCCGTTTTTAGCTTAAATTCATTCGTCGCGCACGCTCTGGCTAGCTCTTTTATGCTGGGCGGATTTTGGACGTCGCTTAGTAAAATTTGCCTTGCTTTATTTAAAATTTTTACGTATTCGTCGCTAAAATCGCGCTTTTTTTTATCGGCTTCGGGCGTTTTAGGCGCGCCTAAGCTTTTGTAGATCAGCTCTAAAATTTTAGCTTCCATAAAGATTTCGCGCATCTTGCCCTCAAACTCGCTCGCGGCTAAAAGCTCCCGCAAAATCAGGCTTTGGGCTAAATTTATCTTAGCCGTTTGGATGCAGATTTCGTTTTCTTCGCCTAGATTTTTAAATGCCGCTAGCTCGCCGGCCAGCTCGTTTTTTAGCACGATGCATCGCCCGGCGTAGCTGCTACTTTGATACTCGCAAACGCCCTCAAATCCGCTATCCACGCGCCCCATCCAAAACTCTCCAGCCTTTAGACAAAAAGTTTTTTTACCTGCCTTGAGCCCGGCGTCCCCTCTTGCGTCGTTAAAGAGCAAAAAGCAGTAGCCAGCGCTCCTTTCAAGCCGTCTTTTTACGCTTTTGTTGCAGATTATTTCGCTCCTGCAGTAGCTTGCGCCGCTTGTGCCTTTAAAAAACTCAACTTTACATTTTCTATCTTGCTCTTGCCACGCGCTTTGTCCGTAGCGCACCGAATTTTGCGCGACTTCTTGCTCGTTTGCGCGTAAAATATCTTTAAATTCGACCTTCATTTGCTTTTTTATCCTTTTAGCGTTGATAAAAAATCCCTCTACCGCTTATCGGAGTATTGATAATAATTATCTGATTATAGTAAAATAGGGTTTAAATTTAAATAAGGAGTCTAAAGGTGAAAAGTATGCCTAAAATTTCTATGCTAGCTTGCTTGGCGCTATCTTGCGCGCAGGCGGCTGATGAAGTAAAACTAAACGAAGTTACTGTAACTAGCGCGACGGGTTTTGAGCAAAATATCAAGGACGCGCCCGCTTCTGTTTCGGTAATCACGCAAAAAGAGATAGCTAGGCGCAATCATCAAGATATAGAAAGCGTCGTAAAAGACGCTCCGGGCGTATTTGGCGCGACGCTGGGGGCGGCTAGCAGACGCGGTATCACTATGAGAGGCCTTGGTCAAAAATATACTAAAATTTTAATAGACGGCCGCCCTGCAACTAGCGATAGTGCGTATAGAGGACTTCGCGCGGTCGGTAGCTCTCAAAATTTCCTCCCGCCCGCAAACACGATCGAGCGTATCGAAATCGTGCGAGGGCCGATGAGCTCACTATACGGCTCGGATGCGATGGGAGGCGTCATAAACATCATCACCAAGGGTTTTTCAAATGAATTTAGCGGTAACGTAAACGGCTACTACACGCTTGCGGGCAAAAGCGGGATAAACGACGACTATCAAACCGGCTTTTACGCAAACGGCGCAGTGATCCCGGACGTGCTAGGTATCGCGCTTTACGGGCGGTATTTTCATAAATTTGAAGATGAGCGAGTCTTTACGAACCGCAAAAACGAGGACGTAAATTTCGGCGCGAAAATCATGTATAACGCCACCGAAAACGACGAAATAGCGCTGGATCTACGCCGCGTAGTAAATAAATACGAGCGCACCGAAGGCAAGACGCTAAGAAGGGCTACCGGCGATAATACGAGCGTTGCGTTTGAAAAGATGAGCGGATATACCGCCTCGCTCTCGCATACGGGCAAATACGACAAGCTGCTGCTTGAAAGCTTTTTAACCCACGATCATATGAAAGAAAGCGGACAGCAAGACCTCACGCTAAAAACGACGACGCTAAATACCAAGGGAACGTATTTTTTTGATAACAACACGCTAAGTCTGGGGGCTGAATACAGAAGAGAAAGGCTAAACGAAAAGGCAACGACGGCCGACGCCGCAAACGTAAAGAGATATGATTTTTCGCTCTACGGAGAGGACGATTTTGACGTAACCGACGCGCTCACGCTAACTGCCGGCCTAAGATACAATCACGACAAAGACTACGGCGGACACGTATCGCCGCGAGGATATGCCGTATATCATCTAAGCGAAAATTTATCGCTAAAAGGCGGCGTATCGGCAGGTTACTCGACGCCAGATATCAAGATGCGAACCGACGGGCCTGCCCTGCCTTTTGCCGGCGGAATGGGAGCGCAGCTGGGTAAAGGCGACCTAAAACCAGAGTCTAGCCTAAACTACGAAGCCGGCGTCGCGTACGGGGACGAGAGCCTTAACGTCTCGGCGATGGCGTTTTATACGCGGATAAAAGACGGTCTAGGCACGAAGCCAGTTTGCGTCGCACGCCCGGGCGTTCCTTGCGTGCATAACGGCAAGACCTATAGGCGCGGCATCTGGGAGAGCGTAAATATCGGCAAAGCCGAAGTAAAGGGCGTCGAGCTCGCCTCAGACTGGCAGATTTTATCAAATTTAGCCCTGCACTCAAGCTACGTTTATACTAAATCAAAGCAAAAATCGGGCGCGTACGAGGGTAAATCTCTAAACAATCTACCCGTACATACCGTAAAACTAGGGCTTGACTACGATATGACGCCTGATCTAAATTTCTGGACGCAGATGAACTATCTAGGCAAAACTAGAGCCGTTTACGGATCGCCGGGAGACGAGGAGATAAAGGATTATACGCTATTTGACGCGGGCGCAAGCTACAAGATAACTAAAAATGCGAGCGTAAATTTTAGCGTTTATAATATCTTTAACGAATACGTAACGACAAAATCCGGACGCTATGAAATTTTGATCGCCGACGGGATTAAATATAGGCTCGGATTTAACGTAAATTTTTAAATTTAGCCGAATTTAAGCGGGGCGGTGCGTAGCGATCGCCGCCCTGCTACCGGTTTTTAAAATTTGAGCTTAAATTTAAGGAGAAAGATGCCGTTTTTAAAGAAAAAGAAATTTTGGTTTAACGTCCATTTGATTTTAAGCCTAGCCTGTGTTTTGCCGCTGCTTATCGTCGCTCTTAGCGGCGCGATCATATCCTATCACGACGAGATTATAGACCTTGCAAACTCGCAAAAAACCTTCATCGAGCGAGGCGAAAAAGAGCTTAGCGCGAGAGAAATTTTAGATATTTTTAAAGCTAGGGAACCAAATTTTACGCTTAGCTACTACAAGATTAACTCGGACGCAAATCACGCTCTAGGCATATCTGGCACGAATGCTAAAGGCGAGTTTAAGTCGTATTTTATAAATCAATACACCGGCGAAATAACAGGCGAAAATTTCGGCGATAAATTTATCGGACTAATGTTAAATTTACATACTAACTTAGGCCTTGGACTTAGCAAAAACGAGACGCTACGGCTTATAGGCAAGCATATCGTTGCGGTTTGCTCTATCGTCTTGGTTATCTTGGTTATATCTGGATTGATAATCTATTATCCTAGTTTTAAAACTAAATTTATGCGCGCGTTTACTTTAAAAATCAAGGCCAAAGGCTATGCGTTTTTGTACAGCCTGCACGGATTTGCCGGCGTTTATCTTTGCTTATTTTTGGCTTTTATGAGCGTTACGGGGCTTTACTGGTCGTACGACTGGGCGGCAAAGCTCGTAAATAACGCGCTTGGCGAAAAAGAAATTTTTAGAAAAAAGAGCTTTACGCAGGTGAGGGGATTTTCGCTGGAGGACGAGGCTAAGATAGCCAATTTAGAGGCCGCGATAGATATTTTTAAACGGGATAGAGGTGATTACGAGCTTTTTAACGTCATCACGCAAGAAGACGGCGAAAATTTTATGATATTTTACTTTGACAAAGGGCTGGAAGAGGACGATAAGGTAAATACGATGACGATAAACGCCGCTAAGGGGCAAATTACCAGGCACGCGAGGTTTGACGACGCCAAAAGCTCGATGCCCAGGCCTTTTGCGATTCATAAAGCGGTTTTGAGCTTGCATTCGGGGTATTTTTTGGGCGAGGTCGGTAAATTTATATTTTGTTTAGCTTCGGCATCGGTTTTGTTTTTCGTTATAAGCGGCTTTTGGATGAGCTTAAAACGGCTCAAAAGATAAATTTGATAAAATCGCTCGAAAAAACTGAAAAAGGCTAAATATGCGAGTGATTTTAGATGGATTTGACGGCTCCTTTTTGCCGATTTTGCAAAGCTTTAAGGCTGTGATGCCGAGCCTTCGTATAGCAGGCATCGAGGAGCTCGGCGAGAGTGTAAACGAGAGGACGTCAAGCCTAGAAAACAGCGATGCCATAAACGTAAGCGAGCTTTTTGCGCACCAATACGAGCGGGACGAGCTTTTACCTGACGGGACTTTGTTTTTGCAGGATGATAAATTTGACGAGAGCGGCGAGAGTGCGGCGGTCAAATTTGATGAAAACGTTAAATTTGAAAATGCGCGCCACGCGATTGACGACTCTAAATTTGTGCCAAATTTGATGGCTAAGAGCGAGCAAAAAACAGCTTCCGTATGGGAGCAAAATTTGCAAGAAATGCAGGACGCTACGCCGTATCGAGACGGCAGCCGCGAGGAAAAGGCTATCTTGCAAACAGGTTCTTTTAGCGAAGCGCCAAAAACCGCGGTTCTAGTTGGGACCACGCAAACTACCGCTGCGCAAGAAGCTTCTATCTTTGGCGGGGCTACTAAAACGGCTTCGTTTGGCGAAACGGCTACCTCAAACCAAGCCGCAAAAACGGCCGTTTCGGACGACTCTGCGCAGGCTGCGTTGTTTGATTTTAACGAGTCTGGGCAAAATTTGACATCTCGTCGCGCCGAGCCAAAAGCCGCGCCCGAGCGTAAAAAGCATGAAAGCGCGAGTCTGTTTACCGACGAAGAGGTGCGGGCGATACTGGAGCTAAAATAGACGGCTCAAATTTAGCCATCAAGGCGGTAAAATTTGACGGACAGTTGGGCAAAACGCGCAAAATTTACGGCGCCGCAAAAAGTAAAATTCGTAGTTTAAAAATTTAAATAAAAATTTTAAGCCTAAGCGTTAAATTTTTCCGCTAAGCTAGCGATATTTAGCTATATCTTAACTATTTTTCGTTAAAATCCACAATTAAAAATTCTCGGAAAAAAAGATGGAAAAGAAATATAGACCAAACGTCGCGGCGGTCATACTTGCGCCCTCTTATCCGTTTGATTGCAGGATATTTATCGCGCAAAGGTGCGATATGACGGGTATCTGGCAGTTCCCACAGGGCGGTATAGACGACGGCGAGACGCCGCGCGAGGCTCTAAAAAGAGAGCTCAAAGAGGAGATAGGTACGGACGACGTGGACGTGCTTAGCGAGTATCCGCAGTGGCTCAGCTACGACTTCCCTGAGGGTACGACGAGTAGGAAATTTTATAACTTTGACGGGCAGACGCAAAAGTATTTTTTAGTGCGGCTAAGACCTAGCGCGAAGATAAATATAAACACCAAAAAGCCCGAATTTGACGAATATAGATTTATAAACTCAAGCGAGGTTTTGAGCGACGTAAACCACTTCAAAAAGCCGATCTACGGTAAGGTTATCGGCTACTTTAAAGAGAAAGGATTTATTTAATGTTAATCGTCCAAAAATACGGCGGCACGAGCGTTGGGACGCTTGAGAGGATAGAAAACGTCGCCGCGAGAGTGATAGAAACTAAAAAAAGCGGCGCGGACGTCGTGGTCGTGGTCTCGGCGATGAGCGGCGTAACTAATCAGCTGGTAGAGTACGCCGAGCATTATACGAAGGCTCCAGACGGCGTGGCGATGGATATGTTGCTTAGTTCAGGCGAGCGCGTTACCTGCGCACTTTTAACGATAGCGCTGATAAATTTAGGCTATCCCGCAGTTGGTCTAAGCGGTAGGTTAGCGGGAATCATAACAGATAGCGTGCATACTAAGGCTAGGATCGAGGCGATAGATACTAAGCGTATGAAAGAGGAGCTAAAGGCGGGCAAGATCGTCGTCGTAGCGGGCTTTCAGGGTATAGACGAAAAGGGCGACGCGACGACTCTGGGACGAGGCGGTAGCGATCTTAGCGCAGTGGCGATAGCAGGCGCACTAGATGCGGATCTTTGCGAGATTTATACCGACGTAGACGGAGTTTATACCACCGATCCTCGCATCGAGCCAAAGGCCAAAAAACTAGATAAAATCAGCTACGACGAGATGCTAGAGCTCGCTAGCCTAGGCGCAAAGGTGCTGCAAAACCGCTCAGTCGAGCTAGCTAAAAAGCTAAACGTAAATTTAGTCACCAGAAGCAGCTTTAATCACAACGAAGGAACACTAATAACAAAGGAAGAGAGTATGGAAGCAGTGCTAGTAAGCGGTATCGCGCTAGATAAAAACCAAGCTAGAGTAACTTTAAGAGGCGTGGTCGATAAGCCGGGCATCGCGGCTGAAATTTTCACCGCGCTTGCAGAAAAAAACATAAACGTGGATATGATAATCCAAAACGTAGGCCAGGACGGCACGACAAATCTCGGCTTTACCGTACCGCAAAACGAGCTTCACGTCGCAAAAGAGTGCATGGATAAACTAAGCGCGTCTAGGGAAATTTTATACAATGACGAGATAGTTAAGGTCTCGGTCGTGGGCGTAGGCATGAAAAGCCACACGGGAGTAGCGTCTCTAGCCTTTCAAACGCTAGCAAATGAGGGCATAAATATCCAAATGATCTCGACTAGCGAGATAAAAATCTCAATGATCGTCGATCAAAAATACGGCGAGCTAGCCGTTCGCGCACTACACGAAGCTTATAAACTCGATAAATGAGCGATTTTATAAAATGGACGCTCGAGGCGATCCGCGAGGAGGGCTCGCTGATGAGCTGGATGGAGGAGAGGCGCACCGAGTGGACGCCTTTGCTCGCCTCGAAGCTTAAATTTTTACTAGAAGGGCGCGCGTTTATCTTGATAACCGATAGCGAGCGCGGCTGGTTTGAGGAGTATTTTTTAAAAAATATAAACAAACCTACGAATGCTCGCCCGGTGCTGCCTTTTTTCTCGCTAAAGGCGCTTTATCCGTCTTTTGAAAATATCGGCTCAAAAGAGGAAGTATCGCTGCTTTTAGACATGCTTAGCCTTGCTTTCCCAAACGGTTACGTGTTTTTTTACGTCGGCAAAAGCGCGGACAAAAGCTCGCAAATCGCCAAAGGCAAGGATGATAGCTACATGTGGCTTTTTGACGAGCAGGCGCAAAATAGCTTTTATCTCAGCTCCTCCGACGGCGCGCTAGATATCAAGCTTTTGTCGCTGTTTAGGCTTTTTGATAAGAGCATAGACGCCGCTTTATTTGCGAAAGTAGCACTCTAATCTATGCAAAGCAAAATCGTAATCACGAGCGATTTTGAAGCCTTAAAAGAGGAAATTTTAGGGCTTTACGGCGTAAATTCGGTTAGATTTTTTTTCGCCGAGGACTTTTTGCTAGAAAATGCAAAAGAGGTTGCCGCCGAAGCCTATATCGCGGAGAGCGAGCCTAAGCTGCTAGTTTTGGGCGCTAAAAATTTCCGCGTCGAGGCTCAAAACTCTCTATTAAAAATAATCGAAGAGCCGCCTAAAAATATCTTTTTTATCATAGCCTGTGAGTCGAAAAATATGCTCCTGCTGACCGTTCGTTCGCGTCTGGTTACTGAAAACAGACTCGAAAAAAAGCAGCGCGAAAAAACGGGGCTAGATTACAAACGCCTCGAGCTAAAAGAAATTTGTTCGTTTATCGATGAAAAATCAGCTTTTGAACGCTCCGAAAAGTTTGGCAAAAATGACCTAAAAGAGCTGATCGCCGCGATAGTTCTCGAGGCTACGGCGCAGGGGGTCAAATTTAGCGCCGATGAGCTTGAGTATTTTTTCAAAGCCGTGCGCCTGGCTGATCTAAATACCAAAACTCACGCCCTTCTTACGCCGATACTTCTTATGATTTACGAAAAAGGGCTTAGATGAAAATTTTTAAAATCAATCCGCAAACTGATTTTAACGAGATTTGCGAGATTATTCGTCCTAGCGACGAGGGGCGAAATTTGATGAAAAAAAAGTCGGCGATCAACTTTTTTTTGATTAAAGATTTACGCTCGCCGGCTGCAAACATCCTAAAACAAGACGCGCTAAGCATCGGCGCGGAGCTCGTAACTAATCGCGACGTGATTCTGGGCGGCGCAAACTCGACTGCGCTTTTGATGGCGACCGATGCGCAAGTTCTTGCGCTTGCCAAAAAAGAGGCCGCGCAGGATTTCGGCCTAAAAAATTTGGCTAAATTTTTAAAATCTCCGTTTAAAAAACCGCAGCGCGCGCAGATCATGGGCGTCGTAAACGTAAATGAAGATAGCTTTAACGCCGCAAGCCGCGTGAATGAAAAAAGCGGTATCGAAAAAATCGAAGCGATGATCGAGCAGGGCGCCGAGTATATCGATGTGGGCGCAGTTAGCTCGCGGCCGGGTAGCAAATACGTCGGACGCGAGGTCGAATTTGCCAGGCTTGAAAAGATAGTAGCCGAAATTTATCGCCTAAATTTGCACGAAAAGGCGATATTTAGCCTAGATAGCTTTGATGCGTACTGCCTAGAGTATGCGCTAAATCACGGCTTTAAGATGATAAACGATATCACGGGCGACGTTAGTCTCTGCGCTCTAGCGGCGCGGTACGGCGCGAGCTACTGCCTCATGCACATGCAAAATAGCCCAGAAAATATGCAAGATAATCCGCATTATGAGGATTTGCTAGGCGAGATAGACGCATTTTTCGAGGCTAAGATCGCTGCCGCGAACGAGCTTGGATGCCGCGATATCGTGCTAGACGTAGGAATCGGCTTTGGCAAGACGGCGGAGCAAAATATGATTTTGATAAAAAATTTGGAACACTTTTTACGCTTTGGTTTGCCGCTTTTAGCAGGTGCTAGTAGAAAATCAGTCATAAATTTTTATAGTCCTAGCGAGATAAAAGACCGCTTACCGGGTAGTCTCTATCTGCATCTGGAGGCCTTTAAAAACGGCGCGCAGATCATCCGCACGCACGACGTGGCCGAGCATGCGCAGATGTTTAGGCTGGAAAACGCGATGAGAAAGCTCGCAGCGTGGTAAGCAAAGCAAATTTAACGAGGAAAAATGGATAAAAAAGAGTATTTAGAGGCCGTAGATACGCTAAACGCGTGGGCGAAGGCCTACTACACCGACGACGCGCCCATAGCCACCGACGAGGAGTACGACGAGCTTTATCATAAAGTGCTGGAATTTGAGAGGTTAAATCCCGGCGATATCTCGATGTTTAGCCCGACAAAGCGCGTCGGCGGCGAGGTTAGCGAGGGCTTTATCAAAGCTCGTCACGGCGCGCGCATGTGGTCGATGGAGGATATTTTTAGTTTTGATGAGCTGCTAGCGTGGCTAAAGCGCGGCGACAAAGAGGGGCTGGAGTTTGCGCTTCAGCCTAAATTTGACGGAGCGAGCTTAAATTTACTCTACGAAAACGGCGCTCTCGCGCGAGCTGTCACGCGCGGCGACGGCATAACGGGTGAGGACGTCACGAGTAACGCAAAAGTCATCAAAAATATCCCGCTACAAATCGCCTACAACGGTAGGATCGAGATCCGCGGCGAGGTCGTGATCGCTAAAAACGACTTTGACGAGATAAATTTCGCCCGCGCGCAAAGGGGCGAGCCTCAGCTATCAAATCCTAGAAATGCGGCCGCCGGCAGCTTGCGCCAGCTAGATAGCGCCGTTACGGCGTCGCGCAGGCTGAGGTTTAAGCCATGGGGCTACGGCGAGCAAAATTTGGGCCTTGAAACCTACTCGCAGATGATGGATTTTATCTATTCGCAGGGCTTTGAGCGAGAGGAGTTTTTTAAAATTTGCCGCACTGCCGAGCAGATCGAGGATGCATATAAGCAGCTCGTAGCGCAACGAGATAGCAAGCCTTTTATGATGGACGGCCTAGTCGTGCGCGTACAGAGTATCGCGGCTAGCGAGGAGCTGGGCTACACGGAGAAATTTCCTAAATTTATGGTCGCGTATAAATTTCCCGCGATCGAAAAGACCACGCGGCTGCTTGACGTCGCGTTTCAGGTCGGACGCAGCGGCGTCGTAACTCCTGTGGGCGTGCTTGAGCCCGTAAATATCGACGGCGCGATCGTAAAGTCCGCTACGCTGCATAACTTCGACGAAATCGAGCGCCTAGGCGTACAAAAGGGCGATTTTATCAGTATTATCCGCTCGGGCGACGTGATACCTAAGATCACGGGCGTCTTTAAACAGCGCAGAGACGGCTCGCAAACCCCGATAGAGAGGCCGCGCGAGTGTCCCGTATGCGGGTCGATGCTGCTAGACGAGGGCGTTTTCGTAAAGTGTCAAAACCTCGAGTGCAAGGCCCGCGTGATAAATTCGCTCATACATTTTGCGAGCAAAAAGTGCCTAAATATCGACGGCCTTGGCGACGCGATCGTAAATCAGCTTTTTGAAGCGGGCTTGGTCACTAAAATCGCCGACATTTACGAGCTTACGGCGCAGGATTTGGCGCGACTTGAGGGCTTTAAAGATAAAAAGATCGCAAATCTGCTCGGCGCCATCGAGGCTAGTCGCACGCCCGCTTTGCACAGCTTTATAGCAAGCCTTGGTATCGAGCATATCGGCGAGGTAGCGGCCAAAAAGATAGCGCAAATTTATCCGCAAAACTGGCGCGAGCTAAGCTTTGGCGAGGTCGCCGCGATCGAAGGCTTCGGCGAGGCGATGGCGGAGAGCTACGCGGAGTTTATACAGGTAAATAGGCAAAATTTGGACGAAATTTTGCGTTTCGTTAGCCCGCAAGCGCAGAGTTTTGAGACAAAGCAAAGCGCTATAAGCGGCAAGACGTTTGTGATAACGGGCACGCTTAGCAAGGGCAGGGATGAATTTAAGGCTATTTTGGAAGCAAACGGCGCGAAAGTAAGCGGCTCGGTGAGCAAAAAAACCGACTTCGTGCTTTACGGCGAGGAGGCCGGCAGCAAGCTAGATAAAGCGCGTGAGCTAGGCGTTAAGGCGATAACCGAGGACGAGCTAAGGCGGATGATTGAGATTTGATCTATTTGTCGCAAACCGCCTAAATATCAGTCGAAACAAGGCGGCCGAACTCATAAAAAGCGGCAAAATTTTGCTAAACGGCAAAATTTGCTCTAAGCCCAGCTTTGAGGTGGGCGAATTTGATAAATTTGACGGCTCGGACGGGCTAAATTTAGACGCGGCTATGGGCGTAAATTTGAAGGCTGACGAAAATAGCGCGGAAGCGGAAAATCAAAATTTACGCGAATCAAATTTGACGGACGCAACCCAAATTGCACGCGACAAAGCCCGTATCGGCGATCAAAATTTAAACTCCAACGGCGCAAAAATCGAGCTCGTCGGCGAAATCTACGTCGGACGCGGCGCGCTAAAGCTAAAAAGCTTTCTAGCGGCTTGTCCGCTTGAGGTGCGGGGCAAAAACGCGCTAGACGTAGGTTCAAGCACAGGCGGTTTCGTGCAGATTTTGCTGCAAAACGGCGCAAAAAGCGTTACGGCGCTAGACGTGGGCAGCTCTCAGCTGGATAAAAGCCTGCGAGCCGACTCGCGAGTGATAGTAGCCGAAAATACCGACGTGCGCGAGTTTGCGGCAGGGTGTCAAAGCTCGGCCGTAGGCGGTAAATTTGACGGCTCAGAGCAAAATTTAAAAACCCAAATCGAGCCGAATTTTAATCCTAGCAAATCAAATTTTGCCGAGCGGGACGGACTTTTAAATGAACCAAGCGAACCAGCTTTTGCGCCGTCAAATTTAACGCAGGCTGGAACCAAGACGGACGAGTCAAATTTGATTGGCGTAGATTTCGCGACAAAAAGCCAAAACGCCAAATTTGACTCCCATGCCGCCAAAAACGTCGCACGCAAATTTGATCTCATTGCCTGCGACGTGAGCTTTATTTCGCTCAAAGAAATTTTGCCCTCCATCGACGCGCTAGCGGGCGGAAACTGCGATATTATCCTGCTTTTTAAGCCACAGTTTGAGGTCGGCAGGAGCGCCAAGCGAAATAAAAAAGGCGTCGTAACGGACGCAAAAGCCGTGCGCGAGGCGAGGGCGAAATTTGAGCTTGCGGCGGCAAATTTAGGCTGGATAATGCGCCAAACGCTCGAATGCGAGGTAAAAGGAAAGGAAGGAAATGCCGAATTTTTCTACGCTTTTAACAAAAGATAATATCACTGCCGTCGCGATCGGGCACTTTGACGGCGTGCATCGCGGCCACAAGCAGCTTTTAAAGCAGCTGGGCGAGTACGGCGGGCTGGTCGTGATCGACAAAAATAAGGCCAACATCACGCCCGGCCTAAAGCGCGCCGAATACTCTCGCTATCCGTGCTTTTTGTATGATTTTAACGAGATCAAGGGGCTTGGGGGCGACGAGTTTATCGCGCTTTTGAAGCGGGATTTTAAAAATCTGCAAAAAATAGTCGTCGGATTTGACTTTCGTTTCGGGCGAAACAGAGCGTGGGACAAGTACGATTTGCGGCGCATTTTTGACGGCGAGGCGGATATAGTGGACGAGTTTTGCTTTGAGGGCATGGGCGTGCACAGCTCGGCTATACGCGAGTACATCAAACAGGGCGAGATATACAAGGCAAACCGCCTGCTAGGCCGCGAATACTCGATCGAAGGTCGCGTGATAAAGGGGCAGGGCATCGGATCGCGCGAGCTCGTGCCAACGCTAAATTTGGATATCAAAAGCTACCTTTTGCCGCGCGAGGGAGTATATGCGACGAGGACTCGTATCGGATATAAGACCTACGGCTCGGTTACCTTTATCGGCAACCGCGTGAGTACGGATGGTAGCTTTAGCGTCGAGACGCACGTGCTGAACGAAAATATCGAGGGCGCCCGCGACGTCGCGGTTTGCTTTATCAAACGACTGCGCGATAACCGAAAATTTGAAAGCCTAGAGGAGCAAAAGGAGCAAATCGGGACCGACATCAAGCAAGCGATGGAGTTCGTCGGCGTGTGCGATCTCTACGTCGTGGGCGACGCTACGCCTCAAAGGAGCGAGCCGTGAAAGACGAAATCTTTAAAGAACCGATAAAAAAGCAGTTTGAATTTGACGCGAGCGTGGCGTCGGTGTTTGACGATATGATCGGGCGCTCGGTGCCGTACTATGCGGCCTCGCAAAAGCTGATCGCAGATTTTTTAGCTCAAATTTTACCCAACGGCGCAAGCGCGATAGATCTTGGCTGCTCGACCGCCTCGACGCTGCTAGCCCTTTGGCGCAAGAGAAACGACCTCGCGCTAAAAGGCGTAGATAATGCGCCTGCGATGCTGCAAAACGCACGCGCCAAGATAGAGGCGTACGGCGCTAGGATCGAGCTTGAGCTGGCGGACATTTTGGAGTGCGAATTTGACGCCCGCGACGCCGTTTTGATGAACTATACGCTGCAGTTTATCCGTCCGCCCAAGCGTCAGGATTTCGTAGCTAAAATTTACCGCGCGCTAAATGACGGCGGCGTGTTTGTTTTTAGCGAGAAGTTAATTTTTGAAGACAAGACGCTGAGTAAAAATATGATCGAAATCTACGAAAAATACAAGCTCGAACAGGGCTACTCGCGCTATGAGATCGCGCAAAAACGCGAGGCGCTAGAAAACGTGCTCATACCATACACCGAAGCGGAAAATAGAAATTTGGCGCTTAGTGCGGGGTTTAAAAATGTGGAGTGTATATTTAGATGGGCGAATTTTGCGACATTTGTTGCTTTTAAATAGCGGCTTGTCTTTTGAGTGTCTTTGAATGAGTTTGAAATTTTAAGTCTGC
>NZ_AOTD01000117.1 GCF_000344295.2 Campylobacter showae CC57C | reverse complement strand
TGCTTGCAGTTGCGAGTGCAACGAAGCAAAAATAGTCCGCCGAGCTAAATTTTAGCCAGCTCCGCTTCTTGCAAAGCAGTGAGCGAAGCGCAACTGAAAAAGCGCTCAAAAGACAAGCCTTGCCAAAAAGGAAAACAGATGAAAATACTAATAGCAATCGACTCTTTCAAAGGCTCTCTGAGCTCCCTCGAGGCCGGCAACGCCGTAAAAGAGGGTATCGAAGCCCTAGCCGGCGAGACCGACGAGGTGGTGGTTAAGCCCATCGCAGACGGCGGCGAGGGTAGTGTGGTGGCGCTAGCGGACGCGCTAGAGGGCGAGTTTATCGACGTCATCGTTCAAAATCCTCTCGGCGAAAAGATCCCCGCCAGATACGCGCTCGCAGGTGAGCTGGGCATCCTAGAGATGGCGTCTTCTAGCGGACTCATGCTGGTGGAAAAAGAGCGCCGAAACCCGATGAAAACTAGCACCTACGGCTTTGGGCAGATGATTTTGCATGCTATTAGCAAGGGCGCGCGTAAATTTATCGTTGGTATCGGCGGCAGCGCAACGAACGACGCTGGCACGGGCATGCTAAGCGCGCTTGGATACGAGTTTTTTGACGAAAACGGCGAGCTGCTCGAGGGCAAAGGCGAAAACCTCATAAAAATCACCAAAATCTCAAACAAAAACGTAGTACCCGAGCTGCAAGAGTGCGAATTCCTCGTAGCTTGCGACGTGGATAATCCTCTGTTTGGCAAAAACGGCGCGGCATACGTTTACGGACCACAAAAGGGCGCGGATGAACAGATGGTAAAGGAGCTAGACGCAGGGCTCATTAGCTTTGCGAGCGCGACGAGCGAGCACTTTTCGAGCGAATTTTGGAACTTTAAGGGCGCGGGCGCGGCAGGCGGGCTAGGGTATGGGTTTGTTAGCTACCTAAACGCCAAACTAAAGCCTGGCATCGACATCATCATGGAGGAAATCCGCCTAGAAGAGGACGTGAAAAACGCCGATCTAATCATCACCGGCGAGGGACGACTGGACTTTCAAAGCTCGATGGGCAAGACCCCGACCGGAGTGGCCAAGATCGCCAAAAAATACGGCAAGCCGATCATCGCGCTAGCAGGCAGCGTGGCGCCGTGCGCCGGCGGCTGTAACGAAAACGGCATCGACGCATTTTTTAGCGTATTAAACGAGCCTGTGAGCCTAGAGGAAGCGATGGATAAGCAAACCGCGACGCGCAATCTCAAAATGACCGCCGAACAGGCATTGAGGCTATATTTGCTAGGGCGTAAGGGGTAAATTTACGCTTTGATACGGCGACTGGGTCGGCAAATTTATCTATTTGCCGGCTTGCTTTCTTTCATCCAGAATTTAAACAAAAGCAAGCTGATTTTAGGCTATTCAAATTCACTAGTGCTATGGGATTACTTTAAATAAATACATAATGTTTGCTGGTCAGCTGACATTCTTAATATAAGGAATATCATGTTTTGTCTGTTGGCGAGGGGGTGTGAGTGTAATTATTATGATACTAACAGCGTCAAATGTTTATTTATAGGCTATGTGCTTGGTGGCACTAACGTAAAAGTAGGTAAAAATTTAATTGTTATTGTAGGCAGATAAAAATAGGTAGCTGAAAAATAGATTAATGCACTTTTAAACATAAAAATACTATATTAACTTTAAAAAGTAAGGAGACAAAAACCATGTATTCGGAAATAGTCTATAACATATACCACTTTTTAATGCAGGTTGGTTTTTCATCCTTTTATGCTTGTATGTTTATCGGGGCTATTCATGCTCTACCGGTGGCTATCCTTTTTAGACAATCGGTTTTGTTGGTTCTTTTTTATATAGGTACAACATCATACGTTTGGGCTACCTTTGCAGCTAACAACGAGGGCATCTTAACATTGCCGTCAGCTGGAAATTACACACTTCTTTTTTGGACATCAACAGTTCTTGTGGGAGCAGCCTCTGCCATATCTCCAAAAGAACCAAATTTGTATACCGACTTTATGATACCGTGCGACATTGGTGTAGACTGACAAACGAAGTAAATATATAATTTATGCTAGCATTTAAGGAGGTTTCTATGTTTTATGATTGTTTTCAGTTCATAAAAAACTTTTATATGACAACAATGGCCATAAGCGCATCTGCTGCCACATATCTTACCTCTTTTACCTTAAATCTAGTGATAATGTCTTTATTTATTTTGGCAATTCATAAATTTAGCATAAAAAGACTTAAGGCTACTAAAATCATTATAACAACTATTATAACCTCACTTATATTTTGCTATATGTTTGAGCATTTTTTTGTAAAAAATATGGAGATTAAATCTTTACCTTTTATAATTTATTACACTTTTGTTTTTTATAGCACTATTATATTTTATTCTAAGGACATTACATTTGACCTAACCGCTGCACGCGATGAAATGTGCTCCGGTGCTTACGGTTACTTTTTCCTTAGCCCAGATGAACAAGCACAAGATGACCAGCCATATGAGATGTAATACACTTGTGAACATAGGGATAAAATAAAAATACGCTATAATAGCTTTCATGATATTGTTTTACGCTTTTTTAATATTATACTAATCTATACTGCCAAAAAAGAGTATGAATTTATATTCTTTTTTTGGCGAACACAAAAACCTACTCCCGGATCAAACCTAAACGCTGCTGCTTTGGCGTAGTAAATTTAATGACATGTGGTAAAAGCCAAAAAAGTTAAAAAGCCAGAAAACGAGCTTTAACTAGACTTATTTTTCCTTCGCCTCGATCTCGATCTCTAGCTCGACTTTGTCCGATAGCGTGATCTCTGAGGTGTCTAGCCCGATCTCAAAGAGCTTGCGCTTAGTTTCGCCCTCTAGGCTAAAGCCGATTTTTTCCTTGCCGTTTTTATCCGCAGTAAAGCCGCCAAGCTCGAATTTTAGCACCACGGGCTTAGTAACGCCGTGCATCGTGAGCGTGCCCACGACCTTGCCTTCCGTGTCGTTTTCTTTTTCAAATTTGACCATTTTGTAGGTGATTTTGTCAAATTTGGCCGCGTTGAAAAAATCCGCACTTCGTAGGTGCTCGTCTCGCTTGTCGTTTTGCGTATTTACCGAGGCAGTCTCGATGGTAGCCTCGAGCGCTTTTAGCTCTTTGGCGTCCTTGTCGTAGTCGATCACAGCGTCAAATTTGCCGAAATTCCCGCTTACTTTTGAGATGCTTAGGTGCTTGATCTTAAAGCCGACGCTGCTGTGTGCCGGGTCGATCTCGTATACTGCGGCGTTTGCGAAGCTCGCTGCTAGCGCTGCGACTAGCGAAAATTTGATGAGTTTTTTCATTTTTTCTCCTTGTGATTTAGGTTTGAAAGTGTATTTTAAAAAAGTAAATATATAACTTTTTCGCAACATTTTGAGAAAAATTTGAATTACTTATTCGGCGCCCGCAATGGCACGGAACAATAATCAGGCTAAATTTAGCCTAAAATTTCCCCGACGAAAAACAGCACCGACATCGCAAACGTGCAGAGCGCGACGACCTTTAGCTGCCCGTCGAAGTCGCGACACTCCTGCACTTTTAAGATGAAAAAGAGATGCCAAATAAGCGGCACGAAGCTCGCTATATAGAGTAATTTTATGCCCGAATCTCCGCGCAAAAGCGAATAGCAAAGCATCAATCCTGCTCCGCCGGCGATTAGCACATAGTGATAGAGCTTGGCCGCGCGCAGCCCGATCTGTACGGGAATCGTGCGCTTGCCTTTGAGCGCGTCGTTTCGGATATCGCGCATATTATTTAAATTTAACACCGCCGTGCTTAGCATCCCGCACGAGCACGCAGGTAACAGCAGCGCCGCATCGAGCGAACGCGCGTATAAAAAGTATGAGCCCAGCACGCTCAAAAGGCCAAAAAACAAAAACACGAAAACGTCGCCGAGCCCCTTGTAGCCGTATGCGCCGGCTCCCACGGTGTAGCGGATCGCCGCGTATATCGACGCGCCGCCTAGCGCCAAAAATAGCAGCACGAGATAAAACCGTTCGCCGAATGCCAAAACGCTTAGCGCGAGGCTACAAAGCGCCGAAAGCAGCGCCGTAACTACGATGACGCGTTTCATCTCGGTCGCGCTCATCTGCCCAGTTTGGATCGCGCGGCGCGGCCCCAGTCTGCCCTCGTCGTCGGTGCCTTTTACTGCGTCGCCGTAGTCGTTGGCGTAGTCGCTGAGTACCTGAAACAGAAGCGTCGTAAGTAGCGCCAGCGCAAAAATATCCGCCCTAAACGCGCCCGCACCGTATGCTGCGCCGCTGCCGAGCAGTACGCCTGAGACGCTAAGCGGCAGCGATCTAAGGCGAGCGGATGCGTAAAGAGCCTTTGCGGTTATCATTTTTTACCTTTTTAAATTTATACGCCGAATTTACGGCAAATTTGAGCTCAAA
>NZ_AOTD01000116.1 GCF_000344295.2 Campylobacter showae CC57C | reverse complement strand
TATCGGCTTTGGTTTGTATTGTAAAAGACCGTCATGATATATGTGCCAGTAAGGAGCATATTTGTATTTATTATTGGTTCTTTGTATCTTTTCTTCGGCCTCTTCGTCTCTGCCTTGATTCATTTTATAGATATAGTTTTCTTTTTCTTTCGCATAGTATTTTACGTTATCGTAGCACTCATCATACGCCTTCTTTAGCTCCTCTTTCGTAGGTTGACCCACGACGTCGTATTTTAAAAGAAGCTCTAGCATGGGTTCGTAGTTTGGGTAGTTTTGCAGCGCCACGTATAAAGAGCGTAGAAAGGTTGAATTTTCATCCCTTATGCCGGTAAATAAAGACGGCGTTTCTTTAAGTTTTGGTTTATACCCGCTAGCAAGGACTATATCGGCCATTTCGACATAGTTATGCCATACTATATACCTCATGGGGTTATTTGCGTCTTTGGATTCTTTATTGACTTGGTAATTATCTCGAAATACTATCTTTACGTCGTCTCCATCCATGATAAGCTTTTCGATATTGTTATAAAACGGAGGATCTATGTAGTACTGCACCGTCTTTACTTCATCAAATTTAACCCCGCTATCAAGGAGCAGCTTAGCGGTCTTTGTAGAGTTGTTTTCTATGGCGTAGGCCAGGGGCGAGAGCTTATAGTTATCTTGCGCATGAGCGTTTGCGCCCATATCTATAAGTCTTTTTGCCGTGACTTCGTCATCGTAAAAGCTAGCGTACATCAAAGGAGTAACGCCGTCTATTAGTGGAGAGTCTATGCTAATGTTATTATCTTGCATAAATTTTAAAATTTGATTCGTTTGCTTTGATTTTAAAAGCTTGCGGAAATTTTCCGCAAATGCATCGTCTTTTATCTGCTTATCTATATCCCAGTATCTAAAAGCAAAATCGTCTATCTCCTCTTGCGTTACGT
>NZ_AOTD01000115.1 GCF_000344295.2 Campylobacter showae CC57C | reverse complement strand
AAGAGGAAGTTAAAGAGATCGTGGATTTTCTAAAGCATCCGGATAGATATATAAATTTAGGCGCCAAAATCCCAAAAGGCGTGCTTTTGGTTGGGCCTCCGGGCACCGGTAAAACCTTGCTCGCAAAGGCCGTCGCGGGCGAAGCGGACGTGCCGTTTTTCTCGGTTTCGGGATCGAGCTTTATCGAGATGTTCGTCGGCGTGGGCGCCAGTCGCGTGAGGGATCTTTTTGAAAATGCGAAAAAAGAGGCTCCGGCGATCGTTTTCATAGACGAGATCGACGCTATCGGCAAAAGCCGCGCAGCTAGCGGAATGATCGGCGGAAACGACGAGCGCGAGCAAACGCTAAATCAGCTTTTGGCCGAGATGGACGGCTTTAGCTCGGACGCGTCGCCCGTTATCGTACTTGCCGCGACGAACCGTCCCGAGGTGCTTGACGCCGCGCTTTTAAGGCCGGGCAGATTTGACAGGCAGGTGCTCGTCGATAAACCTGATTTTAAAGGCAGGATCGAAATTTTACGCGTGCATATGAAAGATATCAAGCTCGATCACAGCGTCAGTATCGAGGATATCGCGCGTATGACGGCCGGCCTTGCGGGTGCGGATCTTGCCAACATTATAAACGAAGCCGCGCTACTAGCGGGCAGAAAAGAAAAAGGCAAGGTTGAGCAGGCCGATTTGCTAGAAGCCGTCGAGCGTGCGATCGCGGGTCTTGAGAAAAAGTCTCGCCGCATAAATCCGAAAGAAAAGCGCATCGTGGCGTATCACGAGAGCGGACATGCGCTCATAGCAGAGACTACCAAAGGCGCAAACAGAGTCACTAAAGTATCAATCATACCGCGCGGACTTGCGGCGCTTGGTTACACGCTTCATACGCCCGAAGAAAATAAATTTATGATGCAGCGCCACGAGCTGATGGCCGAAGTGGATGTGCTTTTGGCCGGACGCGCGGCGGAAGAGGTGTTTATAAAAGAGATTTCAACCGGTGCGGGCAACGATCTCGAGCGCGCTACCGATATACTTCGCTCGATGATCTCGATATACGGTATGAGCGATATCGCGGGACTTATGGTGCTTGAAAAGCGCCGCAGTACTTTCCTCGCAGGCGGTCAGGCCGATAGGGACTATAGCGACAAGACGGCGGAAAAAGTGGACGAATTTATCAAAACCACGCTTGACGAGCGCTATAAACACGTACTTGAGACGCTGAGAAACTACGGCGATGCGATAGAAAAGATGGTCGAGGCGCTTTACGAGGAGGAGACTATCGAGGGTGCGAAGGTCAGGGAGATCATCGCAAACTACGAAAAAGAACGCGGTATGCCTAGCAGGCTGGTAAATTTAGAAGAAAATAAAGAGGAACAAGCGTAAAATAATGCAAAATATCGGCATGGTCGCAAAACAGGGCTATAAATACATCTTTGCTTTCGGGGTTTTATTTTTGCTTTCGTTAGCTTTGGGCGTGTGCCAAATTTTATTTTTCGCGCTCTTTTCGATCTGCGTCTTTTGGTTTAGAAATCCGGAGCGAGCGCTTGGCAGCGACGACGAATATGCCGTACTTAGTCCTATCGACGGTAAGATAAAAAGCATAGAGAAAATTTATTATTTTGACACGCAGTGCGTAGCCGTAACCATCCGCAAGGGCGTATTTGACGTGGGTGCGCTCAGGGCTCCTTGCGATATGGAGCTTTTGGAGGCCAAGCAAAGGCACGGGCTGTTTTTGTGTAATGCCATGGAAGCTTCTAAAAATTTAAATGAGAGAGCCTTGTTTATCTGTAAAAATTTAGACAACAAATTTGCGATCCGCATCATCGCCGGACCTCTTAGCAAAAGGATCTCTTTTGAAAATTTCAGCCGCCTAAAGGCAGGCAGGAGATTTGGTTTTTTAAGTAGCGGCGAGGTGATTTTGATACTGCCCGCAAACGCTAGAATAAGCGTCAGCGTGGGCGAAAAAGTCGCAGGCGCGGGGATCATAGGATTTTTTAGCTACGAGGAAAAAGATGCAAGACAATCAGCATAAACTTCAGTTAATGTATATTTTGCCCAATTTATTCACGGCGGCTTCGGCTTTTTTAGGTATCATCAGCATCATCGTCTCCGTGCGCGGCTACATCGCGGCCAGCGCAGGACTGGTCCAGGAGGCAAATAGCTGTTTTTTTAAGGCTATTATTTACATCGTTTTATCGCTATTTTTGGACGGGCTTGACGGACGCGTAGCGAGACTAACCAAAACCACGTCCAAATTCGGCGTGGAGTTTGACAGTCTTGCCGACGTGATAGCTTTCGGCGTCGCGCCGGCGATACTTTTTTATTTTACGGTAGGGCACAGTTTCGGGCGGCTTGGTTCGCTTGTCGCCGCTCTTTACGTTGTTTTCGGCGCGATTCGTTTAGCGAGATTTAACGTAATGACGGGCACCTACGAGCCATCCGTCTTCATCGGCCTTCCGATACCAACGGCGGCCATCGTTTCGGCATTTTGGGTCGGGCTAAGCTTAGAATACGATTTCACTAGGAGCGCCGAGTGGTTTTTGCTGTTTTTGCAAATTTTGCTTTCGGTTTTGATGGTGAGCAACATCCGCTATCCCAGCTTTAAAAAAATCGATCTCAAAAAAGCCGATTTTCTTCGCATATTAGTCGGTCTTACGGTCGCGTTTTCGGTCATCTATATCTATCCGATCGAGGCTGTTACGGCTTTAATGAGCGTTTATGTTTCTTACGGTATAATCCGCTATATTTTTATGAGATGTAAAAATAAAAAAATCCAAAAGGAGAGCGAATGAACGGTAACGTCAAATTTAACGCATTTTTCTCTCTACTTCTGCTGCTGCGCTAAGCAGCGACTCTTTCACACCCTAATAATCAAAATTTAACCACACAAACAAAAACTCCAAAAAGGATAAAAAATGAACAATGATAAAATAATAATATTTGATACGACTTTACGAGACGGTGAGCAAAGCCCCGGCGCCTCGATGAATACCGAAGAAAAAATACGCATCGCGCGCCAGCTGGAGCGCCTAAACGTAGACGTCATGGAGGTCGGCTTTGCCGCGGCCAGCAAGGGTGATTTTGACGCGATACATCAGATCGCCAAGCAAGCCTCAAACGCCTCTATCTGTTCGCTCGCCCGCGCCGTGGACGGCGATATAAAGGCCGCCGGAGAGGCTATCGCGCCTGCTAAAAACAGACGCATCCACACCTTTATCGCTACAAGCCCGATCCATATGGAGTTTAAGCTAAAAATGGCTCCCGATGAAGTAATCAGGCGTGCCATAAAAGCCGTAGAATACGCCAAAACATTTTGCGACGACGTGGAGTTTAGCTGCGAGGACGCATGCAGGAGCGAGATGAGCTTTTTAAAAGAAATTTGCGACGCCGCTATAAACGCCGGAGCAAAGACGATCAACATCCCAGACACCGTGGGGTATCTATATCCCGAGGAGATTACCGCTCGCATAGGAGAAATGGTTAAATTTATAAACGGTCGCGCAGTCGTCTCCGTGCATAATCACAACGACCTAGGCCTAGCTACGGCAAACTCGCTAGCCGCGATAAAAGCGGGCGCCAGGCAGGTCGAGTGTACGCTAAACGGCATCGGCGAGCGCGCGGGAAATGCCGCGCTTGAAGAGATCGTAATGGCGATAAAGACGCGCAGCGACGTATTCGCGCCGCTTTACACGGACATAGTTCATAAAGAAATTTATCCTAGCTCGCGCCTGCTAGCGGGTATCATCGGTATCGAGCCTCAGCCAAACAAAGCCATCGTCGGCAAAAACGCCTTCGCTCACGAAAGCGGCATCCATCAAGACGGCGTGTTAAAGCACAAAGAGACCTACGAGATCATCAGCGCCGAGAGTATTGGGCTAGATAAAAACTCGCTGGTGCTTGGCAAACACTCGGGTCGCCACGCCTTTAAAGATAAACTAATCAGCCTTGGTTTTGAGCTAGAAGATAGCGCGCTAAACGAGGCGTTTGAGAAATTTAAGGCGCTAGCGGATAAGAAAAAAGAGATATTTGACGACGATTTGCGCGCGCTGGTGACTAGCGAGATCATCAAGATCCCCGAAGTTTTCGAGTTTTTGACGCTAACGCAAAGTAGCTGCAACAAAGGCTTAAGTAGCGCAGCTATCACGCTTCGCCACGCAGACGAGATCAAGAGCGACGCAGCGCTTGGCAACGGTACGGCGGACGCGATATTTAAGGTCATCGACCGTCTAAGCGGCATAAACGGCGTACTAAAAGACTATAAGGTAAACGCCGTTTCGCAAGGCAAAGACGCGCTGGCAAACGTAGTAGTGAAGGTCGAATTTGACGGCAAAACCGTCATCGGACACGGACTTGATATCGACACGATGACGGCGAGCGCCAAAGCGTATGTAGGCGCGCTAAACAGCTACGTAAAAATCACTGCGACAAAGTAAAATTTGAGCGGTTTGACTGCGCCGCTTAGTAAATTTAAGGCTCGGATTCGGGCCTTAAATTTATAAATTTAGCCTTTAAATTCGGCTATAAATTTAGTCGGATTTAAGGCAAACAAAAATATAAAACTCAAATTTAAACCTCCCCACATTTACCGCCGCGTCTTTAAAATTTGATATAATCAAGCCAAATTTTTCAAAGGAGAAAATATGAAAAAAATCGCGTTTTTGTTGATGATTATCGGGGCGTTTGCGTTTGCTAAAAGCGAGGAAGCGCCGCAAAAATCTACGCCAAAGCAGCTTGAGATGGTGCTGATCCTAGATAAATCGGGCTCCATGAGCGGGCTTGAGAGCGATACGATCGGCGGCTTTAACTCGATGATCGACAAGCAAAAAGAAGCGGGCGTGGACGCAAAGGTAACTACGGTGCTCTTTGATACGAATTTTAAGACGCTGCACGATAGAGCCGATATCAAAAAGGTCGAGAAGCTAACAAACAAGGACTATGTCGCGGGCGGCAATACCGCGCTACTAGATGCGGTCGGCGATACGATAAATAAAATCTCAAAAGTCGAGGACATCTACGCCAAAAACAGAGCCGTACTTTTCGTGATCATCACAGACGGACAGGAAAACTCGAGCAAGGAGTACTCAAAGGCTCAGATCAAAAAAATGATAAGCGATAAGCAAGAAAAATACGACTGGGAGTTTATATTTTTGGGAGCGAATATCGACGCCGTTAGCGAGGCACAGAGCCTAGGCATAAAGGGCACGAACGCAGTGAAATACAAAAACAGCAGCGAGGGCGTGCAGAAAAACTTTGAGGCCGCTGCCGAGATGTCCAAAGATATGGCGATGGACAAAAAATCAAGCTCGAAGTGGCGCGAAAAGGTGCTTGAGGATAAGTAAAATTTGACTTGAGACGCGGCTTAGCGCCGTACTTTTGTAAATTTACGGTTGTTTTTAGTCCGCTAGTTATAGAAGCAGGGCTTTAAATTTGACGAGGCGAGTTGTTTTTGCTTCTCGTCAAATTTGACAAACACGGCTTCGCTTCGGCACTATTAATCTATAAGAATTATGCGGGCGACTTTGCGACGAGTTTATCGCCCGCATAAAACTACTTTTTCAGCTTCTCGTAATCAATCATAAAATCCACGAATTTACTTTTAAAGTTTGGATCTTTTATCAGTCCGTATTGTATCGTCGCGGCCTCGATATTATCGATCTCTTGATATAGGTGTCCTAGCGCCACGCGGCTTTCCATCGCGTTTGGATCGGTGAGCTTTGATAGCTCCAAAAGCGCGGTGGCGTTTTGCGGGTGGTTTGAGCCTATGGCGGCCACGGCGGCTAGAAACAGCGTGCCAGCATCGTTTATCTTAAATTCGTCGATTATGCGGTTGTAGATCTGATAGCTCTCCTCAAAATCGTTCGTGAAAATGTCGATGTAGGCAAGTGTTTGGAGCAAATCAGCGTTATTGGCGCCTTGTTTTAGCAGTGCTTTTATCTTCTCGCGTTCATAGTTTAGTAGGCCCGAGATTTGCAAAAGCTTGATGTATTGCTCTTTGATGATGTTTGCGCCGTGGTAAAACGCAGCGTCGTTTAGCCGCTTGTCGTGGAAGTAAATTTGTATCTGCTCGACGTATTTTTTGATGCCTTCATCCTTGTAGTTTGCGATAAAATCAAGGATATTCGCCACGATATCTTCAGGTAGCTTAGCTTTTAAAATTTGCGTTTTTTTAGCAAACTCCCCGCCCTTGTCGGTCATCTTTGCGATTATCGCGTCAAAGGCTAAATTTAGCGCGCTCTCTTCCTTGTCTTCTTCTAGCCAGCGCATGAGAGCGCCGCTATTATTTGCGATGAGGGCCATTAGAGCTTGGCTTACTGGCGCGTCTTTTGAGCTCGCGTCGTGGTCGAGATTTTCTGAAATTTCTTGTAGTAGTTTGGTGTTATCCACGGCGTTTATATCGTTTGCGATAGCGCCTAGCACGCCAGCTAGATGATTTGTAGGGTCTAGGTGATAGCTCATGATAAAGTGCTTTGCCGCCATGCTAAAGTTGCCCAGCTGCGCGTAGCTAAGCGCTAGGTCGTAGTGTAAAACCGAGTGCTCGGGATATAGCGAGATGAGCGAGGTAAACTGCGCGTTGGCCTGCTTTAGCTTGTAGTTTAGGGCGTTTGCGATGGCTGATGAGAGCTCTAAATTTACCTTTGAGAGCGCGCCGCTAGCGTTTAGGTAGTTGCCCGCTGCGCTTGCATCGTCCAAAAACAGGCTCACGCCGCCTTTTCTTATGTAGTTTATCGTTTGATTCGGGTCAAAAACCTTATAAGGCGCGAAGTAAAATAGCGTCTCGTAGCGTTTGGTTTTGTCAAAAAATAGGTCGTTTCTAAAGTGCGCCTGAGCTAAATTTACGTCAAAAAGCTCCGGTTTTAGTATCGTTTTGATCGGGAAATTCGTATTTAAAAATAGCGGATCTTCGTGAAAAACAGCTTTTATTTCATTGGTCGCAGCTTCAAAATTGCCGTCTTTTAGGTTTATGATGGCTATCATCGAGTTTATTTTATTTGAGTCGCCGCCCTTGTTGAGTGCTAAATTTAGCCTATTTCTGGCCTTTTCATATTGCCCGAGTCTTGCGTAGAGCATGCCCAGAGCTAGATCTGCGTCAAATTCTTTTTGAGCTTCTAGCTTTTTTATCGCTTCGGCGTCGTCGCCGATAAAGCTTAAAATTTTAGCCGCTAGGTAGTCGTAGCGATCTTTATAGTAGCCGTTTTCGGCGTGCGAGAGGGCCGCTAGAGCCTCGACGTATTGGCCTTTATAGTAGTTTATGAGCGCGTAGTAGTAGTTGTATAGCGGAGAGTCTGCTTCTTTATATAAAAACGAGCTTGCGAGATTTATATAGTAGTTAAAATTTTGCTCGTTTTTTAGCTCAAGTGAGCTAACTGCGGCGTTTATGGCGCTAACGGCGACGTTTTCGTTATTGTCGATAGCTTTTTTAAAGCTTTTTAGCGCGTCTTCAAATTTGCCCTGCCTCATCTGTGAAACGCCGAGATTATAGTTTGAGAGGCTTTGGTTATAAACTGCGATGTTTTCGTAGATTTTCAGCGCCTCAAATTTATTGCCCTTTTCGTAGAGCAAATTTGCCTTAGCGATCATGTCGTCGATTTTTGAGCTACCGAATTTTTGCGACTCGTAGTGCTCCTCGATGTCTTTTACGATCTGTTTTTCGTCTATCGGCGGCTTTTTCTCGCCCCTAAAAACGAAAAACAAAACTACGGCCAGGATGATGACGGCGCCCCCGCCGATCCTCCGATGATAAAAAGCTTTTTCTTGCTTTTTTTGGCCTCCTCTTGCGCGTCTGCGATTTGTTCGGGGACTACTGGTTCTAGCTCGTCGAGCGAAACCAGCTCGTCGCTTTCGCCGCCTTCTTGTTCTTCCGGTCGGGGCTCTTTGTCGCTTAGCTGGGTTTCGGCCTCTTCGAGGATTACTACGTTTTCATCGTCGTTTTGCGCCACTACATGTACCTTTTAAGAACTTCCGGGATCTCGATGCTGCCGTCTGCTTTTTGGCAGTTTTCCATTATCGCTATGAGCGTCCTGCCTACGGCTAGGCTCGAGCCGTTTAGGGTATTTACCAGAGCGTTTTTCTTGCCGTCTTTGTAGCGGATTTTGGCTCTGCGAGCTTGAAAGTCGCGGGTATTTGATACCGAGCTTATCTCGCGGTATTTGTTTTGCCCTGGTAGCCAGACCTCGAGGTCTATCGTCTTTGCCGCACTAAAGCCAAGATCCCCGCTGCAAAGCAACATATGGCGGTGCGGCAATCCAAGGCTTGTTAGCAAGTCGCTAGCGCACGCTACCATCTCGTCAAGCATCTGCGCGCTTTGCTCTGGAGTCGTGATGGCTACTAGTTCTACTTTTTCAAACTGGTGCTGGCGTATCATACCGCGCGTGTCGCGTCCTGCTGAGCCCGCTTCTTTACGGAAGCATGCCGAGTAGCAAGTCATCTTTATCGGTAGGCTCTCGACGGGTAAAATTTCGTCATTATATAGGTTTGTTACCGGCACCTCGCTAGTAGGGATTAGATACAAATCCTCGCCCTGAGCCTTATAAAGATCTTCTTCAAATTTAGGCAACTGCCCGGTGCCGTAAAGCGTGTTTGCATTTACCAAAAACGGCACGTTAACCAGTTCGAAGCCGCGCGCGTTGTTAAAGTCGATCATGTAGTTAACTAGCGCTCTTGATAGGCGCGCTCCCATGCCTTTTAGCACGCAAAAGCGCGAGCCTGAAAGCTTAACGCCGCGCTCGAAATCAAGCCAGCCTAAGCTCTCGCCAAGCTCCCAGTGTTCTTTCGGCGCGAAGTCAAATTTGGTCGGCTCAAGCACGGTTTTTACGCAGACGTTATCGTCCTCGTCCTTGCCAAACGGCACGTCGTCGTCTGTGATGTTAGGCACGCAGCTTGCTATGTTTTCGAGCTTTTCCTCGTATGCGCGCACGATCTCGGCGGCATCTCCCATCGCTGCTTTGTTTAAATTTAGCTCGTTTTTTAGCTCATCGGTGTTCTCGCCGTTTCTGGCCTTTATGCCTAGCTCCTTGCTCTTAGCGTTTTGGATCGCTTGGAAATTTTCTAGCGCTTGACGCTTTGCTTTTAGCTCGTTAAACGTCGTCAAAAGCTCGTTTAAAACCTCGGGCTTTACGTTTTTGCCTTGTAATTTTTTTACGAACTCGTCGTAGCGCGTGTCGAGTAATTTTAGATTTATCATTTTTATCCTTTACACCATAAACATGACTTTAGCAAATATCACGATAATCGCAGCCGCCGTAAACGCAAACGGGTGGATATTGCCTAGAGGACTAGGGCGTTTTAGTATAAATTTACACGTGAGATTGGTCGCTACGGCCGCAAATATCAGTAGCGCCAAAATAACCTTTATCATAAAGACGATTTGTAAATTCGACTCAAAATATCCGCCGGCTTTTGAGCCGACCCAGCTACTCATCATCATGCCGCCCGTTAGTACTAAAAGCAACACGCAAAGCGGCATGATTTTTATCGCGACACTTGAGATGGCTTGCTGCGCTTTTTGCGCTATTTCCGCGGGCAGTTTGGCTTTGGCTCTTGAAAAAATAATCACGTCGAAAAATAAAAATCCGACGAAAATGATAGCACAGATTAGGTGAATAAGCTGCGCGTAAGGGTAGATTGCTTGCATTTTTTTCCTTTAAAATTTATTTGTATATGCCTGTTGCGGCGCGTATTTTTTCCATTATCGGCGCTGCGACAGCTCGCGCTTTTTTCGCGCCTTCGTTTAAAATTTCATCCACTTCGCCCGCGTGATTTAGATAATAATCAAATTTGCCTCTCGCGTCCGCAAAATAGTCCCAAACCAGCTCGTTTAGATACGCCTTAAAGTGTCCGTGTCCTTCGCCGCCGCGTTCGTATCTGGCTTGCAGAGCCTTTTGTCCGTCCTCGTCCAGGAATAATTTAGCGATATTATAGACGTTGCAGTTTTGCCACTGCTTAGGCGCTTCAAGCGGCTCGGAGGTCGTCACGATGCTTGAAATTTGCTTTTTTAGCTCTTTGGCGCCGGCGAAAATATCTATCGTGTTTCCGTAGCTTTTGCTCATTTTCGCGCCGTCTGTGCCGGGCACCGTAGCTACGTTTTCATCGACTTTGTACTCCGGCAGGACGAAGATATCGCCGTGCTCGTTGTTAAATTTGATCGCGATGTCGCGTGCGATCTCGACGTGCTGGATCTGATCCTTGCCCACTGGTACGACCTGCGCGCCGTATAGCAGGATATCTGCCGCCATCAAAACGGGATAACTAAAAAGCCCGTGATGCGAGGTTAGGCCCTTTGCGACCTTGTCCTTGTAGCTGTGAGCGCGCTCTAGCAGGCCCATCGGGGTGTATTGGCTCAGTATCCAGTAGAGCTCTAAAACCTCTTTGACGTCGCTTTGCACCCAAAATACGCTCTTTTGCGGGTCGATGCCTAGCGACAAAAACGCGCTTGCCGCCTCATAAGTGTTTTGTTTTAGCTTCCCAGCGTCGGCGACCGAGGTCATCGCGTGGTAGTTGGCGATAAACATAAACATCTCGCTTTGCCCCTGCGCCTCAATCATTTGTTTGATCGAGGCGAAGTAGTTGCCTAGGTGTAGTTTGCCGCTTGGTTGCAAACCCGTTAGTACTCTCATTTTTCTCTCTTTCTTATTGCTGCGCGTTGTCTTTTGAGTGTCTTTGAATGAGTTTGCAAAAATTTAGCTCGGCGGACTATATGTCCAGCCTACGCTAAATTTTTACTGCACAACATTCAAAATCCATCTCAAAATACTTCCGCTTATTAAATTTTACAATCTGCAAATTTAAAAATTTTATTATCTGTCTTTTTTGTTATAAATTTTGCAATTCGTTAAATTTAGACTCGAATTTTTAACTCGCTTAAAATTTGACGTTTACCGCTCAAATTTCAGCGATACAAACCGCTCCGAATTTTCACGACGATACGGCCAAACGCTTTTGCATTAAATTTAAAACGCTCAAATTTAAAAAAGAAATTTAAAGCCGCAAATTTTAAAATTTACGCTCAAATTTCAACCTAAATTTTACTTAGTCCTTTTTATTGATTTTAGTTGTGCCTCGATCTCTTTCGCGACTTGCTCCAGCTCTTTGCCTTCGACGTCGATTATGAGATCGGCGACGTTTTTATACATCTTCTTTCTCTCGTCAAAAAGCTTTTTTGCCGCGTTTAGGTCGCGTAAAAGCGGGCGCTTGGCGTAGTGCATCTGCGCTTCGCCGCTCTCGTCTATACGCTTTAAAATCGCCCCAAAGCTTGATTTTAGATAGATGATTTTGCCGATTTTTTTTAGGCCTTTAACCTTTGCAAAGCCGCCGCCAGCCGCTATCACCGAGGATTTGACGTTTTTGGCTAGCTTTTTAGCGAGTTTTGCTTCGCATTTTCTAAAATACTCCTCGCCTTTTTTCTCGAAAATTTCTTTAACTTTTAAATTTTGCTCGCTTTCGATCAGCTCGTCGGTGTCTAAAAACAGCTTGCTTGTTTTTTTTGCGATATGTCTAGCTACTGTACCTTTGCCAACGCCCATAAAGCCGATGAAAACTAAATTTTTACTCACTTTTTCCCTCGTTTTCCTCGTCCGAGCCGCTACGATTTTTAGGTATCAGCACGATCGGAGTACCAGATAGATCAAATTTTTCGCGTAGCTTGTTCGTTAGGTAGCGTTTGTAGCTAAAGTGCAGGGCGCGTGGGCGGTTCATCACGAGCGCGATTTTTGGCGGCGCGAAACCAAACTGCACCGCGTAGTAAATTTTCACGCTCTTGCCCTTTTCGCGCGGTATCGGGTGCGCTTTTACCGCCTCTTCGATAGCTTCGTTTAGCCTTGCGGTTTGGATTTTTTGCGTGTAGTTTTTGTAAACTTCTAAAATCAGTGGGTAAATTTTATGTACTCTTTTGCCGCCCAGAGCCGATACGCTGATGATTGGCGCGTAGGCGAGAAATTTAAATTTATCCCTGATCTCGCGGCTAAATTTATCAAAATCTTCCTCGCTTTTGTCCCATTTGTTTAGCACGATGATGACGCCGAGCTCAAATTTAGCCGCAAGGCCCGCGATGCGCTCGTCAAGCTCGGTTAGCGGTTCGGAGCTATCAAGTACCAAAAGCGCGATATCGGCGAGCTCGAGCGCAGACTCGGTGCGGTTTAGCGCGTATCTTTCGATGCCTTCTATCTTGCCGCGTTTTCTGATGCCCGCTGTATCGACGAACTCAAAAACCCTATCCTCATAGACGAAAGTCTCGTTTACCGGGTCTATCGTCGTGCCGGCTATGTCGCTCACGACCGCGCGGGACTCTTTTACGGGCGCGTTTAGCAGCGAGCTTTTGCCGACGTTTACGCGTCCGATGATGCCTACTTGGATATTTTTTCGCTCGTAGTCCTCGCGAGCCGATATTTCCTTGACCACTTCGCCGTCGTCGCCGAAATTTTCTAAAAACTCGTCCAGATCTTCGCCTGCGTCGGGGCGGATCTCGTCTTTTAGTTGCTTATAGATCCAGTCCGCTAGCTCGTCGATGCCAGCGTTATGGCTAACCGAGATGGCAAAGCTCGTTTTTGCGCCGAAATTTGCAAACTCGTAGCTTCGCAGCTCGTCTTTTTTGCTATCTACTTTGTTGATTACGAGCGCGGTCGGCAAATTTAGCTTTAAAAGCGCGTAGTATAGGGCTTTGTCCTCGTCGCTAGGCATCATTTTGCCGTCGACCATAAAGATGATCGCGTCCGAGCTTCTAGCTTCGGCCAGCGTTTTTGCCTTGACGTTTTTAAAGAGCTCGCTACTGTCGTCAAGGCCGCCGCTGTCGATCAAAACGCAGCTTCTGTCGTAAATTTCTATAATCGTTTTGTTCGTATCTCGCGTCGTACCGCTAACGTCGCTGGTGATGGCTATACGTCTGCCGGCTAAGCGGTTAAAAAGCGAGCTTTTGCCGACGTTTGGCTTGCCGAC
>NZ_AOTD01000114.1 GCF_000344295.2 Campylobacter showae CC57C | reverse complement strand
ATTTTACACACTTTAGCCTTAGAAAAATATTTCTTAAGGTAAAATTTATATATTTTTTGCAAGCGAAGTGAAAATCGTATTTTTTGCATGGAGATATTTCTAAATTTTATGCACCAAGACCTGCGTCTTTACGATGCAAAATTTGGATTAGTTAAATTTGAGGTTACAGCTTTGATTTCTTTGTATAGGGGCTTTAAATTTAGCATTTTCAGGGTACGGGTTTCGGTGACTCAAATTTGAAGCCGAAATTTGTAAATTTGACTTCAAATTTGAATACAAAACGATAAGGCGAAGTATTTTTGAGATGGATTTGAATGTTGTGCAGAA
>NZ_AOTD01000113.1 GCF_000344295.2 Campylobacter showae CC57C | reverse complement strand
GATTTCCGTATTTGTTTCATCCATTTCCGTATTCGTTTTTTCGTTTTCCGAAGCTATTAAATACATAAAATCATCCGTTAGCGTATACCAAGACGTTCTGTCGAATTTATTTTTATTATAGTTGCCTTTTACGATCGCGCCGATTTTCTCAAGCTTCTCGATTATTCCTGAGATTTGGCGTCTAGTCCAATACGGGAATTGGTTTGTAAGGGCCTCTGCTGAGTTATATGTCCAATATTTGCCATCATAAAAATTTTTCCCGTTATCGCGATTGTTTCTGACCCAGTAAGCTACAAAACCAAGCACATTAGCCTCGTCGAAGCCTACTTTTTTTGCTAGCTCGACATCTACGCTGTGAGTTTTTATCATTCCTCACCCCCTCTTAAATTTCTCAACCGTCAGCCAAGCAAACACAGCCGACACTAAAAGGCAAACCGCCAAAAAGCCGAGAATAACCCAAATAATCAAGGCTAGCAGCTTCATTACGCCACCCTCTCGACTACTTTTAAAATCTCCGCGCTATGCCCCGTAACGGCGTCTTTTTTCGTGCCGACTACCACCAGATAGCCTCGCTTTATCAGTTCGTTTGCACGACCGCATACGCTATTGATGGGTTCTCCTAGCGCACGCGAAATCTCTTGGCGCGTCGCGCCGTTTGGATGCAATTTAAAGCATTCATATACCTGCGCGCGCTTGCCGTTTAGAAACGGCTTTATGGCGCGATATGCCCTTGCGCTTGTTTCTGCTATCATTTTTTAGCCTTTTGAGATTTTTCTTTTAGCTTTTGAGTCCTATACCAGCCGTTTTTTACTTCCTCCCAAAAAGTCGGCTTTATGCCGTCCTCGACAAACATAGCTGTTATTTTTTCTCTCTTAGGACTAAAATAGCCATACTTTATCCCTTTGACGGAAACCTCTTTGTTGTAATGTTTTCTTAATATTTGTGTAAATTTTTTAGTTGTCATAACGTAAGTATAGCTATACTATTCTTAAAGAGTTATTAATAGTATAGTATTACTATATTAAATTATTTAAAAAAAAGGATATAATTACTATACATTTTCTATTTGGAGGTATAGCTATGGAATACAAGCTAAACAAGCCCCTCTTAAAAAAGGTGCTAAAGGAAAAGAAAATATCGTATGCCAAATTGGCAGAAATGCTTACCGAACGAGGTCAAGACATAACGGAAAGCGGGATTAAATTTTGGTTTGCAGATGAAAAAAATAAGCCAGAGATCGCAAAAGCGAAATTGATTTGCGAGATGCTAGATATACCGGTAAATGATTTAATACTACAAGACATATTCCAGATTGCCCCCGTGCAAAACATAGAAGCCGCAGATGAAGCCGACAAAAACACCATATACGTTCCGTTTTTTAAAGACGGCGTAGTCTCGGCGGGCTTTGGGGCAGAAAACGGCGATTTGGGCGATCCCGATATGCTACCGTTTAAGCCAGAGGATTTGCGCATAATGTTTAATGTTAGCCCAAAAGCGCGGATAGGCATAATCCCTTGCTTTGGCAACTCAATGGAGCCGACAATAATGGAAAGCGACCTGGTAGTATTTTGCCACGACGGGCAAGAGGCGATAGAGGGTGCGATATACGTTTGCAGATATGACAACGAGCTGCTAGTCAAAAGATTTAAAAAACGCCCATATTTTGCGCTAATAAGCGACAAAAAGACTACGAGCCGATAAAAATCGCAGAGGATCTAAATATTGAAATTCTCGGACGTGTCGTCGGTAGCTACTCCATAAATTCAAAGAGGTTTTAGGGAAGGATAAAGGATGATAAGTGATAAAACGGCTTGAGATAAAAGACGTCTTAGAAACGGCCGACTATGGGGCGACTGCTCCCGTATGGGTGCGAGCTAGCGATAACAAAATCTATCTTTTGAAATTTAGACACGAACAGAACGCCGAAAAGGACATATCAAATTTTAATGAATTTTTAGCCTTTATGCTTATGCGAGAGCTGGGGCTTAGGATATACAAGTATAATATTGCTTTTATCGCTATTAACGAGTCGTCTTTGCGGTTATTCAGTGGCAAAGTTTCTGCAGAAAGCCAGTTGAATGCCAATGGGTCATTAGGAACAAATATTGGTATTTTAAAAATAGACGGCGCTCAAAAATTTAGTTTTTCGGACGTCGACATGATACCCAAAAGCGTCATAAAAAGGATTGCCAACATAGACAATATTATGATGAATTCCGATAGGACGCAAGATAACGCCAATATCCTTTATGATCCGCAGACAAAAAAATACTCGCCTATTGATTTCGGCTTGTCGTTGTTGAGTCATAGGGTTTATGAAAAAATCAAAAACGGCGAAAAGATAGGCGAAATGTATATGAATTGGACGACCGGAGACGTTACTAAAGATAGATATTATATCTTTAAAGACCAAAATAAATTAAATTTTAATAAGAATTACAATACTATAATAGCTATGCTAGACGGTATATTGGAACAGTGCCCCGGCGAGTGGGAGGTTTTGCGATATGCCGACGAGATAAAGCAAATAATAGCTATGCGTATATTGACCGATACGTTTAAAGGGGCTTGCCCTTGTTATGATTTTTAGGAAAATAAGATGGAACTAGCAAAGTACAAGGTAATCCACTGGTATATGGATAAACTATCGCTTGAGTTTTTAAATATCGGGGTGGTCGCATTTAGCGATACCGCCTTTAAATTTGAACTTATAGGCGACGACCTCATAAAAAAAATGAGCTCCGCCTCTTTCATAAATAAAAAGATACTTACCTATACCGTTAATTACATAAATTCGCTATTATCGCGCGTATCAAGCGAAAAAGAGCTGGAGCAAGCGCTATCAAAAGAGTATTTTGATAACTTTAGATTCGGCCAGACGCAGCTTTTTCGCGCTTTTGACGGGCTGGACACTGAGCTAAACGAGCTATTTTACCGTTATGTTTATTACAAATTCGGCGCAAAGCGCGATAAGCCGCAAAGTGTAAATAAAGAGCATATCAAAGAGGCGGTTAGAGAGTTGGCGGATAGAGATTTTAGAAATAGCATAAAAGTCAAAAAAAGAGACGGGTTTGATTTTAGCTTAATAATTAAAGATAAAGAATACCCGTCGATATTGGGTAGTATAGAGAACAAAGAGGACATTAGCCGAGCATTTAGCCGCCAATTAGAAATACCTAACTTTAGCGGCATATATGGCATTACTACACCAGAGCTCAGAATTACCAACAAGACGGCAATGTTTAAAGATGCTCTTTTAAAAGTAGGATATGATCCTATACAGTTTGCAAATGAAAATCAGATATATGATAGCCTAGAAAAGTTGCTAGGCGTGGCTTAATTCACTTGTTAAAATTTCTTGTGGCTATCCTGTGGGTAGCCTCTCCTCTTTTTGCCCTCTCCGGCAAAGTCATCTCCATCCACGACGGCGACACGATCACGATATTGCAAAACAAGCAGCAAATCAAAGTAAGGCTATTCGGCATCGACGCGCCCGAGCTCAAGCAACCCTACGGCAAAAAATCAAAGCAGTTTTTGGCAAATTTGATAGCGGACGAAGTCGTAGAAGTCGATGAAAACGGCAAAGATAGATACAAGCGCACAATCGGCACGGTCTATTTAAACGGCGCAGACATAAACGCCCAAATGGTAGAAAACGGCTATGCGTGGGCATATCGCAAGTTTTCAAAGAAATATACAGCGCAAGAGAGCCAAGCAAAAAAGCAAAGACTGGGCTTGTGGCGAGACAAAGAGCCTACCCCGCCGTGGGAGTGGAGGAAATTAAGATAAATTATTGGTATTATTTTTTAATATTTGCTGTCCTATTGGGGTATTAATTGGCACAAGAGTTTTAGCTCCACACACTGGACAAACGTTTTCTTTTTTTCCTATTAGAAAATAAATAATCAACCCCAATCCCATACTAATAAATATAAAAATTACCCAAAACCATCCTATCGAATGCTTTCTTTTAAAATGTGCACCTGTTCTTGAATGGCAAGTAGTGCAAATATAATCTCCGCTATTATTGCCATTTGCCTGATTTGTTATACTTGTTGTTTTCTTTTTAAATAAAATTTTTAAAATTAAAAAAAATAAAATAACCCCCAATATTACCTGTATATTCTCAAGTACACTGTGAAGCTCTTTATTTGTCAAATCACTGTCTGCTCCAAATAGTGCTATTTGTGTTGCAAACAATAATAAAGCTAATATCCTTTTCATGTAATCCCCCTAAAAAATTTAATAGAAATTATACCATAAAAAATATTTTTAAAAGTATAGTTTTACTAGTCTAATTAACCTTACTTTAAGGATAGTGTAGCTATACTTTCATTATCCAAACAAGGATAGGCGACCCACGCCGAGGTTACGTAACCTAAAGCTACGGGTTAGCGCACTAGGGAAGCGATATTGCCCTAGCCAGATCAGCCCTGATCGCGCGTGTTTTGCCTTTACGGCATATTCAGAGCTTGAAAAATCCACGCAATTTTATATGGCGGACGTATGTTAAGTGGCATAAAATCTTGGACGTCCATAAAACGAGATTTTGGAACGCAGGTTCGACTCCTGCCGTCCGCCACCGTATCTTAAATCAAGCCCCGCAACTCCTTTGTCGATAGGTTTTGCAAATACTAATATTCATCTTAGCGGGGTTTGCTTTAGGATATTTTGAAAAAGGAAAAGCAATGAACAAATTTAAAAAGTACTGCCCTAACGTGTGGGTGGCAGAGTGCGACGAAAAGCACGACAAAGGCGAGATTATAACTCTTGAAACGCAATACGGCAAAGAAGTAGAGTGCGAGGTTTATAACCTAGTAGCCGAAAAAAATGACAAGTTTTATTACTCCATTGTAAGGCTAGAGGATGCAAGTTACGCCGAAAGAAAAGCCGAAAAATACAGAAACTCACAAGCTTCCCACGAGAAGAAAAGCTTTGACTGGTATCAAAAAAGTCAAGAAGGGGCGGAGTTTTTACGCCTAGCCGAGCCGATAAAGATCGGACATCACAGCGAGCATAGGCATAGAGCGCTAATTGAGCGCAACTGGAATAGGATGGGCAATAGCATAAAAGAGCAAGAAATAGCCGACGAAAGAGCGCGTAAAGCCGGGTATTGGGAGGCTAAAGCTGAGGAGATAAACCTATCGATGCCTGAAAGCGTAGAGTATTTTACGGCACAGCTAGAAAAAGCCAAAGCGCGCCAAAAAGGGCTAAAAGACGGCACGATAAGGCGCGAGCATAGTTACAGTTTGACTTACGCGACAAAAGCCGTAAAAGAGCTAACGCAAAAACTGGAAACTGCCCGCATCTTATGGGCTTAAACTTCAACGGCGGGCTAGTCATCTCTAGCCCGAGAAAGGATTGGCCATGCGGCTTTTTAGGTTATTTAGGCGGCTTAGACCGCGTAAATTTGTGATTAAAAATGTTAGGTTTTTGGGGTTAAAAGGTTAAATTTTGTATAATCAACGCTCAATAGAGCGGTTTTTATCCGAGCTATAATTTTTCAAAGGAGATAAGATGGCAGAAGAAAAAGAAGCAAGCGGAAGTTACAATTTACAAATCAAAATTCCGCTAGAACTAAAAGAAAAGTTGGAAAGCTTGGCAAAAGAGGCTGGGGTATCGTTAAACCAATACGTGATGTTTATGTTTATTAGAGAAGCCCAAAAATAAGCGCTCGGATTTAATATCCGACCGCTTAAATGCGAAATCAATGCGAAAAGATTAAGAAAGTAATGCAAATGTATTGACAAATCAATTTTATTTCAATATAATTCCAATAATATTTCATTGGAAAGGTATTGATTATGAACGATTTAGTCATAAACTACAACGGCATCCCAGCCACCACGCAAGACAAAGTTTCGGTTTTAACCGATAACAACGAACAATCAGTCCAACGACTTATCAGAACCTACGAGGCCGACTTAAGAGAATTCGGCGAGCTAAATTTTCACAACGTACAAGTTAAAGCAGGCTTAGGGCTTACATACAGAAAAGTTTATTGCCTAAACGAACAGCAAGCAACGCTACTACTTACGTATATGAAAAACACGGCTAAAGTTAGAGAAGCAAAAAAGATACTCGTCAAAGCCTTTTATGATATGAGGCAAAAGCTACAAGAATGCCAAATTAACGGCTACAAATCCCAAATTTCTCAACACAACGCCCTTATCGTAAAGCTTAAAGCCGAACTAGCCGAACTTAAACCTAAAAACGGCGAACCTAGATATAAAACTTTAAAAACACTACTAGAACACGCAAGAAAAGAGCGGGATTTCTACAAACAAAAACTACAAAAAATCGAAAAAGAAAAGCGAGATAAAGAGCTGGTTACGTTTAGGGCGTTACAGCAGACGAAAGAACAGCTAGAGCACGTCTATACGGCCATAGGCGCGGTCGAGGCATACGTAGCAAACGACGACCGCTTTTTTATGGAACATAGTGAAATTTTGAAAGGATAAAAAATGGCAGCGAATTTTAAAGATGAAACGATCGAGATAATCGTAGGGCGCGAGATAGACGAATACTATTTCCACCGCCTAAACGAATACGACGAAGATAAAAAAGTCGAGTTTTACGGCTCGGGCGAGATAAACTGGAGCGAAATACCGGCCGAATGGCTGTCTTACGACGGCGGGTTTGGCTTGCAAGAGTGGGACGGCTGGATAACGTTTAAAAACTCTCCCGACTGGATAGAACGCGACGAATACGACGGATCAGAGTGGTGGTCGTTGCGCAAAAGACCGACGTTAAAGGATAAAAAATGAGCGCGACAGACCACGTCGATTATGACATAATGAAAAATGAGCAGGCGCAGGCGGTAAGGGATGCTAAATTTAAAGAGTTTAGCGATCAGGTGGCGGACATTATCGCTACGGCTAGAGATCATCTGGACAAACTAGCGAGTGAATACGAGGAGTTAATCAGCTTTGACGACCTCGCCGATGAAATAAACGGCCAAATCGAAACGGAACTAAAATTTTAAAGGATAGCAAAATGATGATCAACTACAAAAAATACTTAAAGAACAAAGACAGGCTAAAGACAAAGAGTATTAAAACAATGCGCGAGTTTGAAGCTCGGATAAAATCATTTAAAAAAGGATAACAGATGCGCGACGAAACAAAGCTAAGAGTGACGGCAGAAGTCGCCTTAAACGAGGTCATAAGCGAATTAAGCGTGAATGATTTGTCTAAAATAATGAGTGATTTTGCCGAAGAAGATATTGTTTACGCAATATCGATGTTGCCGCGAGCCAAAAAAGAAGAAATAATAAGCGAACTAAAGGATAACCAATGAACGAAAGTATGGAGCTAATCGTAACTTACGAGGCAAAGACGGCAGACAGCCAAGTTTTAAAAACAAACTTTGAGGAAATCAAAGTCGAAGCCCAAAGGCAGGTGGAGAAATACTCAATCAATGTAACCGAGGAGAATATCCCCGAAGCAAAAAAGGTGATGGCGAATTTTAATAAGGTAAAAGCCGAGATTGGCGAGAGATATAAATTTTTCATAGATAAAATTTCAGCCCCCGTAAATCAGCTAAAGGCCGAGAAAAAAGAGATCGAAGCCATCATCACGGACGGTCGCCAAAAGATAGCAGACGGCGTGGCTAATTTTGAAAACGCTAAGCTTGAAGTAATCGCCGCAAGGATAACAGAATATACAAAAGCTCTTTGCGATGAAAAAGAGCTAAATTTCGAGCGCATCAACATCGCCGATCTAATCAAACTAAGCGCGGTAACGCCTGCCGGCACTCTAGCAAAAGCTACTAAAGACGCGATAGAGGCAAAAATACAAGCTCTTGAAAATGAAATCTTGCAGGCAAAGATAGCCGAGCAAGAAAAAGCCGCACGCGATGCCGAAATAGCCGCGCAAGCTAGACGAGAAGCAGAGGAAAGAGCGGCTAGAGAAAAAGCGGAGATGGAAGCAAGAGCTGCGCAAAGAGAGGCCGAACTGCTAGCGCGAGCCGAAAGAGAAAAACAAGAGGCTATCGAGCGCGCAAGAGCCGAACAAGCAAACCCGCAAGCTTTTTACGAAGCGCAGCGCGAAGTTTTGCAAAAGCCGCGCGAAGCCGAAAACGGCAAGGCTATCTACACTATCCGCGCCGAGTTTGAGGTCAAAGCTCCGGCAAATGCTCCGCATGACAAGCTAACGGACAAAATCAAAGAGATGTTAGCCGCGGCGGGCATAACTAACCTAAGTAAAAACGAGGTGTTAAATGCTTGAAATAGACTTGGGCGAAAAGCCTAAATTTAAATACCCGTTTAATAAGCTCATTTCGCCCAAAGTCGTCAGCAACGAGGAGTATCATAGCTTGGACGGCATAAGCTCAAGCGGACTAAGAGACGCGCGCACTGATCCGAAGCTTTATTTTAAGCGCGCAAAGCTTATGAGTATGCCAAGCCCCGCGCTGGAGCTGGGCTCGGCGGTGCATAAAGGACTACTTGAACCCGCCGACTACAACGAGGATAAATTCGATTTAACCCCGTTAGCCGTGCAGAAATCCCGCGTAATGATAAACAACGGACACGTAATGTTTGATAAGTATTTGAAATATACGATAAACGAATACAGCCTCTTTGTGCAAGACGACGGCCTTATTAGACGCGTGAGAATGGACGCTTACGATAAAAAGCAGGGCATCATATACGACGTAAAAACATCTAAATGCACTACTGAGACGCGATTTAGAAATGAAGCTTATGATCTAGGCTATCACTTGCAGGCGGCGTTTTATACCGACACGCTAAGGCTCGCCGGGTTTAAGGCTGATTTTTTCGTATTTTTCGTAATACCCAACGAGAGTCCGTGCAAACCGTTTGCGTTCTACGCTACGCAGCGATTTATCGAGGACGGCAGGGCTGAATATACGGAAGTTTTAGAAAACATTAAAGGTTATGATGCAAGCGATGAAAGTGTGCTATTCCACGAGTTGGATTTACCGCACTGGAGAATTGAGCAACTGGGTGAGACAGCCTAAATTTGAAAAGGATAAAAAATGAACCAACTACAACAAACTAAACCCCAAAGTCCGGCAAAGAATTTCAACAATCTGATGGCGAAATTCGCCGAGCAAAAGATGAGCGAGATAGTAGCCCTTAGCGGCGGCAGCAAAGTCAAGGCGGATAAATTCGTAACCGATTTAACCCTGCTTGGTATGGATAAAAGCATTTTAGAGTGCGAGCCCGTATCGGTCTTTAGCGTCGCGCTTAAAATCGCGCAAGTCGGGCTATCTATCGTAAAAGAGCAAAAGCAAGCCTACATCGTGCCTTTTTCCGAAAGAGGCGTCAAAAAAGCTCAACTGCAAATAGGTTATATCGGCTGGCGAATTTTGGCTAAGCGCGCAGGCTACGACATAGACGCCGAGCTCGTTTATGAGTGCGATAAATTTGAATATACGGTCGATGAAAACGGCAAAAAATTTATATTTGAAGCCAATCTAAAAGACCGCAACGAAACAGACGCCGCGTGGATAAATGAAAATCTGCTTGGCGCTATGGTGTGGGCTAGAGATAAAAACGGCGTAACCAGAGATTTTATCAGTGCAAAGAAGCTAAACCAGCTAAAAAATACCAATCAGGCCGTAAAGGCGGGCAAATTCTCGGCGTGGACGAACTGGAGCGAGGAGATGTATAAGGCAAAAAGCCATTAAATACATCGCCTCAAAATTGCCAACCGACGATTTTATGCTGATGAGCGCGGTAAATGCAGAAAACGAGGCCTACAAAGAACAGCCCAAAACAGAAGCGACGGCAAATTTAAACGACCTCGTGAGCAGTTCGGAAAAACCGAATAATTCAACTGTCAACCAAAAGTTGACAGTTGACGAAGCCGAATACATCGAAGCCGCGCCCGTTGAAGTAGAAATCGACGTGAACGAGGACGTTTTGCCGCTTGACGCTTTGCAAGGCGAGCTAATGAGTAGAGGCGCGAGCGAAGCAGAGGCTGAAAAGCTTTTAGAAAGAGTATCGCCTGATGACGCTAAGGCATATCTAGCTGATCCGAACAGCATTGACGCGTTAATGGAAAATTTAAGGAGATAAGATGAACGTAGGATATTTTAAACACAAAACCGTAAAAGACCAAAACGGCGTAGAGCAAAAATTTATAGGCGGGATGATAAATATCCCGTTTATGCGCCCTATCGAATGCTCGCTAATCGTGACCCCGCCCGAGGAACTAGCGGGAAATCAAAAAGCCCCGATATACAAAATCGCCCAATATAAACCTAAAGGCTGGGAGGGTTCCAGGCAATTTATCGGCGGGATCTGGAGTGCCGTCAGCAAAGACGGCAAGGTTAATTATTTTAAAGGGCATATCGAAACACCCCTAGTAGCGGGCGAACGAGTATATGTCGCATTGTTTGAACCCAAAGAGGACAACGGGCTGATGTTTGAGGTAACTTGGAGCGCGCCTAAATCAAACACTAGCGCATACGTGCCTACGGCTAGCAGCGAGGACGCGAGCTATTATGCGGACGACGACGCGATACCTTATTAGGCGCCAAGTTATGGGTAAAAACTTCAGCGGCAACACCAACAAGCACCGATCAAAAAGCGACTTCTATCAAACGCCCTACGCTATTACGCGGCGGCTTTTGGAAGTAGAGAAATTTAGTGGGCGCATACTAGAGCCTGCTTGCGGTGCGGGTGCGATAACGGCGATTTTAAAAGAGGCGGGCTACGAGGACGTCACGGCTTACGATTTGCTGCTAGACGGCAAAGATTTTCTAGCCGAAACGCGTAAATTTGATGTGATTATCACAAATCCGCCGTTTAGCCTCGCCAAGGAATTTATTTTAAAAGCTTGCGAAATCGCGCCTAGATTTGCTTTTTTGCTACCGCTAAATTATCTACACGGCAAAGAGCGGCTAGACGAGATTTATTCGCGTGAGATTTTAGAAAAAGTTTATGTTTTCGCGCGCTACCCTTTACTCTCCGCCCAGATACGCCCAGACGGCAAATACGAAACGGGAATGATGGTATATGCTTGGTATATTTTCGACACTAAGCACAAAGGCGCGCCGACCATACATTGGATAGACAACAGCGAGGACGTAGTAAGGAAAGGAAAATGACCTACGGTGAAGCAGTAATGGCGCAAAAGGCTACAATGCGTATGGAAAACGGGCGGTGGGTAAGCGACCCATTGCCCGAGCATGTCAAGCTAAACGAAAAGGAAGCGTTTGAATACTACGGACGCAAGCTTGATAAGTATTGGGCGAGCCAAATAGTCCCTAGCGTAATCAAGCGGCTAGGCGAGGAAAGAGCCCTTGCGGCGTTAAAGGGGCGGTTATGGACGATCTAGCGGAGCAACTAAAAGCGGCGCAAGAGGAGATTGCAAGGTTACGGCGTAAGAAAGTAGTCTTGCCGTCTCGTGCGGCGGAAATATTGCGTAAAGTCAAAGAAAGCGCGCAAGCGGCACTAAATGCCAAGACGATGACGTATAAAGATCGCCGACTGCGCGGTATAATAAGCCGTATCGGCAATCCATAAGGAGCTAATATGCAAAAACAACTAAATGAAATTTACGAGCTACTCCAAGCGTGGAAAGCCGAGCGCAGATTAAGCATTGAGAGCCAGCGCGCGGGGCTACTGGGCAATCTATGTGAGGAGCTAGCCGAATATTTCAGGGCACAAAACAATAACGAGCGCGTAGATGCCCTTTGCGATATTGTAGTGTTTGCGATGAATGCAATGAGTGAACCGTTTGTAAAACCTGCCTCGCTAAATATGCCTCAACTTTGGAGCGCTATGCTTTTACCGCACGATACAGACATAATAATAAATGCAAGCAGCCTAAATTCTTTGGTGCTCCAGATGTGGAGGGCTATCGAACGGCTAGGCTACAACCCCTATCTGTGCATGCTAGAAACTATCAAAGAAATTTCATCACGCACGGGCAAGTATGACGAAAGTATCGGCAAATGGGTCAAAGACAAAAGCCCCGAAGCGGTGGCGAAATGGTATAAGGCGGATTATGAAAGGTGCAAAAATGACGACTAGCGAGCTAAAAGATGCCGCCATTTTCGTTATGGCGTATTCTTTTTTAAAAATGGATAGCACCGAGGAGCTGGGGCTATTCATCAATAAGAAAGCGAGCAAATTTATTGACGAGCTGATCGAGGCGATGACGCCGATCGTTGAGCATTACCGCGAGTTTAGAAAGCGGATTGACACTCAAATCAACGCGCTCGATAATAAATCCCGTATGCGGAAAGATGATTTTAGCACGACTGCCCCGCAACTAGCCTGTGACCTCCTCTATCTGCGTTTTGCACCGAACGAGCGCAAGGGGCAAAGGCTGGCGCCGATACTGGCCGAATTTTACGCGACAAATAAGGAAAAGATAGCGTATATCGCAAATAAAAGCTATGACACAAAGTATCGTAACGAGGCGGAGGATAGCCAAAGACTAGCGTATTTTTATATTGAAAATATTTAAGGATAAAAAATGAGTACTAACGAAATGATAGCGGTAATGCAAGCCTATGCCAATGGCGAAGCGATAGAGGTAAGCGACAAAGATGCGGGTAATTGGGGCGAGATAAAACACCCGCTTTGGGATTGGTGTAATTTTGAATATCGCGTCAAGCCCAAAACCGACACCGCTCTTTGGTATTGGGAATTCAAAATGTCCGACGGCTGGCATATTAGCCAAACGAGGATGACAAGAGCGCAGGCGCAGGCGTTTGTAGGCGAGAGCGTAGAAATTGCCCCGCTTTACGCGCTAGGGTTTGGGATAAAGGAAAGAGAATGAACCCTGCTATAAAACCCGAAGAGATGATAATCACCGACAAGCGAACCGGCGAAAAGGTGGAGCCTTGGGAAATAAATTTTGCTAGAAGAACCATCACGATATTATGGGGTTATAGCGAAGCACGCAGCACAATACTATCTCTACCGATGCCGCTAGAAAACTACAAGATACGTATGTGGACGGGCAAATTTGATGAGAGAAATATGCCGATTTACGAGCAAATAGGAGAGTGAAATGAGTAGCCCCGAAAAAGAAAAAATGCAGGCGGCGATTGATAGCTTTTGCGAGCATTGTAAAAAACACAATGAAGCGGCAAGCGAGGAAACAAAACGGCACGCCAAGATCGAGTGGATAAAGAGCGAGATAGAAAAGCTTGACGACGGCAAGCTTAACCGCGTGATCATCACGATAAATCAAGTCAAGGAGTAGAGATGAGCGAATTTCTAGAACTCAAAAGCCTAATCCTTGAGATGAAAAATACTGTTTCCTTGCTCCTGCCAAAATGTGTGCCGCTATCTTACGTTTGCGATGTTTCAGGCAAGAGCCGCCAAACGATCACGGCATACATCAAGTCAAATTTAGAGCCGCAGGTGGAATTTTGGTTGCAAGATGGTAAAATAATGCTGTCTCAAACTGCCGCCCTTAAAATTTTAAGGAGATATAATGAAAAATAGCGGCGGGTTTAAAGTGCGCAACGGCATTATTTATGTCTTTGGCACAATAAACAAAAAACGATACAGATTTTCTACCGGTAAAAGCGCGACTAGCGAAAACCTGCGCTGGGTCGCGCGGAATTATTGGAGCGTTCTTTTACAAAAAATTGACGAAAAAGAAAAAGCTAAAGAAGCTAGTTTGAGCATTGAGGCATTTTTGCTTGAAATGCTGGAGCTGTCCAAACACAAGCGAAGCGAAACCGCCCAAAACGAGTATATTTCAAAGACAAAGCGGCTTATTGCGCCATATTTTGGCAAATTCAATATGGCCGACATAAGGCCTATCGATATTGAAAAATGGCAAAATGAGCTATTGAGAAAATATTCAACAGTTACGGTACGCAGGGCGAAAACTTTGTTAAATTTCGCCCTTAATAAAGCCGTGCTAAATGATATTATACCGAAAAACCCTTGTGCATCGGTCGATAACTTCCGCGTCACAATCAACAAAAAAGAGCCCTACACGATCGACGAAATGAGCAAGATTTTAAGATCGGCTACGGGATGGTTTGGTATATTTCTACACGTAGCATTTGCAACAGGGCTACGCACTGGCGAGTTAATCGCCCTAAAATGGGAGGATATTGACCTAGAGCGAAATATCATCTTTGTGCGGCGCGCGATCGTAAGAGGCGAAGTAAGCACTGGCGGGGCTACAAAAAATCACGATAGGATAGCCGTAATACCCGAAAATTTTGCTGATATGCTAAAGGGCTACGATAGCAAAAGCGAGTGGCTATTCCCGACTAGAAAAGGCGAGCCGTTCAAGGAGGGTGGCAGCTTGACAAGGATGTATTTCAAGCCTTTGCTTGAAAGAATAGGGGTCAAATACAAAACGCTGTATGCGACACGACACACGTTTGTTTCGCTTTTGAGAAACTCTGGCATAAATAAAGACTTGGTCGCAGAGCTAGCAGGGCACTCAAGCCAAATCAGCGACAAGCACTACTACAAAGCCGAGATCACGCCTGAAAAAATACGCTCCATCAACAATGTATTTTTTAACATCAGGGCACAAATCAGGGCACAGTAAAAAGCAGCAGTGATTGAAACGCCGATTTTTAGAGGCTTAAGGCTTGAAAACCGTAAGTTTCAAACTCCAACGGAGTAAATTTTAAC
>NZ_AOTD01000112.1 GCF_000344295.2 Campylobacter showae CC57C | reverse complement strand
CCCCTTAACAAGAAAGATTAAATTTAATGCGCAATGCTAAATTTAACCAAATCAAATTTAACATTTTCAAGATGCGGGTCTGGGCGGACAAATTTGAGAATTTACCGTTACTACCGTAAAGAGTGCAGTCTCGTCACGCCGAAACCGCACTCAAATTTAGCCGTCAAATTTACAGCAAAATAAGCGACGCAACCCAAACCGTCGCCATGCCGACGATACCCATAATAAACGTAAGCATCGTCTGGGTCTTGTAGCCCTGCTCCGGCGACATCTTGCTAAAGTTCGTAACGACCCAGAAGTAGCTATCGTTAGCGTGCGAAACCGTCACGCGCCCGCAGCGATAGCCATCACCGTTAGCACCGCACCCATCTCGCTAGTTAGTCCCAGCCCACTCATCATCGAGCCGCTATCGGTGAAAAGCCCCATGATAGAGGCCGTCGTCGTAAGCGCCACGGTCGAGCTGCCCTGAGCGGTCTTGATGATAGCAGAGATAACAAACGGGAAAAATATACCAACGGTGCCGATGAGATGGGCATTTGCCTTCATAAACTCGACAAAGCCCGCTTTAGCGATGACGTTACCTAGCACGCCGCCCGCCGCCGTGATGAAAAGGATCGGTCCGACGATCTTTAGCGTTTCGTTTGTCATGAGGTTAAATTCGCCCAGTTTGCCCGTTTTAGCCAGCAAGATAACGGCAAATAGCACGCCAACACCGAGTGCAATGATCGGGTTGCCCAAAAATAAAACGAAATTCGCAAACGAGCCTTTTAGCTTTAGTATCGAGACGACCGAGCCCAGCGCCATAAGCAAAATCGGCATAAAAATCGGCGCCAAGCTCAAAAATGCGCAAGGTAGCTTGCCGTGCTCTTTGATGATCTCGTCATAGCTCTTGCCCACATCTGCAAGATCATCTTTTAGGCTCACTTTTGCGCCGATAGTCTTAGCAAAAAGATAGCCCGCGATGAGAACCGGTATCGAAACTACCGCGCCCACGGCGATGACTAGCAGTAGGTTGTGCCCCACGCCCACGAGTCCTGCGGCCGCTATCGGGCCAGGCGTCGGCGGTATAAACACGTGCGAGGTGTATAGGCCGCACGAGAGCGCGACGGCCATAGCTACGGGGTTGGCGCCGATTTTTTCCTTTATCGCGCGGCGGATCGGATCTAGCACCACAAAGCCGCTATCGCAAAAGACCGGGATACCCACGATCCAACCCATGATGAGCATAGCTAGCTCGGGGCGCTTGTCGCCTACGCAGCGCACGACCATATCGGCCAGCTTTAGCGCCGCGCCCGTCTTTTCCAGCGCCATACCGATGAGCGCACCCAGGATGATGACGATGCCTATGCTTTTAAATATCCCGCTAAATCCCTCTCCGATGATCGCGGGAACCTTGACCAGGTCGATGCCCGCGACGACGGCTAGAGCGAGCGAGACGAGCATGATCGCTATAAAGGGGTGAACCCCGAACTTAGAAATCAGCACGATCATAACGACGACCGCGATGACGAAGCAGACGATGAGAGCAATACCGCTCATAACAGCTCCTTTCGGATAAAATTTTTGTCTAGCGCAATATTACCTAAATTTGTTTTTAAAATATCTAAATTAGATTTAAAATTTTAGTTTTATTTTATAAAATGAGTGAATTTTACGGCCGATTACGTTTGCGGTAAATGTGCGGGCAGCTTTGGTGCGGTTAAATTTTGTTTTGAATTTAGGTTCGAATTTGGAGCAAATTTATCAAAAAAAATAACTTGCGAGGTTAAATTTGCGATATTATAATTCGTAAAACAAGCGTCAAATTCGACTACTAGCGCTTGCCGAAGCTCAAATTTAACTCCGCCTTAAGCCTTACGGCACTATCATTTTATCAATGATTTGCAAAAGATGCGAAGCGGTCAAATTTAAAATAGTTGCGGGTTTTATTGACCCGCATATTTTAGGCACGAGGCAAAACGTACCGTCTCCGTTTTGCCGACAACTAAAAAGGATACGCTATGGGTATGATAATCTTACTTTTTTACGTTATTCCTTATATGGCAGTTAGCGCCATAGTGATGGTCATCACCGTAAAATACGCTAAGAAAATTTGGATCAGAGGCATAGTAGCGGCCGCGCTATTTCTAATCCCTACTTACGACATCATCATCACAAATATTCTTGGAGTGTATTACTGCGGTACCGCTCCAAAGGCTTTTATAAAGGAGACGGTTGAGTATCCGGAAAGTATTTATTTTGAGGATAATGTTCGTCCCTTTGAGGATGCGAACATAAACTGGATCAAGGGGAGGTTTGTCGACGGTGTCCATATAAAAACTTTGGCTTTAAATTTGTCCGACGGAAACGTGACCGTTTTTTCATTTAATGAGAATTCCAGCGAATTAAAAGAATATGAAGAAACCGAGAAAGAGCTTGATAAGGCCATGGGTATCTGCGATACTCTAGAAAAAGAAGTACGTAAAAAGCTTGAAGATGGAATAATAAAATATAAATCGGACGAACATAGTAGATATATAAATAAAATTGATATACAAAGAGAGTCGATATTTAAGCTCATGAATAAAGCAAAAGAGATTCGAAATAAGATGATTACACAAGCGACAACTACAAAAGATAAAATACCAAAAACGAACTATACCGCAAAATTTGACGAGATTAAGCTAGATAAATTTAGCTCAAATTTTCTCATAGCTACCGAATTTAAGCTGATAAACAATAAAACATCCGCGATAATCGCATACAAAAGGGAGTATCATAACTATTACTACAATATGTTTCCGAACCTATCGACGGGAGGCAAAATAAATTGGAAATCGTTTTGTAATTGCGAAAAGTTGGATAAAAAAATAGGTGTTATATTTTTGGATGAATATTTATAAATATCGCCTATCCAAACAAAGCGATTAAATTTAAAATCCGATTCTTGACTCAAAATTTATTTGGCAAAGCCGAGTCGATAAATTTAATTGACAAATTTAGCAAACAGTCCGTACTTATCGGCCAAAAGATAAAGTCCTAAAAATAGCGCGGCGTATAAAACGGTTTTAAATATTTTTAGCAAGGCGTGCAAATTTGATCCTTTTTGCTTCGTTAAATTTGAGAAATCTTAGCCAAAGGGCGGTTAAATTTGAGTGAAA
>NZ_AOTD01000111.1 GCF_000344295.2 Campylobacter showae CC57C | reverse complement strand
CCCCGCCATTTTTTAAATCTATTAAATTTTACTTAGTGTTGAGGATAGGTATGAAAATTTTACTCTTAGGCGCTAGCGGAAGCCTTGATGGCTACGTTATAGGCGCGCTCTAAGCTCCTACATAGACTCAGCCAAGATTATAGAAAACTAAGCTCTTGACTACACGCTGATACGTCCGCAGTGGTTTAGTTGTGCCAACGAGATAGACTACGAGGTTACGAGCTGGGTAAAAAAGGGAGAAATTTAAAAACGAAAATGCCCAAATTTCAAGGAAATCTATCGCAAATTTGGTCAAAAGATGCCTAACTAGCGGCTTTGGCACAAAAGATAGCCTAGGCATCAACAAAAAAGAAATTTAAAGGAAAAAGATGATTGAACACTTACTGCTATTTTTGGCTTTGCTAGCTATCATTATCGCTTTAGTGATGATCTCAAACAGCCTAAAAGTAGCCTATCCGGTGCTTTTAGTTTTGGGCGGTCTTGCCATTAGTTTTGTGCCAAATTTACCCACCATCAGGATCGATCCAGAGCTTATTTTCATCATATTTTTACCGCCGCTTCTTTACGAGGCCGCATGGGCAAACTCACTAAAAGAGCTCTATAAATGGCGCCGAGTGATCGGAAGTTTTGCATTTATCGTGGTTTTTGTCAGCGCAGCAGCTGTTGCCGTGATAGCAAATTTAGTGATTCCTGGCTTCTCGCTCGCCCTTGGCTTCATGCTTGGCGCCATCGTCTCACCACCAGATGCGGTGAGTACGGCTGCGATCTTTAAATTTGTCAAAGCACCGCGCAGGATCAGCGCTATTTTAGAAGGCGAGAGCCTTTTAAATGACGCATCATCGCTCATCATCTTTCGCTTTGCCGCAGTGGCAGTGACTACTGGGCAGTTTATCTGGTACAAGGCGGCTGCAAGCTTTGTCTGGATGGTGGCTGGCGGTGTTTTGGTCGGTCTTGTGGTGGCATTAGTAGCCTACTTTTTGCATAAGACCTTGCCAACCGATGAGAACAGCGATACGATCATGACGATCACGACGCCTTATGTTATGTATATTTTAGCTGAGGAGCTTGGCGCGAGCGGCGTTTTGGCGGTAGTTTGCGGCGGACTTTACCTCTCGACAAAACGAAACGAAATTTTAACCGCTTCAACAAGGATCCACGCTTTCCCCGTTTGGTACAACCTTATTTTCTTGCTAAACGGCCTTGCCTTTACCATGATCGGCCTTGATCTGCCTGAAATTTTAGCAGGGCTAAAGCGTAGCGGTGTCTCGCTGCTTGAGGCACTATCTTACGGCGTTTTGGTGACTGCCGTGCTCATCGTCATTAGGCTTTTGGCATCATACGGAGCCGTTTATATCACGATATTTATGAAGCGCTTTATCAGCGTGGCGGATGATCGCAATCCAGGCAAAGCGACGCCGTTTATCGTCGGTTGGGCGGGCATGAGGGGCGTAGTCTCGCTAGCTACGCCACTCTTTATCCCCGCCATGGCTGGTAGCGAGCCGTTTCCGCATAGAGATCTCATCTTGTTTATCACCTTTGTCGTTATCTTGCTAACGCTCGTAGTTCAGGGACTAACTCTGCCGCTACTTATAAAAAGTGTCAAATTTCCAGACTTTAACGACCACATGCCAAGCGAGCTTGCAAAGATCAAGATAAAAAAGGCACTTGCCGAGGCTTCGCTTAAATTTCAAAGCGAGAAATTTTGCAATGAGGAGAATTTCTTGTTCCAAAAACTCAAAGAAGTTTGGAATTTCGAGCTTTCAAATGAAAATTTCGAGATCAGCGACGAGGTCAGGCAGACCTATTTTGAGATCCTAAATGAGCAGCGAAAGGCGCTTCGTGAGCTAAACAAAGACCCAAAAATCGACGAAGAGATCATCAGGATCTTTTTGTATCACATCGACCTTGAGGAGCGAAGGTGGCAGGAGCATAGCGAGTACTAAACTTGCTCAAATTTATGAGCAAGTTTAGATAGATGCTTTAAATTTAGGATCTATTTGCCTTATCCCCCCGTACAACCGCCCAGTGCATAAACTCTTGCCCCGGTTTGTATTTGCCGCTATTAAAATACTCCGCCAGCCGCGCCTCCTCAGCTTCGCTTAGCTCGCCGCCAAGCCCCCAGCGCGTCTTTTGGATGAGTTCCTCGGCACTCGAAGCAGGACCCGCATGACACCGAGCTTTTATGTAGTCAAGGCTAGGCAAATAGCCCATTTGAAACAGGATGTTTAAAAGATAGACGAAGTCGGGCTTTTGCTCAACCTTACGCCCTATCGCGCCCAAAACGTCCTCATCTACGAAGCTGCCGCCTACCTTAAACGTGATGTAAAGCGCCTTTTTGGTCTTTGAAAGAAGCTTGCTAAGCGCGGCTTTTAGATCGTCCACCTCAAGGCAGCGCGAGGCGAAAACCACGTCGCACTCAGGTACGTCAGACCAGTCGTCCTCAAAGGCCTTTTGCGCAAATTTTGCGTTTTTTGCGCCGTAAGTTTGAGCGTTCTCGCGGGCAAATTCTAGCATCCTCGGCGAAAAGTCATAGCCGTAAATTTGATCCACCTTTTCCTCCGCCAGCACGCTTAACGCGCCCGCTCCGCACGCAAAATCAAGCAGCGTAGAAACGCCTGTAAAATCGACCTTATCTATAAATTCTTGCGCGTAGACGCTTTTCATCACGCCCTCGTTAAAGCTCGGCGCCTTTTTGTCCCAATGCTCGGCCAGCTTTTTGCCGAATGAGCTTTTTGCCTTTTGCGCCTTATAAAGCGCGTCAAAGTCGATTTCGTCGTAGTTTGAAGGTAAAATCATAATCTATCCTCGTATCTTTCGTAGTTTATGCCGTATATTTTATCGATATTTTCGGCATTTATGAGCTGCTCGCTGCGCCCAAAGGCTAAAATTTCTCCGTCTTTTATAAACAGCGTCAAATTTGAAACGAACTTCGCGTGGCGCGGGTAGTGCGTCGTTTGCACGAAGGTGTAGCCCTCATCTCCCAGCGCCTTTATTATCTCGAGCAGCCTAATTTGATTGCCAAAATCCAGCCCGTTGGTAGGCTCGTCCATAAAGATCACTTTCGCGCCCTGAACCAGCGTGCGTGCGATATAGGCAAGCTGCCGCTGACCTTTGTGTAGGGCGCGTTTTTTAGATGCGCGATACCCATCTTTTCCAGCGCCTGCTCGGCTAGCTTTTTATCCGCCGCGCTAAAGTTGGAAAACAGCGGCGTCCTGCACAGTGCGCCCATCAGAGCGACGTCAAATACGCTGTAGTCATAGGACGGCGCGTGCGTCTGCGGCACGTAGGCGACGAGAGAGGCGAGCTCACGATGCCGATGGGGATCTCAAAGGTAAAGATGAGCCACGAGAAGCTGTCGCAAAAAAGCAGAAATATCGCGCCGATCATCGCCGAGCTAGCTAAAACCGCGCGGTTGTCGGCGCCGAAGATAAAGCGCGCGTAGCCCCCCGTGCTAAAGCCGTATTTGCCAAGCAGCAGCGAGCCTGCGACACAAAGCGCCAGTAGCAGAGCTAAAAACACAAACGCCTTTTTGCTCATTTTTCTTTACTCACTCGGCGCCCCGTCCTAAAATTTTATAAATTTGCTCATCCGTAAGATCTAGATCCAAAAATAGCTTATAAAACTCGCGCGTCTCGCGAACAATGTCAAATTTAAACGCTTCGGGGTAGATTAAATTTATTAGCCACTTTAGCCCCAAAAACCTCATAAACGAAGGCGGGCGGTCAAACCACGAAAAGGGCTCGCGCGGGATATAATAAGCCTTTTTGTTTTCACCGCGCCCAGCAGTTGCCACTTCGGATCGCCGTAAATTTTATCAAACAGCTCTTTTTCGTAGATGAGGATGACGTCGGGGTCGTATTTAACGAGCTGCTCGAAGCTGATCTTTAAGCGCCCGAAGGATTTGGCGTTTGGATCTTCGCTGCATTTATGCACGTTTGCGCACCGGCTCGCTCGATGAGAGTTGCGCGGCGCGCTCCTGCTTGCCCGTCACTTCGCCTAAAATTTCAAACCCGTCCAAGTAGTCCTCAAGCTTCGTCGCGCTTAGATATAGCATCGGTTTTTTGATAGAGCCAAAAACCTCGCTCATCTTTTTGGTGTTGCGCGAGCTTGCGTTTACGAGGATGAGATCGGGATTTAGGCGTAGCAGCATCTCGACGTTTGGAATTTTACCCTGACCGAAAAAGCCGCCTACGACGGGCTGCTCTTGCACATCTTTTTTGACGTAGGGTCGCTCATAGTCGTTCCATTCGAAATTCGTGCCGCTGATTTTAGCAGGATCAAGCGCGTAAAGCATATATAAAAGCGGCGGCGAGCTCGCGTAAATTTTAGAAGGAGTGCCCTGCAGCTGAGCTATGTTTTCGCTGTTTTGGGCGATGTAGTCTTTGATCTGCTCAGGCGTCATCGCAAAGCAAAAGCCCAAAAACGCAAAGAAAAACAAGATAATTTTTTTAAACATTTTTCGCCTTTAAATGATTTTGTAAAGTATAGCTAAAGAAATTTTAAAATAGATTTTATTATATAAATAGAGTTAAAAATTTTGGCGGACCGAGCATTTTTGGAACGATCCGCCTTGCAAATTCTAATTAGAATTTATATCTTAAATTCGTGAAAAACACCCTTCCCTCTTCCGGATAGCCTTCTCTATACTCGTAGTTTTTATCAAACAAATTTGAAATGCCGGCCTCTACGCTTAAATTCTCCGTCGGTTTGTAGGTAAGCTTTACATTTGTCACGCCAAATCCAGCGATTTTGTGATCTATGTGCGTAGTTCTGCCAGTTGGCACTCTAGACCACATACTTGAGCTTAACTCTTGAGAGAGATATAGGCTAAGTTTTGGCATAAATTTATAATCTGCATATAAAAATCCTTTGTGTTTTGGTAGATCATAGACCAGCGCGTCTTTGCCAGCTTCTTTGTATTTTGCGCTCATATAAGTGTAGTTGCCGCCTAGCTCTAATTTTGCGTTGCAAAATAGGCTGCACCAAGCTCAAAGCCTTTATAATAAGCCTTGTCGACGTTTACGTTCATCTCTCTGGTTTGTGCAAATTTAGTAACACTCGTAGTTCCTATGGCATCTTTAACTTTTGAGTAAAATACCGCTGTTTCTAGCCTCAAAAACTCGCCGAAACTCCTTTGATAGCCGATTTCATAGTGATTTGCTACTTCAGGTTTTAGATACGGGTTTGCAAAATTTCGCCCAAACTTCTCGCTATACCTATCTTTCATACTGGCAAAATAGGTCTTTTTGGCATAGCTTAGGCTTAGTTCGTCATTGCCATCAAAACTGTGTTTGATGGCAGCTTGATAGTTAAAGGCATGCTTTTTGCCTACATCAAAAGAGGTTAACTTATAGTTGGCTGGATCTTTAGCTGCGCCTCTGCCTCTGCCTTTATATTGAATATAGTCTTCGGCCTTCACGGCGTCTCTTGTATCGTAACTAGCACCAAAAATCAATTTGGTGAAATCCGTAAATTTATAAGTGTTTTCAAGCGCAAAGCTGTAAGTCTTATCCGAAAATGTTACGGTTGGTTCAGTACCAAACCTGCCAGTGTAGTGTATCTTATATCCTGAGTGTTTATCCTTTTTGTAACTAGTAGCAAATTTAAGCGTATCTTTGTCGCCTATATCGCCGCCAAGCTCCAAGCCAAAGCCGTGCGCTTTATCCTTGTACTTGCTATCTTCAAGATTGCTTATGTCATACATCTCGTTTTTAAACTCATCTGCAAATGCTTTGGTGTTTACATAAAGACTATTTGCAAACTGCGTATGAGAGTGAAAATAAATGCTCTCTCTATCCCATCGTGGCCACTCCCACATGCGATCTTTATTAGAAAAAGCGGTGTATCTACCAGCATACATCGGCTGATCTTTTTCGCCTTTTTGATTTACGTAAGTAACGGCATATTCATCTGTCTCATTTGGAGTGATGCCTACTTTAAAGCTTATTTTTTTATCTCTTTGCACTGAGTTATCGCGTCTGCCGCCGTCTTCGTTGCCGTTTGCGTCGCCTTTAAATTTACGAGACATCTGCTGACCCGCATCCTCCATATAGCTGCCGCCGGCTTGCACGTAAAATAGCTCCTGCTTAGTGCCAATGTTAAAATCAACGTTGTTGCCGTAGGTTTTAGCGTTTTTGCCCGTCTCAAAGCCGTAGCCGACGCTACCTTCAAGCTCTTTTGTAGGTTTTTTGGTGATCAAATTTATCGCTCCGCCCATTGTATTTGGTCCATATAGCACGGAGCTAGAGCCCTTTGAGATGTCTATGCGACTTAGATCAAAGGTCGTAAATCGCCCAAAGTCCGAGTTGCCGTCATAAGGCACGTAAACAGGAATACCATCGATAAATAGCGGCACTCTGCGCGCGTCAAAACCACGCACTTGGATGCTTTGCTCAGCCCTTGGACCCTTTTTATCCACATAGACGCCAGGCGTACTATAAGCAACCTCCGAGAGGCGCTTTATCTCATTCTTTTGCATCTGTTGCTCATCGATGGTCACGACGTTCGTGTCGCTTTTTTGCACGCCGCCGACCTTTTCTACGACTTCGACTTGTCCTAGCGTAAACACTTCGCCGTGTAGCGCCATCGCAGCACAGCAGGCGATCAGACCGATTCTTTTCATTAGTAACTCCTTAGAAATCAAATTTTTATTATATATTTTGTAAAATACGTCTTTAACGAAGTTAATATTATAAAAATATAAAAAGTTAATTTTATTTCACACATAGTTAAATTTGACTTAAAAATCGAGGTTTTTAAAATGAAATTTAAATTTCTACTTTGCATCGACGACACGGATGAGCTTGGCGGCGAAATTTCTATGGGCCTGCTTGCCGAAGAGATCGCTGCATTTGCAGGCTCGTTCGCGCCAGTT
>NZ_AOTD01000110.1 GCF_000344295.2 Campylobacter showae CC57C | reverse complement strand
TTAAATTTGATCCGAATTTATATCGCTTAACTAAAAAACCAAATCTTAAAGGCCAAATTTGGGTGGTTTTATCAGTGCACAAATTTAACGCTAAACCGTCTCCCAAAATCTCGGTTTCGTTTTTATCACATCCCTATTTTTCTCGTGCAAAATTTGCAAAAACTCTTTAAAATTTGGCGTAAAAATCGAAGCGGCGGGTGCAAATTTATACTCGCTCGTGCCGTCTTTCTCAAACTCGTCCGCAAAACAAATCCGCCAAATTCTAGCGCTATTTATCCATATTTTCGTACTCTCAAGCGCTGTAATTTGCTCAAATTTATACCTAGACGCAAGTTCCTGCCCTCTAAAAACATAGATGTAATTTTGATCAAACCAAAGGCTTTCACGCGAGATGAAAAACCGCTCCAACCAAAGCAAAAACGGCCGCACGGAAAGTCTTTTTATCGCGCTTGATTCGCTTGTTTCGCCTATTACAGCGAGCTGACGGGGGCTGAGCTTGCTGGGATTGCGCCAAAATATAGTCCAAATAATCCCGCCAAAAAGTAAAACGTTAAAAGTTATGATTAAAATTGCGGTTATTTTTAAAATTTGAGCCCTTTCAAAAATGTAAATTTAGCTTCCGCCTCGCTCGCGCCGAGCTCATGCTGCTTTTATGCCGCCGTTAAATTTAGCGCCTTTAAATTTGAGTTCGCCGCAAAATCTCTTGCCAAATTTTGCCTCGACTATGAGAACTAGCACGAAAAATATCTTTTCGTCGTTTAAAAAGGCGATTTGGCGCAGGGTTTGATTTACGCCATTAAATTTGACGCCGTTTTCGCGCAATGTACGGCAAAACTCGGCCTCGTCAAAGCCTAGTTTTTGCGAGATCTCAGCGATCGTATATGGCTCGAGCGATGCGATGATGCGGTCCATGTTGCACATGCTCGGGTTTTTGCGGCGAGTGACGACGTCGATGAATTCATTTGCGAGTTTGATGAGCTTTTTCTTGCGATTTATCACGTGCAAAACGGCCGCGAGCGCGACTAAAAAGCCCGCAAATTTATGCGCGCCCATCCAAAATTCGCCATACTCTCCGAGCGCGAAATTTACCCCCGAAAACGCGAGCAGACAAAGCCCCAAAATCAGCGTGCAAATGAGACAAAATTTATAAACAATCTCGAATTTAAGCATAAAATCCCCCAAAATATATTTTCGTAATTATACATTTTTTAATATAAGGCATATTTTAAGGACAAATTTAGTCCTTTTATTGATATACATCATTTTTGTGCAAATTTATTTTGGATAAACTTTATACGAATTTTTCAAAAGGAGACAAAGTATGCGTGAATACAAGAAGTATTGGTGGGCGCTGGTAGCAGTCGTTACTATCGCCTTCGGGATACTGGGTTACTACGGCGTAGAGGTTTACCGCGAAGCGCCGCCGGTGGTGAGTTTTGCCGATAAAAACGGCAAAATCGTAGTCGAGAAAGAGCAAATTTACAAAGGTCAGGAAGCCTGGCAAAGCATCGGCGGTATGCAGGTGGGCTCGGTGTGGGGACACGGAGCGTATCAGGCGCCTGACTGGACGGCTGATTGGCTACATAAAGAGCTAGTCGCGTTTATGGATATAAAGGCAAATCAGCTTTACGGAGCTAAATTTGACGCCCTGAGCGCCGAGCAACAAGCCAACATCAAGGCTCTAACCAAGAGCGAATACCGCACGAATACGCTAAAAAACGGCGTTATAACGATCAGCGACGAGAGGATCGCCGCAGCAAAGGTAGTGCGAGACGAGTATAACGGGCTTTTCGGTAATGACCCAAAATACCAAAAACTACGCGAAAACTACGCGATGAAAAACAATACGCTGGCAAAAGAGGAAAACCGCGAGCAGCTAAATGATTTCTTCTTCTGGGCGACCTGGGCTACGGCGACGAATCGCCCAAATAGCGAGGCTACGTACACGAACAATTGGCCGCACGAGCCGCTAATCGACAACGTTCCGACGAAAGAAAACGTATTTTGGACGATTATCAGCGTTACGATTTTAGTCGCTGGCATTGGCTTACTAGTTTGGTTTTCAAATTTCTACGGAGAAAAAGATCACGAAAGGCTCACTCCTATCGACGCCGATCCGCTCTCAAGACTAAATTTGACCCCGTCTCAAAAGGCGCTTGGCAAATACCTTTTTGTCGCACTTGCGCTTTTTGTTTTCCAGATTATGATAGGCGGCTTTGTGGCGCACTATACGGTCGAGGGGCAGGAGTTTTACGGCATAAATTTATCCCAGTACATCCCGTACTCTTTGGCGCGCACTTGGCACATCCAGGCGAGTATTTTCTGGATCGCGACGGGCTTTTTGGCGGCAGGACTTTTCCTAGCGCCTATTATCAACGGCGGCAAGGATCCTAAATTTCAAAAACTGGGCGTGGATCTGCTTTTTTACGCGCTACTTTTCCTAGTCGTGGGTAGCTTTATCGGCGAATACATGGCGATAGCGGGCAAGATGGATACTAGCCTGAGCTTCTGGCTTGGTCACCAAGGATACGAGTATATCGAGCTTGGCAGGGTTTGGCAGCTTATTTTGTTTGTCGGTCTTGTTATCTGGATGGCTCTCGTGCTTCGCGGATTTGTCGGCGGGTTTAAGGCTGATGGCGATAAAAACCTACTAGCTATATTTACGGCTTCTGCTATCGCGGTGGGACTTTTCTACGGCGCGGGGCTATTTTACGGACAAAGAAGCCCGCTGCCGGTGATGGAATACTGGCGCTGGTGGGTCGTTCACCTTTGGGTTGAGGGCTTTTTCGAGGTATTTGCGACCGCTTCGCTTGCGTTCGTGTTTGCATCTTTGGGCTTAGTTGGCAAAAAATTTGCGACCTATTCAACTCTAGCGAGCGCGAGCTTATTTCTTATCGGCGGAATTCCTGGCACCTTCCACCACCTTTATTTTGCGGGAACGACCACTCCGATCATGGCTGTGGGCGCTAGCTTTTCCGCGCTTGAGGTCGTGCCTTTGGTGCTTCTTGGAGCCGAGGCCTTTCATCAGTATTCGCTTCAGTTTGCGCAAAGCTGGGCAAAAAACCTCAAATGGCCGCTTTACTGCTTTATCGCGGTTGCGTTTTGGAATATGCTGGGCGCGGGCGTGTTTGGTTTCCTTATCACCCCGCCGCTATTTTTGTTCTACATCCAGGGTCTAAACACCACTTCGGTGCACGGACACGCGGCGCTGTTTGGCGTTTACGGATTTTTGGCGCTAGGTTTTGTTTGGCTCGTGGCGCTTTATCTTTTCAAAGGGCAAGAATTTAACGACAAGCTGATGAAAGTTGGCTTTTGGTCGCTAAATGCGGGGCTAATGCTGATGATCGTAGCGTCGCTGCTTCCGATCGGTCTTTATCAAGCCGTCGCTGCGATAGATGTGGGCATGTGGTACGCTAGAAGCGCGGAGTTCTTACAAATGGATCACTTGCAAAATTTACGCTGGCTAAGGATGATCGGCGATACGATCTTCATCATCGGTGGCGTTTGCTTCTTTATCCAGATTCTTAAATTTATCGCGGGAAGCTGCGGCTGCAAGGCTAAAGCCTAATCCTTCTAAGCCCCTGCTTTAGGGGCTTAGCTTCTTCTAAACTTCTATCTTGTAAAATTCGCCCCAAAGGACGAAAATGCAAAAATTTAAAAAATACCTTCAAATTTTCATCATTAGCTTTCTGCTAGCTCTGCACGCTATGGCGGTCACGGCGATAAACTACGCTTCCCCGCACTACGACGAGGCGATAATCACGGGCGGCGAGGTCAAACGCATGGACAAAGACGGCTTTATCGACGCGCAAAATCCCGCCGACGGCCCGACGCGCGATGTGTACTTCGTCTACACGCGGGAGCTAAACGGCACGAAGGTGATGCCGTATCGCAACGAAGACACGGGCTGGGGCTTGCCGCTTTATTTTAAATTTAACTCTGCCGACGTCCAAGCCGCAGCCCAGAGTCTAGTGGGCGAAGGCAGGGCGCAGATCAAATACTACGGCTGGCGCATCGCGATGTTTGATATGTTTAGAAACGCAGTTTCGGTTAAAAAGCTAAAAGAGGGCGAGACCCGCACAAATCCTATTTTTAGCTATATCTTTTACGCTTTGACGGCGGTTTCGTTTGTAGTTTGCGCCGTTTTTGTTAGAAGGAAATTTAAAGACGAGCCAAGCTCAAATTTATAATCCAAGCTAAATTTGAAGCCGCTTTTTAATGGCTTACTCAAATTTGACTCTGCGAGGGCGGCAAATTTGACATAAAACTTGAGGCCAAAGGATATGCGTGAGCGAGCTATACATCTTTATTTCCGAGCTTTGCGCTCTGATAAACGAAAATTTAAAAAAGAATTTCTATTTTCAGATGGGTTTGTTTTTAGCTATCATTTTGCTTGGATTTTTGGCGGTTTGGATGCAGGAGTAGTCAAATTTGAGCGGACAAATTTGACTAAGACGAGCTAAATTTAGCGGCTCAAAGCCACCGCGCGTTTTACTCCTCGATATTGCTCGGCGAGGTCGGTTTGCCTAGCAAAAATCCTTGCGCGTATTTGATGCCAAATTTCTTTATCTCGGCGAGGATTTCCTCTGAGCTAACAAACTCCGCCACGACGTTGTAGCCCTGTCTTCCGGCAAAGTCGATGATAGTTTGCAGCAGATAGCGCGCGTTTTTGTCGTACGGTAGCTTTTTGATGATCGAGCCGTCGATCTTGATCGTGTCGATATCAAGCTCCAAGATGCGGTAGTAGTTTGAGTAGCCGCTACCGAAATCATCGATCGAAATTTTGCAGTCGTAGGCACGGATCCTGTTGATAAAATCATTTACGATCTTATAGTCATCCACGCCCTCGCTCTCTAGTATCTCAAAATACACGTGCTCTGGTTTTGAGCAGACGCGTAGCTTTTTCTCGATGAGCTCTCTTATGCTCTCGTTTGCGATGTCGCTGCTGGAAAGATTCATCGAAAAGCTCGTGTTTGTAAACTTCTCCACGAGCCTAAACACGTGCTCGACGACTTTTTTGGTTATCTCGTTATAAAGCGAAATTTTCTTTGCTATATCCAAAAACTCGCCAGGATATAGGATCTTGCCGCTTTCATCGATGATGCGCACGAGAACTTCGTAGTATTTGACCCCGGCCTCTTCGCCAGATACGTCGTAAATAGGCTGGCACTCGACGATCACGGTATCGTTATATATGGCGTTTTCGATGGTGCGCGACATGATTTGGTTGTGGTAGTACTGCTGTTCGATGTGGCTGTTTTCGGTGTAAAACTGTACTGTTTCGCCTTTTTGCTTAGCTTCGTGGTGAGCTAGCATGGCTTGGGTTAGGCGGTTTGTTTGCGGAGTGTCTTGAGGCAAGCTAACGCCGATGGTTATTTTGATATTTGGGATAAACTCCCTTGTTCCCTCGACCGTGATATAGAGGCTATTTGCCTTAAAATAATCCATAAATTTACGCACGGCCCACTCCGTATCGTCGCCGCCGTACCAGATGCAAAACTCGTCAAACTGCACTCTGTAAATGTCCGCGTCCATCTTATAAGTATCGATGCAAAGCTGAAGCGTCTCGGCAAATGATGCAATGATGGCATCCACGGTCTTGGTCTTGTAAAAAAATCTAAAATCCATAAAGTTGTTGATGTTTATATAGATCAACATACCGCCGGCGCCCAACTCCGTTCTTTGCGTCAGAGCGAAATAACTACCCATCCCCGTTAGCTTGTCTTTTAGCGCCTCGTTTTGCAACTCTTTGTTTTTATTTTCGAGCTCTTTGGTCATCGCTAGCTCTTTGGTTTTGTCGTATTTGATCGACATATAGCCGTCTTTATCGCCGCTTTCGTTAAAAAGCGGAGAGAAAATAACCTGCTCATGGATGAGAGCGCCACTTTTTGTTTTGCTAACTAGCTCATCGGCTCGCCAAATTTGATTGGATTCTATCGTTTTTAGCATATCTTGATAAAATTCGTGCGGATGATAGTGGGATTTGATGATATTTATATTTTTGCCTTTGAGCTCTTCAAATTTATATCCGAAATTTCGCTCGAAAATCTTATTTACGTATTTTACTTTTCTATCCAGATCGGTAAAAGTTATTGCGTTAAAACTATTATCGACGGCTTGCTCGAAGCGAGTTAGAAGCCTGATGTGCTTCTTTGCCCTAACGTAAGAGATATAGACAAATAGCGACGCAAGCGCAAATAGTATGAACACCAGCACCATCGTACCGCGTAAATTTGACGTGACTTTTTGTATATAGCGCTCGTTGCTTTCTTTTAGACCAGATAGTTTTTTGTAAATTCCAAGCGAAACTATCTCGTGATAAAGCTCCTGCGCCTGCTCGTAGTAGCCAAGCAGCCTTTGCGTACCCGCCAAAAATCCGGCGTCGTTTTTAGTTAGTTTTGGGTTCTTTAAATACTCGTTTAAAAGCTTTCTAGGCGCTTTTAGGTCAGCATTTAAGTCGTATCTAAATATCAAAATTTGCGGCATCAACTCTTTAAAATAAAATCCGTCCAAAGCCTCAAATTTTAAAATCATCTCGCTATAAACGAGTTTTGCCATTGCGGTTACGGAGTTAAATTTATCCGTTAGCTCGACTCTTTTTTCAACCGCCTCTTCTAGCTCGGTAAATATTTTTTTGTTTAACGCGAGTTTTTCAAAGGATATTAGATTGCTCGAATCAAGCTTTTTTAGACCCTTTTTAAACTCCGCCGTATAGCGCATGATCTCGTCGTAGTCGGCCTCCAAAAAACTTTTTTCGAGTAAGAAATTCGCCTCGTCGTTAGCATCCATTACGCTTTCTATCGTGCCTTTCCACTCATAGGCGGTTACTAGGTCTTTGGTAGCCTTATAGGTCATCACGGTACCGAAAAATACGATACAAACGATAGTAAAAAATAAAATTTTATGAAAGATTATCTTGTGTCTCATTTTAAAATTTCCGGTTTTTCGCCGCTTAAAGTCAGCAAAAATTTATAGAGCTCGTGCGTCTGCTCCTCGCTTAGATCGTAGTTTAAAAGCATTTTGCCGACGTCTTTAATCGTGTCTTTTAGATCCATAACCTCGCCGCTATAAAAGTACGGCGCGGTTTTTTCGATGTTTCGCAGGCTAGGCACTTTGTAGCGGCCGGTTTTGTTGCCATCTGCGTGAAACCTTAGCTCGTAGTAGAGGTTTGCGCCCATATTTGCACCGCTGTGGCAGTTTATACAGCCGATTTTTTTAAATAGCTCAAATCCGCGCTTTTCCTCATCGTCAAAAACACTCTCGTCACCGCCGATAAATTTATCAAATTTGGCGTTTGGCGTGACGAGGACTTTTTCAAAATTTACCAGCACGTCGACGATATTTTCAAAGCTCACCCCGTTTTTGTAAAGCTCTTCAAATTTTTTCCTATAAACGGAGTTTTGATTTACCTTTTGGATTAAAAATTTCGGCTCGCTACCAAGCTCATTTTTACTCGTTAGGCTCTGTCTGACCTGCTCGGTTATATCCTTAACCTCGCCGTTTTTAAAAAATATAAAATTTAATGCCGAGTTTAGCGCGGTAGGCGGACTAATCTCCTCGTCGGCGGAGATTTTTACGTTTTTTTTACTCGTACCGCTTAAATCCCAGTAAAGATTGTGGCATCTCTCGCAAGATAGCGTGCCGCTCGGACTTATTGACGCATCAAAAAACAGTTCCTTGCCTAGTCTGGCTTTTTGTTCGTCAAATTTGGGTTGGGCAACTGGAGATAAAACGTGCGAAGCGGCAAAAGCCTGAACGCAAAAAAAATATAAAACGCACGAAAATATCTGCAAAAACGCTCGCGGCAACTAAAATCCTTTTTAAATTTTAAATAAATATCGCGATTATATCTTAAAAAACTAAAAGCTTCATTGAAGAGACGATTTTTTCCGTCACGAAGCCGTCCTGTGCGATGCTTTCTAGCCGCGATCTGACCGCATTTTCATCGTGCGTAAAATTTGCGATTTGTAAATGCCAAAGCGCATTTTGCGTCATCTCTTCAAGCGTGCGTTTTTGCTCGCGAGACTCCTCGAGCACGCAGGAGTTAAAAGCGATATTTTCGCGGCGCAAGTACTCTTCGAAAAAATTTGCCTTTTCTTTAAAGCACCCTCTCTGCGAGCCTTCGTAAAAAAGCTCCAAAACGCTTGAATACCGCGGTTTGTTCCACCAAAGATAGACCCTTTTTTCGCCCAAATTTATAAATTTGACAAAATCCTCTTCGTCCGCGATCGCGGGGCTCATCGTGCTAAAAGCCACGTCGTAAACACGGTTTGGATTAAAGTTTTTAAAATCGCTTTGAACGGCGGTCAAATTTGAAATATTAAATTTTGCCGCGTCTTCGAGCATGACTTTTAGCATCTCGCCTGAGATATCCATGCCCGTTATATCGCGGCAAATTTGCGCCAAAAACAGCGTATGCACGCCCGTGCCGCAGCCTATATCAACGACGCTTTTGCCCTCAAATTTGACGCCAAACTCGGTGATCTTAGCGTAAAGCCCTCTATGAAAAACGCTAGGTTCGCCCGTAAATCGCGGATAGCTCGCCGCCTTTTTGTCCCACATCTCTTTCATTTTGTTTGCCTTTAAATTTTTGCTACAATTTTAGCGTTTTTAGGAGCGAAAATGAAAATTTTTTATTACGAATTTACAGTGGGCGAGGACGCCATCGACGTGAATCATCATGCAAACAACGCTCACTACGTCATCTGGATGCAAGAAGCGGCCAACGCGCACTCAAACGCCGTTGGCGACCTCATCGAGACAAATCTCGCGCAAAACCGCACGTGGATGGTGCGCAGGCACGAGATAGACTATCTGGGGCAGCTGTTTTTGGGCGATAAAGTGCGCGTGAAAACCTGGACGCAGCCTGAAAAAAGAAGCTGCTCGAAGCGTTTTTACGAGTTTAGCAAAGATGGCGTATCTGTCGCTAGCGCGGTGACGACTTACGTGTTTTTTGATCTTGCGCGCGGTCGTCCGATCGCGATACCCCCGGAGATCGCAAAGCTTTACGAGGATTAGTTTTATAGTGCCCGCGTCAAATTTGAGTTTTTAAATTTGACTAAGCAAATTTAGCAGACTGCGTTTTTACAAATTTGCGGTGAAAATCGCTCGGCAAGCGGATTTAAGCTGCAAATTTACTGTCAAATTTGAGCGTAAATTTTAAAAACACTCGTCGCAAACACCCTTAACCACGACGCTTTTGACGTGATTTTGTTTTAAGCGCGGCATGTCGATGTTTGTCATCTTGTGGCAGACGTCGCAGACGAAATACGCCTTTGCTCCGCTTTCAAGCTCGTAGAAATTCTTGCGGTTATTTTCGCTTTTTAGCACGATGCCCTTAGCTTCAAAAAGGTCCATACAGCGGTAAAACGTGGTTTTGTTTGCATCGATTTGGGCTAAAATTTCATCATAGCTAAGCGGTGCGGCGGCGGCGTGTAAGATGTGTAAGATCTCGAGTCTAAGCGGAGTGATTTTGATATCATTTTTCGTTAAAAGCTCCTCAAAACCGGCTTTTTCTTCCAAATTTTCGCCCATACCTTTCCTCCGCGTTAAGAATTTTAGGGTATTATACCTTGAGAAAAATTAATTTGCAACTAAGTTGCTTTTGATATAATTTCGCCCAAATTTTAACACGGAAAGGATAAAAATGAGAAAAATTTTCGCGTTTTTATGTTTGGGCTTAGTCGCGCTATACGCCAAAGGACAAGTTAGCGTCAGTATTTTGCCGCAGCAGTATTTTGTGAAGCAAATCGCGGGCGACGCGGTCGAGGTAAACGTCATGGTAGGCAAGGGAGCCGATCCGCACACGTACGAACCAAAGCCAAAACAGATGACCGCGCTTGAAAAAAGCGACCTATATTTTGCTATCGGGATCGAGTTTGAGGAGGCTTGGCTGCCGAAATTTCAAAAATCTTATCCAAACCTTAAAATCGTAAAAACCGACGCGGGCGTGGAAAAGATCAAATTTGAAGGACACCACGAGCACGCAGATCACGACCATGACGCCAAGCACGAACACGCTCACCACGAGCATAAACACGAGCATGCAGGTCATGACCACCACGATCACGAACACCACCACGGCGAATTTGACGCGCACATCTGGCTAGATCCCGTTTTGGTAAAAGTCCAAGCTAAAAATATCGCCGCCGCGCTAAGCGAAAAATACCCTGAAAACAAGGCGCTTTTTGAGGCGAATTTGGCTAAATTTGAAGCCCAGCTTGACGAGCTTGACGGCTTTATTAAAAATACTCTAGCAAACGTCAAAAACCGCGAATTTATAGTCTATCACCCGTCTTGGGGCTACTTTGCCAAACGTTACGATCTAGAGCAAATCGCGATCGAAGTGGATGGCAAAGAACCAAAACCGGCCGAGCTAAAAGAGCTCATCGAGGAGGCTAAAGAGCACGGCGTGAAGGTCATTTTCGTCGCTCCGCAGTTTTCTAAAAAAGCCGCGCAAACCATCGCTAAAGAAAGCGGCGCTAGCGTCGTAGAGATCGATCAACTGCCGTTAGATTGGGACGCCGAGCTACGCAAAACGGCGCAAATTTTCGCAAAGAGCCTGTAAATGAAATTTGGACGCATACTCGCTATTTTCGCGCTTTTTGCGTCCTTTTTTAGCTTCGCGCACGCCTGCGCCCTGTGCTCGCTTTACCCCCCGCCCGCGCACGCCTCGGTCAAATTTGACGTTCAGGGCGATATGATAAAAACAGCCGCCGTAACCTGGACGTTTTCTGAAAATTTCACCGAACTCACGCTACAAAGCTACGACGAAAACGCCGATAAAGCGCTTAGCAAAAACGAAGCGTGGAAGGTGCAAAAATCCCTGCTCGACTACATCGTACCGCGCGGGTATCTAACGAGCGTGGGCTACTACGACGGCGCCGGCGAGACCGTAAATTTGCACACCAAAACGCTATCGCAGCGGGTTTATCTGGATGAGGGCAGGCTAAATTTCGAGTATATTTTAGAGCTAAATTTAGCGGTCAAGGACGGCCGCGTCGTCACGGTCGAGGTTTTTGACCACGAGGGATTTTTTAACTTTAAAATAAGCTCGCCCGACCCCTACGCGCTCACCGATAAAATTTATCTAGTACCAAACGTAAATTTGAGCACGGCGTTTTTTGAAATGACTTCAAAAGCGCCCAAAATAGAGCCTGCAAAGCCCGAGCTTAGCTCGCTGGTTAAGGCGCAAAATAAGCAAAATTTAGAACAAATAGACGCGGCAGATAAGGCTAAATTTGACTCGGTTTCAGGCATGAGCCTTCAGTTTTTGGAGCGATTAAAAGAGCTCATCAAGATAAATAGCGCCGAGCTAAACGCGCTAAATTTCGCCCTACTAGCCGCAGTTAGCTTCTTTTACGGCTTTTTGCATGCCGCTGGCCCTGGGCATGCTAAGATGCTAACGGCTAGCTACTTCGTCGCAAACGGCGGCAGCTACTCGCGCGCTCTAGTTTTTGCGATGAAAGTCGGGTTCGCGCACGTGGCGGGGGCGGTTTTTCTCGTGCTTTTTTGCTACGTTTTTTTTAACGCGTTTTTGACGGACAAGGTCAGCGACATAGCGGGCGCAATGACGAAAATATCGGCCGTAGCGATCGTTTGCGTGAGCCTTTATATGATCTACGCCAAGCTTAAAAAAACGGCGCTAAAGCCTAAATTTAGCTTTGCCATCGCGTCCGTTTCGGACGAAAAAGGCGCAAATGGGGCGAGTAAAATTTTTAGCTCAAATTTAAACTCCGCGTCAAATTTGAGCGTAAAATCGGTCAAATTTAGCCCCGCTGTCCACGAAAGCGAGTGCGGCTGCGCAGCCTGTAGGGCCTCTAGTGAGGCGCCAAAGACCGCTAGCGAGTGGCTCGTGGTGCTGGCTGGCTCTCTCGTGCCATGTCCGGGTACGCTGCTGGGTTTCGTGCTGGCTTTTAGCCTAAACAGCTACGCGGCCGGGCTTGCTAGCGGCCTGTTTATGGGGCTTGGCATGGGTGCGGTGATATTTCTAGCAGCCGTTTGCGGCTTTAAACTAAAGGGCGCGATGAGATTTCGCGCGCTGCGGACTTGCTGCGAGTTTGCCGCGCTTTTGGTGATGCTGGGGCTTGGCGTTTTTATGTTTTATATTTCGGGTAAGGTGAGCGTTTTATGAGCGACATTTCGGTGCGAAATTTGAGCTTTGGCTACGATGAAAACCTCGTGTTTGACGGTATAAATTTAGAATACGACTGCAAAGATTTTCTAGCTATCATCGGCCCAAACGGCGGGGGCAAAAGTAAGCTTTTAAAACTGATGCTAGGTCTAAACAAGCCAAGCGGCGGGACGATCGAGGTGTTTGGCCAGGAGCCCGCTAGCGTGAGCAAGGCCGTGGGCTACGTCCCGCAAAATATCCCGATAAATCAGAGCTTCCCGATGCGCGTGCTCGAGGTCGTGTTGATGGGGCGGATAGATAAAAAGCTGTTTGGATTTTATGGCAAGGACGACAAAAAAGAAGCCGAGGCGGCGCTGGAGCGCGTCGGCATGGGCGAATTTACGCGGCGAAAGATCGGCGATCTAAGCGGCGGACAGCGCCAACGCGTCTATATCGCGCGCGCGCTTTGTGCAAAGGCAAAGATTTTGATGCTGACGAACCAACCGCCAGTATCGATACGAAGGGTCAAGCCGATGTTTATAGGCTGCTAAAACAGATAAACGAGGACGGCACGGGCGTTGTGCTCATCAGCCACGACGTAAATTTGACGCTAAATTTCGCTACCAAGGTCGCCTACGTCAATCACGATCTTTTCATGCACGAGATCTCGCACGGCTCTAAGCAGGATTTTATCGAGCATTTGGCGAGCGAGCATAGGCATTTTTGCGATGTGGAGGTGGCGCTCAAGGAGTGCGGCTGCGGACGTCACTAAATTTGGCGGCGGCTTGTCTTTTTCCTTTATACTTCGTTAGAAATTTCGCCGAAGCTCGGTTACATACTA
>NZ_AOTD01000109.1 GCF_000344295.2 Campylobacter showae CC57C | reverse complement strand
TTGCGGATATTTTAGCGAATTTGACGGCTAAAATTTAAAATTTTGCTAGATTTTTTAGTAAAGTCGATTTTTAATGCAATATTTTTTATAATTGCATTAAAAAATTATCAAATTTAAGGATAAAAATGCTCACGATAACCTCACGTTTGCCAAGCGCAAATTTAAAAATTTCAAAAGCGTTGCCCCAGCTCATCCAAGGCTACATCTACCGCTATTTACCAAGCGCCGAGCACGATGGGTACAGGCATGAGCCCAGCGGCAAAATTTTTAAACGAACGAATTTCGATTTTCGTTTAAATGGTGCAAATTTGCGGATTAGATTTACCTCTTATGAGCCGGAATTTGAAAAAATAATTGCGCTTGCCGTGCTAAAAGATGGGCTAAGCTTGGGTGAGATTTGCCTGTGTGATACGACGGTGGCGGTGAGCGAGCATAGAACTGCGCAAAGTGAAGCGGTACTGCAAGGCTGCGTGGCGTGCGCTATAGGCGGGCTTTTGGGGACATAAAATTTACCTGCAGCCGCAAGACTCCAGGCATCTTGAGATAATGAAAACGAATGCTTTGCAAAGATTTGAAACGCTTAGCGGGCACAAATATAGCGGGGAATTTGAGCTAAATTTGCTCTGGCAAAATTTGCAAAATTCATTTAATTTTTACTACGGCAATAACCGCTCCCCAGTTCAGGCATGGCAAGCGAAATGGAAAATTTGCGCGCAACCAGAGCTGATAAATTTGATCCTTGATGCGGGCGTAGGAAGCGGATGTATGAACTGCGGAGCGGGGTTTGTGGAGATAACAAAGGAAAAGCAAGTTAAGTAAAATATAAATTTAAAAGCCTATAAGGAGAACAAGAAATACTTGCTTTTCAAAGAGCATTTTATAAAAACATACTCAAAAAATCAAGTAAAATCTATGTAAATTATAATAACTTGACATCAAAGATTGCTTGCAGTATAATTATGCCAACTTAATTTAGGGGAATCTCTTGGGCGATATAGTTAAAATTTTCGCCGACATAGGCGAAATATATCAAAAAGACGAAAAACGTCTCAAAAATGAAGCCTACAAATACGACGCAATCAAAGTATATCTCTGCGACATAGAAAACAAGCGAATAGAGCCGAATTTAAACATAAGCAAAGACGATCTGATAATATGTAGATTTGGCGTAGGCGCAAATTCCGGTAATCTTTTTCCAAATTCTCAATTTTTATCCAAAGAAGTAAATAAAGACGAAGCTAAGTTTATAAAAGGCGTTTTGAGATCGGTTTCAAATTTGCTCTCGTGTTTTGAGCCGAGCAATATAGAAAAAGACGCTATTTTGTCTATATTATCAAGCATAAATGAAGAATATTTTGCCGATATTATAGATGAGATCAAAGGCCTTGATGAGATTAAAAAGGAAAAAGGCAAAAAAGTCGCTACTTTTTTCTCGCTCTCATACAAGGGCAAGCCCGTTTCTGCCTATTTTAAGCAAATTTTTGAAAATCATATCAGCGTAAAAGAGCAAAAATCATCTTACGGATACGATATTTTGACAAATGAAAAAGGTATCGGCGGTGATGCAAATTTGGCGTTTTGCTCGGTAAATGAGATGCCTGCTAATATGCAATTTATCAAATCAAAACTACTGCCGCTAAGCACTATTAGCGCAAAAAAGGTAGAAAACGGCTTTAAAGCGATAAAAGATAAGCTATCGCACAATTTTTACGGTATGAAAATGGCGATTTTACCGACGATTTTGGGTAGCTCGGTAAATCTAGAAGAGATTATAAAAATACTAGAAGAAACTTCAAAAAGTGATATGAAAAATATTGAGATGGCCGAAGAAGTTATAAAATTTAGCATAAATGATTATCTTGAGATCGCTGCTAAAAAACAGGAAAATTTACCGGTTTTAAATACGATTTTATTTTATACGCAAAGCAACGCAGCTATCGATTTAAAGCTTGCGATAGATGACGTTTTGCCCTCTTTTATCTCCCATATTTCAAAATTAATGGGCGATTTTAACATAAAAGCTTTCTATGAAAAAAACAGCGGAACCGATGAGACGATATATCTTCAAAATTTGTTTGAAGATAGGCTAAGCGTGATGAGCTTTTTGTTATCGCGAAATAAATTTGATTTAGAAATTATGATAGAAAGATATAGCGATCTGATTTGTTATGGTAGCGTCAATAAGGACTATGCGGAGAAATTAGAGTGGAGTAAATATTTTAACGATTTTTACAGGCAAAGAACGATTGATGTTATTAAAAAATATCAGAATTTTTTTAACGAGATCAATGTGTTAAATAAAAAACTAGTGTTTCAAAAGGAGTGCGATTTGGAAAATTTAACCGATAAAAAAGAACTGATTAAAGAGCTAATCAAAAATAGCGAATTTTTAAATCAAGATGACGCGCTTGCAAGCGCTTATTTACTCGGTATGCTAAGCGCAGCTCTGATAAACTGGCAGCTCGGCGTTAACGGCGGCGTATCGTTTAGCAACTGGCTCAATGACTGTGGCTCGATAAGTAGGGAAAATTTGGAGCGAATTTGGACTAAGTGCGAGAGATGATTAGAAAGCTTAAGGCGGCTTCTGGCAAGCCAAATTCTAGTGTTGAAAACATAAAAGAGTGTTTGATTGAAATTTTACCGCAAGTATTTTCCAAAGAAGGCAAAATAGTAAAAAGCTCACATACCACGCTTGCTTTTGCTATGGGCGGAAGCGATTATCGCAAATTTCTAAAAGATAAAACGAAATAAAAGGAGAATAAAATGCAGAAAAAAGAGATACTTTTTTTATGGGATGGAGAGAACTGGAATCCAAACGGCGATATGCTAAAAGATAACGCTCCAAGATGCGATGATGAGACCGGCATCGCCGAAGTGACGGACGTGCGCATAAAAAGAACTATCAGAGACGAGATTATAAAAAAAGACGAGGCGTCGATTTTTATAAAGGAGTATAGGATAGAAGATGCCGTACTAGACGCTAAAACGGCGATCAGACAAAGCATAAACATAAAGCAAAGCAAAAACGAACTACAAAAAGAAATTTTGTCTAAATTTATCGATATTCGCGCATTTGGCGGCGTCTTGCCGATTTCGGATAAAAACGAGATGAAGCAGGATAAAGAGATAAAAACCGCGGGCGTTCAGTTTACCGGTCCGGTGCAGTTTAGATTAAGCAAATCTTTAAATAAGGTTGAGATAGAGCACGTAAGAGGAACCGGCGCTTTTGCCAGCGATTACGATCCAAACGATCCTAAAAAGCAAAAAGATCAAGCGACTTTTAGAGAGGAAAAATTTTTAAAATACGCTGTTTTTGCTACTTACGGCATTATTGATAACTACAATGCGGCAAAAACGGGCTTTAACGAAGCCGATGAGGCTAAAATTTTAAAAGCTTTGTGGCACGGCACTAAAAACCTAACGACTCGCTCCAAAATCGGCCAGACTCCGAGGTTTATGCTAATCATCACGTATAAGGACGATACGTTTGCGGGCGATCTAAACAATAGCATAAGCCTAAAAAGCGAAAAGGAAGATAGAGCTATAAGAAGTATCAACGAATACTTTATCGACTTTACAAATTTAAAAAATAAACTCGCAAGATATGCCGCAAATATAGAAAAAATAGAGTATATGAGCGATTATGATTTTGAAGCGATAAACAAAGAAAATTTTGATAGTAGCTGGAAAAAGATAGAGGCATAAAATGAGCATTATTGCTTTTAGATTATTCGGCGATTACGCTCATTTTTCGCATCCGGCAACGATTTATTCTAGTCTGACCTATCCTGTGCCGCCAAAGACAGCTATAATGGGCTTTTTAGGCGCTGTTATAGGCGAGGAGGAGTATTTTAAGCTATCCGGTATCAAATACAGCGTAAAAATAGATAGGCAAATTTTAAAAAAGAGTTTTGTTTTTAACGGCATAAAATTTGCCCTCTCAAGCAATATGCACATAGAGGAAGGCTATCAAAACGCCAAGGAGAAAAAGCAATTTTACAGAGAGCTCATCTGCTCGCCGTCTTATGTCATATTTTTAAATTTAGAAAATTTAGAGCAAGGCTATCGGGATAAGATAATTTCAAATTTGAAAGAGCATAAAACCGCCTTTACGCCGTATCTTGGGATAAACTTTTGTATAGCTGATTTTAGCTGGATCGATATAAAAATATGCGAAAAAATATCGCAAGATGAAATCTTTATAGATACATTTACGCTTATGGATGATTTTATTTTTGACGGAATTAACGA
>NZ_AOTD01000108.1 GCF_000344295.2 Campylobacter showae CC57C | reverse complement strand
GTGTAAAAAGACCCCGCCTCTCGTTGGTGTGGTTTAAAAGCACGTATGGATGGGCTTTTGCGACGCCTGATTGCGAAAAGGCGCCGCCTCGTTTATTTTCGGCCGGATAAACGTCGATCCAGCCCTCTTTAAACGCGCGAGCGGCTATCTCGCCGAATTTCGGGCTAAATTTAGAAAAAGTCTCAAGCACGATTTTTTTGCATTCGTCAAATTTATAAACGCTCTTGCTCTCACCCAGCGGCGCATATCTATCGTAGTCGTAAAGCTTTTTAAAGCCTAAAATTTTGCGCTTTTTCTCGTAAAATTTAATCGGCAGGTCAAAGCTCGTCTCGGCGGCCTTTATTAGCGCGTCCACGCTGGCTTTTGTCGTTTGGTTTGAAAAATGCCGAGGACTTTCGGGTAGATCAAATTTTCGCAGCTCGCAGCTAGTTTTTAGGCTGGTTTTTATCATATTATAGATGTAGCTAAGCAGATGCTGCTGCGGCGCTAGGCCGTCTGATAGGCTCTTTGCGGCTGCTTTTCGCTCGGCTCGGTCGGGGCTGTGAAGTTTTGACAAAATCTCCTCTTCGCCTAGCATATTGCCTTTAAATTTAAACTTAAGCGCGCTTAGCGTCTCGTCAAAAAGTCGCGAAAAACCTTCCGCGCCGGTGTTTGCCGTGCGCAGTAAAATTTGCTCCTCTTTTAGGCTTAGCTGGTGGGCTTTTTCTTTTGCGATACTATCTAGATAGTAGCCTAGTCTTTGGCTTTTGGAGATAATTTTGTTTTGGCGAGCCTCGTCAAATTCGTTAAATTTAAGCTCAAAAAAGAGCAGATGATTTTGCGCTTTTGAGCTTAGCTCGTCAAATTTGGCGTAAAACGCGCCCTTTGAGGTGTCTTTTGAGAAAACTAGGCTCACGTAAATTTGCACGCGAGCGATGTTTTCTAACAAATTTTCATATTCGTTAAGCGCGTTTAAAAACTCCTCGTCGCTTAAACTTAAAAATTTATCCGAGTATTTGGCTTCAAATTTTTCGCACTCGTTTTGTAACGAAAGAGCCGAAATCTCCAGCTCTTTTTCATTTTTAAAAAGCGGGGTCAAGTCCCAAACATTCATTTTGCAGCCTTAAATTTACTCTATAGTCTCTGAAGCTACGGCGGTGAAAAGTACGTCAGAGGCGCTATTTACGGCTGTTTCTACCGAGTCTTGGATCCCGCCGATGATAAATCCTACGCCGACAACCTGCATCGCGATGTCGTTACCGATACCAAATAGCGCGCAAGCAAGCGGCACGAGTAGCAGCGAACCGCCAGCGACGCCAGAAGCCCCACACGCGCCTAGAGCCGAGATAAAGCAAAGCAGTAAGGCGTCGCCAAAATCGACCGTGATAGACGGGATCGAGTTTACCGCCGCAAGCGCCAAGATGCCGATAGTTACGGCTGCGCCGCCCATGTTTATTGTAGCTCCTAGAGGGATAGAGATCGAGTAGAGCTCCTCTTTTAGCCCTAGTTTTTTGCAAAGCGCCATATTTACCGGGATATTTGCCGCAGACGAGCGAGTGAAAAACGCCGTAACCGCGCTCTCTCTAACGCAAGTCATCACTAGCGGATAAGGGTTTTTCTTAGTAACTACAAACACCATCGCAGGGTAAACGACGAAGGAAACGAAAGCCATCGAGCCTACTAGAACGAGGATTAGTTTTAGGTAGCCCGCAAGCGCCTCAAAGCCCGTCTCATGGATGCTGATGGTAACTAGGCCAAAGATACCAAACGGCGCAAGGCGTATGATAAATCTAACGATTTTAGTCACGCCGTCGCTGACGTCTTGGAATACTTTTTTAGTTTCTTGCGTGCAAAATCTCATCGCGATACCGCCGCCCACGGCCCAAGTGATGATGCCGATGTAGTTGCCGCTAGAAAGCGCGCTGATAGGGTTTTGAACCATCTTAAAGATAAGGTCTTTTAGGACGTCGACGATGCCTTGCGGAGCACTCATATTTGCGCTCTCTACGCCTTTTAGCACAAGCTCCATCGGGAAAAGAAAGCTTGCTACGACCGCAACTACGGCAGCTAGAAAAGTGCCGACTAGGTAGAGCGTAACTACCTTTTGCATGCCTTTTGCGTGGCCGAATTCTTTCACGATGATAGAGGTCGCTACCAGTACGAAAACTAGGATAGGCGCGATAGCTTTAAGCGCGCCGACAAAGAGATTTCCCAAAACGGCGATAGAGTTTGCGACCGAATTTGCCACGTCGGTTAAGTCTTTTTTTGCTGCGGCTAGCTGCGCTGCATCGCTCACGCCTTTTGCGATTAGTTCGTTATAAGGAGCCGCCTGATAGTGCGTCCAAAAGCCGATAACGGCGCCTAGAGCTATGCCGATTAAAATTTGAACGATCAAATTTCCGTCGGCGAACCTTTTTGCCAGTTTGCTAAACATTCTAGTGTCCTTGCCTTAAAATTTAATTTTAGTTTAGGATTATAGCCGAATTTACGCGGAATTTACAAGCTTTGAGCGAGATTAATTTGAATTTTATTATGAAATGTTACAATTGCGAGATTAATTTTCATAAAGGAAAAGTATGTATTTATTTACTTCAGAGGTTGTGAGTCCGGGTCACCCGGATAAATGCGCCGACATCATCGCCGACAGCATCGTCGATACGATCTTGATGCAAGATCCAAACGGCCGTGTCGCTAGCGAAGTTTTCGTTGCGGGTAAAAACATTATAATAGGCGGCGAGATAAACTCTAAGGTCAAGTTAAGCTTCAAAGACTACGAGGCGATCGTTAAAAACGCATTGGCAAAAATCGGCTACGACGGCAAGTCTAAATTTACTAAAGAGCAGTGCCTGCACCCCGATGACGTCGAGATAAAAGTCTGCATAAATCAGCAAAGTGCCGATATAAATCAAGGTGTCGATCAAGAGGGTGGCGAGATAGGCGCCGGGGATCAGGGCATAATGTTTGGCTTTGCTAGCTGCGAAGCGAACGAATATATGCCAGCAGCCATAACCTACGCCAGAATGCTTTGCGATAAGGTTTATAAATTTGCCAAAGCTAATCCCGATAAACTGGGCGTCGATATCAAAACTCAGGTCACCGTAGACTATGGCACCAAAGATAACTTTGAAAGCTGCAAGCCTCAAAGTATCCATACTATCGTTGTTTCGGCCCCTTGCGTCGAGACTATGAAGATAGAGGAGCTACGCGCTCTAGTGCAAACTCTCATCGACGACGCTGGCTTGCCAAAGGGCCTTTACGATAAAAGCAAAACGCTAATCTACATCAACCCGACCGGCCGATACGTAAATCACAGCTCGCTTCACGACAGCGGACTAACGGGTCGCAAGCTAATCGTAGATAGCTTTGGCGGATATAGCCCGATAGGCGGCGGCGCGCAAAGCAGCAAGGACTACACGAAAGTCGATCGCAGCGGTCTTTACGCAGCGCGCTGGATAGCTAAAAACATCGTAGCTGCTGGCCTTGCTAAAAAATGCATCGTCCAGCTAAGCTACGCTATCGGTATGGCAAAGCCAACATCTGTCAGCGTCGATACGATGGGCACGCAGATCGCCGGCGTAAACGACGATATACTGTCAAATTTCGTTAGCGAAAACTTTGCTCTCACTCCGCGCTGGATCACGAATAAATTTGGCCTGGATAAACCTGACAAGGAAACGTTTTTATACGCTAAAGTAGCAGCCAAAGGTCAAGTCGGAAACGCCAAATATCCGTGGGAAAAGCTTGACGCGGTTGATACCTTTAAAGCTTTGATTAAATAAATCCTCAAGCCCGCTAAATTTGAAGCGGGCTTAAATTTATACTCAAATTTAAGGCTTCGTATGAAATTTCGTCCTGCTTTACGTCTTAAATTTGACCTCAAAAACCGCTCGGCAAAATTTAAAGAGAATTAAAATGCAAACGACAACAAACCAAAAACGGCAAAAACATGAGGCTTGGACTCGTTTTACTCGGACTTTGCGCTTTTTATTTTCTTTGCGCGCTAGGCATTTTTGTATTGCCTTTTGACGTTCTGGCTCGCTTCTCTTTGGTGCGAGATTTTGTGGAAGCTATGCTTAAAATTTATCCCGCAGTAGAGCGAGCCTTTACTCACACCGATTTTACGCAAAAGGCTGCGTTTTATATCGCTTATATGGGGATTGTTAAGGTCGTTACGCTTGTCGGTTTCGTCGCGGCTTGCTTGCTGTGCGGCAGTAAAAAACATAGAGCTCGCGTGATGAAACAAGCAAGAAAAGAAAATCCGGTCACAAGATTTATTATTTCGATTTTTGCTATTTTGTTGGCTACATTTTTTATAAATTTGGACTTCAGCGGCACCTATATAGGCTACCGAAAACCAAAAAGTTCGCCGGAGGGAGTATGAGTGGGTATTGACGACGCCAGGAGAGCTGTTTTGGCAGGAAACGCTTGATTTTATTATTTTGATTAACGTAGCGGCTTGCATATTTTACGTAGCGTTGCAAATTCAGTTGCTATTTCGCAAACGCAAAAACGCCTAAATTTAGCAAATTTATCTGAAAAATTTATCGAGTAAGCCTTGCTTTGGCGTTATTATCTCAGACGGCGAGCCGTTTACGCTGTGATAGATTGCTTTGCCATATTTCGTCGCGTAGTATCTGAGTAAAATGCGCTGTAAATTTGGCTCGGTACTAGGCATGAACCAGCCGTTGTTAGTAACCGCGATCATGACATCAAATTTTCCCGTAAACAGCTCGTCTCTCGTCGCTTCGTAGCAGATCGCATTTCTGATTTTTACGCCGTCTATCTCGTAGTCGCCCGGAGCGCTTGCCGTTTCAAAATCTTTCGCGCCGCCGAAAAATATTTTATTTATCAAATCACGCGCAAACGCCGGTAGCGGGATCTCCTCGCCAAAAGGCACGAGGATAAATTTGTCCATCCGCTGCATCTTGCCGCGGTCAAAGAAAAACGCCGAGTTGTAGCTGGTGCCGTTTTCGCGAGCTAGCGCGCCTGCGACGATAGCGATCTTTTGCGATTTTTCCAGTAGTTCGGAGGTCAAATTTCGCTCGTGCGTCATATAAACGGGAAAGGCGCTCTCCGGCAAAATAATCGCTCTAAATCCGGCGTTTATCGCCTCGTCAATGATGGCTAAATTTTGATTTATAAACTCGTTTTTTAGCTGTTTGGCCCACTTTAGCTCTTGCGGCACTTCGGTGTTTGCCAGTTTTACTTCAAAAGGCAGAGTTTTAAAATTTGGCGTATCGTACTGAACGGCACAGGCTAAAAGCGCGGCAAAAGCGATAAATTTGAGGCGGTTTTTGACGTAAAACAGGCATAAAATCGCGGCAAAAATAAACGCAAGGGCGAGCAAATTCGGCGCAAAAATTCCCGGCACAAAAACGGCCTCTAAATTTAGCCAGTTAAAGCCGAATGGATGGATATTTGAAACTAAAATAAGCAGCAAAGCCTTTAGCCAATTT
>NZ_AOTD01000107.1 GCF_000344295.2 Campylobacter showae CC57C | reverse complement strand
TAATAAAAACTACACTATAAGCCGTAACTATAAAAGGCGGTAGCGTGAGTAAACTAATGCCCATGATTAAAATACCGAAAAATTTATCTATCCAGCCGCTTTTGGCATTAAGCATAAAAAACGGCAGCAAAACTATAGGTATAGAATATAGTAAAGAAAAAAGAGCGAATGACGATAAATTTAAGATTAAGGGTAATATCAATTTAGTATAAATAAGGATCGATAGCCAATAAATACTAACACAACTAACGAAAAAATTGGTTATACCGACCAAATTCGTATGATGATCGTTCGTAATCCTATAAACTTTTAATGTTAATAGATCCATCAATTCTCTTATTTCATAGTTTACATTTTGTGGTTTATTTTTTTGCGGATTTTTACTTTTAAAGTAAAGTCTAAGAAAACTTGGAAAATTATATATGACCAAATGCCATAAAAATCTAAGAATATCCAAGGTAAGCGGTAGTAAAAATAGTAAAAAAATCGCCATACAAACCGTAAAAAAGCTCAATATAAGAAATGGTGCGGATATTGTCTTAAATAAAATCCCAATTAATATCAAAGCACATTGCTTAAAATTTCTTTTGTGCTTTATTTCTTTTTTGGTTTGCGTTTTTTTGTTGCGGCGAATACTCAAGATTATTCTCAATTTCTATTTCTTTGCAGTAAAGCTCGTTTCTGTGAAATATAGCTGCATCAAGGTTGCTACCAACACTATTTAGGGTGTATTTGATGAGTCTAAATCCGTCGGGCAAATTATTTATAAATTTTATTTTTTCGTACTTGTCTTGGCTTTGTTTGCAAACTAAATCTTGCAACGATCGGTAACTAAAATTCGCTTTACAGTTAATTAGATTTAAATTTGATCCAAAAATGCAACTGAAAAAATTCATTGGGCAGTTAAATTTAACATTAAAAAAACAAGCCGTATCTTTAAATTTTACCTCATGAAAATTAGTAAAATCGCTAAAAGTTCTGTTGTTAAAATATGCTGATGATTCAAATGTAGCATTACTAAAATCAGCGCGATTAAAACTAACTTCACGATTGTTTGATTTAAAATTTGCTTCGTTTTTAAATGTAGCATTGTAAAAATTTGCTTCCGAACAAAAATCGGCATCGCAAAAAGTAGCCTCTTGGGCAAAGAAAGTTTTATCAAAATTTGTTGATTTTTTAAATTTTGTATTATTAAAATTTGATGCATCATGAAATTCAGCATGAGAAAAACTCACACCCTCATTAAATGTTGCGTTTTTAAAATTTACATTTTGAAACCTTAATTTGTCAAATTTTACCTCTTTATCAAAAATACAATTAGAAAAATCAGCTTTTACTTCAAAATTAGTCTTGAAATATGCAGCACTATAAAATTTTGCATTACTACAATTTAAAGATATGCTATTGTTATTGGAATTATTAGATTTATATAACGTAAAATCTGATTTTTTATTAAAGACACAATCAGGAAAAACTAAATTTGCGCCACTAAACCCAAATCATCTTTAAAAGTGCATTTATTGAAACTACCTCCGCTTCCTAAAAATTGCACTTCATTTTCAAAAGTGCATTTATCAAAATCAAATCTATCGCATCTATAATTGTTAAATAAAATTTTTTGTTTAATGTTTTTATTTGTAATTGTGGCAGAAGTGCTAAAAACACAGCTGTCAAATAATATATCAAATTTACTGTTGCTACTTATAAAAGCTTCAAAATTAAGTATAAAATATTCTTCATAATCTTTTGTTATATATTGTAGATCTTTAAATAAAAAAGTATTGTCTTTTTTATAAATTTTATTCTCTATCTCGCTAAAAACGATGATTTCTTCGATTAATCCTATTTTTTTAAATTTTTCAAAATCATCTTGAGTGATTAATTGGTTGTTATCTAAAATTTGATTTGTTTTTTTTAGTCATGGCTCTAGATTGGAGCGCCTAGACGCTCCGAATTTTAGCCTTTTTTTGGCGTTACCAGCATGTTGATGTAGCGGCCTTCTAGGAGCGGCTCTTTATCGCGGTCGGAGACCTCTTTTACCATCTCCCAGACTTTTTGCAGCATCGCGACGCCCGCTTCAGGGTTGCTCATCTCGCGACCTTTTAAAAATACGCGAAATTTGACGTGTTTGCCGTCTTCTAAGAACTCAAGCGCGTGTTTGACTTTGTAGTTGATGTCGTTTTGAGCGATTTTGACGGAGAGTTTGATCTCTTTTACTTCGATCGTTTTTTGCTTTTTCTTGGCCTCTTTTTGTTTTTTTTCCTGCTGGTAGCGGAATTTGCCGTAGTCCATTATCTTACAAACGGGCGGTTTAGCGTCAGGCGCGATTAGCACTAGATCAAGCCCCATTTTCTCGGCGATTTTCAAGGCCTCTACTCTTGGGATGACGCCGTATGCGGTGCCGTCGTCCCCCACGCATCTCACTTCGCTCGCTCTGATATCTTCGTTGAGCAACACTTCGTTTTCTTTAGCCAATTAGTTTTTTCCTTTAAGTTGAAATTTGTTGATTATATCCAAAAATATTGTGTTTTTATTGTATTTTTCGTAGAAATTTATTGCGCTGTGACAATTTTTGCAGATTTTGGCAAGAGCCAGGCTTAGCATAAAGCCGCGCCTAGCTCAAATTTAGCGGATTTTCGCTTCGATTTCAAAAGCTCACCTCGGCAAGTTTTGATTTTAGAAGCCCTACGAATTCATCCAGCTTCATATCTTTTTGCTCCCTAGTCGTGCGGTCGCGCAGAGCGATGGCGCTATTTGCCACTTCGTTGTCGCCCAGCACCGCGATCATCGGCACACGCTGTTTTTCTGCGGTGCGGATGCGCTTGTTTAGGCTCTCGTTTTTGCTCGCGATTTCGCTATCTACGCCAATTTTGCGAAGCTCTTTGGCGACGGTTTCGGCGTAGTCTAGGTGCACGTCGCTAATCGGCACGATGACTACTTGCGTCGGAGCGACGAAAAACGGCAGCTCGCCGCCCGTGTGCTCGATCAAGATGCCGATAAATCGCTCAAAGCTTCCCAGTAGCGCGCGGTGTAGCATGACTGGCCGCTGGCGTTCGTTATTTGCGTCGATGTAGCCCAGATCAAAGCGCTCAGGCAGGTTAAAATCGACCTGGATCGTACCGCACTGCCATTTTCGTTTTAGCGCGTCGGTGATTTTTATGTCGATTTTTGGACCGTAGAATGCGCCGCCGCCCTCATCGATACCGTATTTAAAGCCGTTTTCGTCAAGCGCTTCTTTTAGGGCTTTGGTCGCCGTTTCCCAAATTTCGTCCCCACCGATAGCTTTTGCAGGCTTGGTCGAAATTTCCATTTCGTAGTGGAAGCCGAAATTTTCCATTATTTTGCCGGCAAATTTTAAAATTTCTAGGATATTTTCTTTGATTTGGCTCGGCATACAAAAGATGTGCGAGTCGTCCTGGGCAAATTCGCGCACCCTAAAAAGTCCGTGCAAAACGCCGCTTTTTTCGTGGCGATGCACGACACCATATTCGAAAAATTTAAGCGGCAAATCGCGGTACGAGCGGATGTCTGACTGATAAACCTTGATGTGGCCGACGCAGTTCATCGGTTTTATACCGTATTCTGCCTCGTCGATCGTCGTAAAATACATATTTTCTTTGTAGTTTGCGTAGTGGCCGCTCTTTTTCCATACGTCGGCTTTTAGTAGCTCTGGTCCACGCACCGGCTCGTAGCCGCGGTCGCGGTGTGCTTTGTATAAAATTTGCTCAAGTTTGGAGCGCAAACGTCCGCCGTTTGGTAGCCAGATCGGTAGGCCGCCGCCCACTTCATCATCAAATGTAAATAACTTCATCTCGACGCCAAGTTTCCTGTGGTCGCGTTTTTTGGCCTCCTCGATGATGCGGATGTGCTCTTTTAGGCTCTCTTTATCGGCAAATGCCGTACCATAGATGCGGTTTATCATCTCTCGCGTTTCGTCGCCGCCCAGATACGCGCCGGCTACTCGCGTTAGTTTAAAGAATTTTAAAAATTTGGTATTTGGCAAGTGTGGTCCGCGGCACAAATCCTCGAAATTTCCTTGCTTGTAGCTGCTGACTTCGCCCTCGGGGATGCGTTTTAGCACCTCTTGTTTTAGTTCGTCGTCTTTAAATTTATCGCTCATAAAGGCTTTTGTGGAGCTTGCTTTTACGATGTCAAGCTTTGCTTCGGCTAGCTCTTTCATCTTGGCCTCTATCGCCGCTAGATCTTCGTCGCTAAGCTTGCTGTTGGCCTCATCGACCTTGAAATCATAATAAAATCCGTCCTCGACGTTTGGTCCGACGAAAAATTTGGCCTGCGGATAAAGCTCTTTGATCGCCTGCGCCATGAGGTGCGCACAGGAGTGTCTGATGACGTTTAGCGCGTCTGGGGAGTTGTCAAAATAAATCGGTTCTGCGGCGTTTTCTCGCCCGTTGATACTCTGGGTATCGACTATGTTTCCGTCCAGTTTGTATGCGATGATATCGCTCATTTTGCGTCCTTTTTATCGAAACATCTTTCTTACGCTGAAAGAATTGGGCTTGATTTTAGCTAAATTGTTTTTAAGCTTTACTTAATGTTTTATTTGATTTGGGTTTAAACGGCGGTCAAATTTGAGTTTTGAATATAACAGAATATATTGATTAAATTTTAAATATTGTTAAAACGGTAATATTATCAATATAATTTATTATATTTTAAGAAAACTATCGCTAATATTTCATCGAATGAATCATGCATTTATCTCGTCTTTGCATTGTTTTGATTCATTTTTCTCCCAAATTGCGCAAAGGAGTGGTTGCCTTTGCGCCTTAATCTTTGAAATTTATTCCCAAAAACCCGCACAAATTTGACGCTAACGAGTTAAAATTTAGAAAATAAATATATTTTGGCTTTAGTTGGCAAATTTGACGTTTGGATTTACGATACGAATTAAGTAAAATTTGATGAAATTTGAATCAAAAGAAGCGAAATGGTGGCCCCGAATGGACTCGAACCATCGACCACTACCATGTCAAGGTAGTACTCTACCAACTGAGCTACGGGACCGAAAAATGGAAATTTACCCAAAATAATATTGAAATTAGCTTAAATTTTGCGATTTTTCGTAAAAAGCAAATTTGAGCGCGGTCACATTTCGTCAATTTTGACCATGCAGGGCAGTCTCAAAATAAAAATACATAAAGATTATATTTTAGTAGAAAAGTCTTGATAAATATTAAAAATAAAATCTCATAAATTCATATCTATTTAGTCAAATTTACATTAAATCCCCTAATTTTAGGGATATTTATGACAGAGCAAATTTTTAATAAAACTCACAGCAAACTCACGATATTATAATTATAATGCCGTTATGATATTTCATCCAAAGGAGAATGTATGCAAGAGCAAATGTCAAGACGCGATTTGTTAAAGCTAAGTATGGCGGGTGCGGGTGCGCTAGCACTTGGTGCCGTAAATGCGCAAGCAAGCGCGTTAAACGCAAAAGACGTCAAATTTGACGAAGAGTGGGAC
>NZ_AOTD01000106.1 GCF_000344295.2 Campylobacter showae CC57C | reverse complement strand
CTGAAGCGTTGTAAAGATCTCTTTAAATTTGTTCGCGTAGGTGCGCTCCTCTCGCTTCATCATGCGCGCGACTTGCATCGTGATAGTGGAGGCGCCGATACGGTTTTTATGCGTGAGGTTGTGCGCAGTCGCGCGGATCATGGCGAAGGGATTTACGCCGATGTGGTAGTAGAAAAATTTATCCTCAAACAAAAGAACGCTATCTTTTAGCGTCTGCGGGATGTTTTTAGCTTCAAATCTCCAAATTTCGTCGCTGCTGGGCCGAAGGGCTATGATTTGGCCGTTTTTGTCAAAAAGTATGAACGAATTTTCCCGCTTTAGCGCTTTCGTGTCAAGCGGATAGGCAAAGTCAAGCACCAAAAAAGCTACAAAGCAGAGCAGGGCAAAGGCGGCGGAAAATTTGATAAATTTAGCTAAAACTCTTTTCATTTCGCGATTATATCGAATTTGCGCGTAAAATCTCGAAAGATTAAATTTATGATAATTGATATATAATTTCAAATACTAATTTAAGTAAAGGAGATAAAGGCATGGAATATAGAGTAGAAAAAGACACGATGGGCGAGGTGAAGGTACCAAACGATAAATATTGGGGTGCGCAGACACAGCGCAGCCACGATAACTTCGAGATCGGAGTAGGGCTGGAGACGATGCCAAGGGAGGTCATAGAGGGCTTTGCCTATCTAAAAAAGGCGTGCGCGCTGGTTAATCGCAAGCTAGGCCGCCTAGACGAGCCTCGCACCGAGGCGATCGCGCAGGCGTGCGATGAAATTTTAAGCGGCAAGCTGGACGGAAATTTCCCTCTAGTAGTATGGCAGACGGGCTCGGGCACGCAGTCGAATATGAATTTAAACGAGGTCGTTTCAAACCGCGCGATGGAGATTTTGGGGCTAAATTTCCGCGATAAGGCGGCGCTGGACGTTAAAGACGCAAAATTTGTGCACCCAAACGATCACGTAAATAAAGGCCAGAGCTCAAACGACACCTATCCTACGGCGATGCGAATAGCCTTTGTGCAGCAGCTACAAAAAAAGCTGCTACCAGCAATCCAAAAGCTTGAAGCGACGCTGGATAAAAAGACCGCCGAGTTTGCGGGGATCGTAAAGATCGGCCGCACTCACTTGCAAGACGCCACACCGCTCACGCTCGGGCAGGAATTTAGCGGCTACGCGCATATGCTAAAGGCGAGTAAGGCGCAGATCCTAGCTACCGTGCCGTTTTTAGAGGAGCTTGCTATCGGCGGTACGGCGGTGGGCACCGGGCTAAACTCGCATCCGAAATTTAGCCAAATGGTAAGCGACGAGCTAAATGCGCTAACGGGCACGGCGTTTAAATTTAAATCCCATCCGAATAAATTTCACGGCCTAACCAGCCACGACGCCGAGGTGTTTTTAAGCGGCGCGCTAAACGGCCTGGCGGCAAATTTGATGAAGATCGCAAACGACGTGCGCTGGTTAGCAAGCGGGCCAAGATGCGGCATCGGCGAGATAAACATCCCCGAAAACGAGCCGGGAAGCTCGATAATGCCGGGCAAGGTAAATCCGACGCAGTGCGAAGCCGTCACGATGGTCGCCGCGCAGGTGATGGGCAACCACGTCGCGATCTCCATCGCCGCAAGCCAGGGCAACTTCGAGCTAAACGTATTTAAGCCGGTGCTTACCTACAACCTCATCCAAAGCATCCGCCTGCTAAGCGACGCGATGAACAGTTTTGAGAAACACTGCGCTTGCGGCATCACGGCAAACGAGGCTAAAATCGACAAACTGCTGCACGAGAGCCTAATGCTAGTAACCGCGCTAAATCCGCACATCGGCTACGCAAATGCCGCCAAGATCGCCAAAATCGCGCATCATAACGGCACGACGCTGCGCGAGGAGGCGATAAAATCGGGCATACTAACCGCCGAGGAATTTGACGTGTGGGTGGTGCCTGAGGATATGATCGCGCCGAAGGAGTAAATTCGGTCGCTTGATTTTTGGGCTCGGCGGGATTTGGGCGATTTTGCCGAGCCTTCTTTAAAATCCATAAATTTGAGTAAAATTTACGGTTGCGCCTTAAATTTTACTCAAATTTGCCGATATACTTTTAAATTTAAAGGTACGGCGATGGATGTAAAACTAAACATAAATTTAAACTCAAATTTGATGAGCGGCGGTAAAAGCTCTGCGACGACTAGCGCGGTAAATTTAAACGCGGGCGCGCTAAATTTAAAAAACGTAAATTTGCAAAGCGGAGATAAGGGCGATATCTTGCGCGGCGCGTCAAATTTGCCTAGCGGCGCAAACGAGGGCGAAAGCAGCGCCGATATCCTAAAAAAACAGCTAGAAAAACTGCAAAAACGACTAAAAGAGCTTGAAGCCGCGATAAAGCGGATAAGGGCGAGCAATAATCCATACGCAAAAGATATGGCGGCCTCGCTTGAAACGCAAAAGGGAGCGGTGTTTGCGCAGATAATGCAAATAAGCGCGCGAATTTTAGAAATGCAAGGCGGCCAGAGTAAAATTTGACGCCGTAAATTTGCATTTCAAATTTTAAAGCCTTGAAACCAATTAAGAAATAGGGCGATTTTGGTTT
>NZ_AOTD01000105.1 GCF_000344295.2 Campylobacter showae CC57C | reverse complement strand
AGCTTTTACCTTTTTAGCGCCGTTTTTTTATCAAAAAAAGGAACAATAATGCAATTTTCAAAAATACTTCTTGGCGCGCTTCTAGCTAGCGGCCTATATGCTAGCGACAAAACCATCACCGTAGGCGCATCTCCCGTGCCTCACGCAGAGATTTTAGAAGAGGTCGTAAAGCCGATCCTAGAAAAAGAAGGCTACAAACTCGAAGTTAAAATCTTTAACGACTACGTGATACCAAACCTCGCCGTCGAAAACGGTGAACTTGACGCCAACTACTTCCAGGGCCTACCGTATATGAAGTCGTTTAATAAAGACAACGGCACCCACATCGTACCGACCGTGGGCGTTCACGTCGAGCCTATGGGTGCGTATTCTAAAAAGATAAAAAGCCTAGACGAGCTAAAAGACGGCGATATCATCGCTATATCAAACAACGCCGCAGACTCGACGCGCTCTATAAATTTGCTCGAAAAAGCCGGCATCGTAAAAGCTAAAGAGGGCGAATACAAATCCCCGCTCGATATCATAGAAAATCCGAAAAATCTCAAATTTAAAGAGATGGAGTCCGCACAGACGCCCCGCTCTTTAGATGACGTCGCGTTAGTCTTTATCAACGTAAACTACGCCCTAGACGTTGGCCTCAAGCCAACCAAAGACGCGCTGATCCTCGAGGATAAAGATAGCCCGTACACCAACTACGTAGCGACCAAGGCCGGCAACGAAAACAATCCAAAAATCAAGGCTCTAGATAAAGCGATATTAACTTCAGAGGTTAAAGACTTTATCGTAAAGCGCTACCAAGGCGCGGTGATACCGAGCTTCTGATCGCGTCAAATTTGACTCGTTTGTTCAGTAAAATTTAGTTTTAAAGTCGAGACAAGCGTTTTAATGTAAATTTTATGGCTCAAATTTGACGAAAAACCGAAAATAGTCGAGAAGAATCTCCAACAAATAAAACGGTGTAAAAGCTTTTACCTTTTTAGCGCCGTTT
>NZ_AOTD01000104.1 GCF_000344295.2 Campylobacter showae CC57C | reverse complement strand
AAAAAAACGAGCCGCTATTTTTTAGAATACTGCGCGTCGAGGTACGGTATCAAATACCCATACCCCTGCTCCCCCATCTCATCTTTTGGTACAAACCTCAGCGCGGCGCCGTTGATGCAGTATCTAAGCCCTCCTTTGTCGCGCGGACCATCGTCAAATACATGCCCCAAATGCGAGTCTGACATCGCGGTTTTGACCTCGGTGCGTACCATGCCGTGCGACAGATCGGACTTTTCGGCGATCAGGCTAGCATCTATCGGCTTCGTAAAGCTCGGCCAACCGCAGCCCGCGTCAAATTTATCGTACGAGCTAAAAAGCGGCTGACCATTTGTGATATCGACGTAGATGCCGATGCGCTCCTCGGCGTTTAGCTCGCTGCTGTGCGGGCGCTCGGTCGCGGCGTGTTTGACGACCTCGTAGGAGATGGCGCTGAGCTCATTTTTTAGCGCCGCGTCGTCTTTGTTTTTGTAGTTTTGCAGATTTTGCTTCATATCGCGCTTTTTGTCGCTCAAAATTTCGCCCTTTTTAGGCAAACTCTCAAAGGTCACGTGGCAGTAGCCGTGCGGGTTTTTGTCCAGATAATCCTGATGATACTCCTCGGCTTTATAGATATTTTCTAGCGGCGCGACCTCCGTTACGATGGGTGCTTTGTAGTTTTTTTGCTGCTCGGAGATAAAGGCTCTGATCGCCGGCTCGTCCGCCGCATCGGTGTAGTAAATACCTGTGCGGTACTGCGTGCCGCGGTCGCCGCCTTGTTTGTTTAGGCTGGTCGGATCGATGGTGTTAAAGTAAAATTTGAGCAAATGCGGCAAGTCGATAACGTACTCGTCGTATTCGACCCAGACGGCCTCAGCAGCGTTCGTATCGCCCGTGCAGACCTGCTCGTAGCTAGGGTTTGGCACCTTTGAGTTCGCGTATGCCGTGTAGGTGCTAACCACGCCCGGAAGCTGCTTGAGATAGGCCTCCGTGCCCCAAAAGCAACCGCCGGCTAGCACGATCGTTTTGTTCGCAGCCGCAGACTCCTTAGTTTTATGATCCATCTGTTCTCCTTGTAAATTTAAAAATATACCTAAAAATAGCGCCAAAGCGCCGACTATTCCTGCTGTTTTTAACATTTTGCCAAGCATTTTCGCTCCTTTTGGCTTAAATTTTAGACTAAATTTGATTCGGGCAAATTTGACTTCAAATTTGACGGTTTTATATTTTACGCACCGAAAGCTGCATCCTTAATTTGCCTTCAAACCACGCGACGCTTTGCTTGCAGAGCAAAGCAGTGTCGCCACCTCTCACGTCG
>NZ_AOTD01000103.1 GCF_000344295.2 Campylobacter showae CC57C | reverse complement strand
TGCTTGCAGTTGCGAGTGCAACGAAGCAAAGCGACGTATAAAGGAAAAAGACAAGCCGTTACTTGCCGTTAGGGTTGTAAGCGTACGTGCTTGAAATAGCTCGCAACCTCACCACCGCCTTTTTGATATGCTCTATTGCGTAGTCGATCTCTTCTTCGGTATTAAACCTCGATAGCGACAGCCTTAGCGCCGTATGCGCCAGATCGCTGCTAGCACCGATGGCTTCCATTATCGGATTGCTCTCTAGCGTCTCAGACGCGCACGCCGAACCCGTAGACGCCGCGATACCGGCCTGATTTAGATCCCACAGCATCGCCTCGCCCTCGACGCCTTTTACGGCGGCTAGGATGGTGTTTGGCAGTCTGTGAGCGCGGTCTCCCACGACCGATATATCGGGGATTTGCAGCAGCGCGTCTTCGAGCTTATCGCGCAGGCGTCTTACGTGCAGATTTTCAAACTCGATTAGCTTGTTGCTGTTTTCCAGAGCTTGCGCCATGCCCACGATACCAGCGACGTCAAGCGTCCCGCTGCGTCTGCCGCCCATGTGCTCGCCGCCGTGAAGCAAGCTCGTTAGCTTTTGCGAGTCTTTGATATACAGACCGCCTACGCCTTTTGGTCCGTGAAATTTATGCGCAGAAAAGCTCATAAAATCCATGCCCATCTCGCGCACGTTTATCTTGATCTTGCCGACGGTTTGCGTCGCGTCGGTGTGAAACAGCGCGCCGTGCTCGTGAGCGATCTGTGCGCACTCTTTTATCGGGAAAATCGTGCCAGTTTCGTTATTTGCCCACATGATACTAACTAGCGCGGTTTTGTCGTCGATGAGCTTTCTTAGGTCGTTTGGATCGAGCAGACCGTTTTCGTTTACGGGTACGTAACTCACGCGCACGCCGTATTTCTTGAGCGACTCAAACGTCGCCGCGATCGCCGGATGCTCGACGGCGCTGATTACGACGTGATCTTTTTCTTTATTTAATATATGATCGAAAAACACGCCCTTAGCCACCCAGTTGTTGCTCTCGGTGGCGCAGCTTGTTACCACGATATCGTCGTTATCGCTCGCGTTTATGCCGGCATAGAGCTGGTCCATCGCGCGGCGAAGCGCGGGGTGCGTCTCGGAGCCGAATCTATGAAGCGAGTTTGGATTGCCGTATTTTTCGCAGAAAAACGGCTTCATAAGCTCGAAAGCTTCGGGATCGACCATCGTCGTGGCATTGTTGTCTAGATATACTCTCACGCTTGACCTTTATCAATTAGGATATATTTTATCCCTTTTATTTTCGTGACGATAATATAACAAATTTTATAAATTTTTGATTAAAATTTTAGCTTAGTTTTTTCAAATTTAAGCGGTTTTTGATAGAGTTTATATATTGAAATTCCTTATCAAATAAGCAAAGTATCGTCGTTTCAGTCAAATTTGATATAAAAAGATAAAATATATCCTAAACTTAGTTTGATTTCTTAAGGTTTTAGAAAATTTAAAAATTAAATTTTTTGCATTTTGGATGAAATTCGGCGAAATAAATCCAAATTTACGCCCTTTTTTTGGATAAATGCGCATCCTTGCTCGGTTAAATTTGACGCGAGATAAAGACGAAAGCAAAAGTCAAATTTAAAGCTGTTGAAGGTTTCTGGCGTCGTAAAATTTGATCGTCCAGGGCGCGTCCGCGATATCGGCGTCTAGTTTTGCCCTAAAATACTCCCGCACTGCGGCGTAGTCTGATTTTGAGATGAAATAAATATTTATAACGTTCGTCTCGCTAAATACGGCAAGGTTGCAAAAGTATCTTAAATTTATGTCCTTATCAAAGGCTCTGAGCACGCATTTGGCGAAAAAAATCAGTGCATAAAAAATAAATGCAGCCAAGACGAACATAAACGGGATTACTATCGCGGAAAGCCGATTTTTAGGTATCGCTCCTAAAATTTGATAGGGCGATTTTCGCATTTCGCGGACATCCGTCAAATTTATCGTTACTCCCTTTTTGGTTTGGAAAATTTTATCCTCGTAAAGGTAAACGAGCGAGGGATTTTTGAGTTTTTTGATTGGGTCGGCGGCGGCTAAAGCGTTCGCAAGAATCACGGACGCAAACATCCAAATAAACCCGCGGGTTCGCATTGCTTCCGCTGCGAAAACTTCCCAAAATGAGCCGCTTTGCCAGTCTACCATACCGCTAAAAAATATCAAAAACGTCATAAAAAGGTTAAAGCCGAGCAAGAATACGCAACTAAGCGCGATAACGTAAAAATCATCCTGTAAAATCAGCGGATTTTCGTCGTAGTTTCTGCTCAAATTTACTCCTGTATACGCTTAAATTTAGCCCGTGAAATTTAAGGGCCGGAGGATAAATCGTGCTCAAATTTGCCAGCCAAGCCTAAATTTGACTAATTTATCCCGCCTAACAGCTCTTGCGTCTGCTCGAAGCTAAAGCCCTCTTCGGCGTCTTGTTTTAGGAAGTTATCTATAAATTCTTTTTTCGAGATGGCAAGGTCTAGCTCTTTGTCGCTGCCCTTTTGATACGCGCCGATACGCAGCAGCACTTCGTTTTCTTTTATAAGCGAGTAGAGGCGTTTTAGCTTGGCGGCATTTGCTCTGTGCTCTTTGGTCGCGATGTCGCTCATCACGCGCGAGGCGGAGTTTAGGATATTTATAGGCGGATAGATGCCAAAGTCCGTCATCTCGCGGCTAAGCACGATGTGGCCGTCTAGGATCGAGCGGCTCTGGTCGGCTATCGGATCGCTCATATCGTCGCCGTCGACTAGCACGGTAAAAAAGGCCGTTATGCTTCCTTTGCCCTCCTCTTTGCCCGCGCGCTCCATCAGTTGAGGCAGTAGGGTGAGTACGGATGGTGGATAGCCCTTAGACGTCGGCGGCTCGCCCAGCGCCAGACCGATCTCTCGCTGCGCCATGGCAAACCTCGTCACGCTATCCATGATAAAAAGCACGTCTTTGCCTTGGTTTTTGAAGTATTCTGCCACGCTCATCGCGCAAAAGGCGCCGTATTTTCGCATCAGCGGGCTATCGTCGCTGGTGGCTACGATGACGACGGTGCTACTTAGATCGCCGTGCAAATTTTTCTCGATAAACTCCGGCACCTCGCGGCCGCGCTCGCCGATTAGGGCGACAACCTTGATCGGAGCTTGCGAGTTTTTCACTATCATGCCCATGAGCGTACTTTTGCCCACGCCAGAGCCAGCGAAAATGCCTAGTTTCTGTCCTTTACCGCAGGTTAGTAGTCCGTCTATGCTTTTAACCCCGACGCTAAAAATTTCATCTATCAGCCCGCGTTTCATCGCATCGATTGGAGCGCGCATTATCGGGGCGTACTCGGTGGCGGCGATCGCGCCTTTGCCGTCTTTTGGATTCATAAACGGATCCACCACGCGCCCCAAAAGAGCGTCTCCGACGGGAATTTTCATGCCTTGGTCGCTTTGATAGACGAAGTCGCCGATCTTGTAGCCTTCTACAAAGCCAAAAGGCGAGATGAGCGCGGTATTTTGCCGCACCTCGGTCACCATCGCTAGTCCGCTCTTGCTCTTGTCTTTAGCGCAAATTTGCACGATGTCACCGATACTTGGTCGCAGTCCCGAGATCTCTATCGTCGTAGCAGAAATTCGCTCGATCACGCCAAAGACGCTAGAGAGAGATAAATTTGCCCCCAGTTTTGATTTTAAACTATCTAAACCCACTAAAATCTCACTTCTTTGTGCGAATTTATGAGGGAGAAAAACTCGCGTCTAGTCTCGCTACTCTTTAAAAAGCAGCCTCGCAGCGCCGATGTTGTCGTGGTCGAGTTGATCTTGCCTACGCCTCGCATCTCCACGCACATGTGGCGCGCCTCGATGACTACGCCAACGCCTTTTGGCTTGATGACGTCTTGCACGGCTTCGGCGATTTGCTCGGTCAGCTGCTCTTGGATCTGCAGGCGGCGAGCGAAGATATTTACCATACGCGGGATTTTGCTAAGGCCTACGACTTTGTGATTTGGGATGTAGGCCACGTGCACGCGCCCGAAAAACGGCAACAAATGATGCTCGCAAAGGCTGTAAAATTCAATATCGCGCACGAGCACCATTTCGTTATTTGAGCTGTCAAATAGTGCGTCGTTTAGTACGACTTTGGGGTCTTGTGAGTAGCCGCTCGTTAAAAACTCGTAAGCTTTAAAAACGCGCTCTGGCGTCTTAATCAGCCCCTCTCTGTTCGGGTCTTCGCCGACTAAATTTAACATCTGCTCGACGCAGCTTTCAAACTTTTCTTTTTTTAAATTCTCATTTTTTAAATTTTCTTGCATTTGCGTTCCTGATTCATTTCGCTATCTAAATTTGATAAATGATTTTACTTAAATTCGCCTTTCGCGCGCTTAAATTTATACTATGAATAAGGAAAATTTTGCTACACTCTAGGAAATTTTTATTTTTTAAAGGAATTTAATGCAAATCAAAACCAAGGCGATCGACGCCGTAAATGCTTCGCTAAGTGCGAAAATACCGAGCGCGGACGTAAAATCCAAACTCGAAAACGCTGCTAAAAAAGCTGCGAAAAATATGAAAATAGACGGATTTAGAGCGGGCAAAGTGCCTGTAAACGTAGTTCTAAAACGTTACGAAAAAGAGCTAACTGCCGATGCCGAGCAAGACGCGCTAAAAGACGTCATAGATGCGGGACTAAAAGAGCTAAATAGAAAATTTGAAGAGGTTATCGGCGAGCCGATCGTGACAAAATTCGACAGGGGCGAGAACGAGATCGACGCAGAGATCGAAATCTCGTTTAAACCAGTTATAAACATCGACGGATACGAGGAGTTGATAGAGAGCGTCAGCACTCCGCGCGTAACTAAAAAAGAGATCGACGAGAGAAAAAATGAAATTTTAAAAATGATGGCTCCGCTAGAAAAAGTGGAAAAAGAGGCGCTTGAAAAGGGCGATTTTGCTAAATTTGACTTCGAGGGCTTCGTGGACGGCGAGGCGTTTGAGGGCGGCAAAGCCGAAAACTACCTGCTAGAAATCGGCTCAGGTCAGTTTATACCGGGCTTTGAGGACGGTATGATCGGACTAAAAGTCGGCGAAGAGCGCGACGTAAAGGTTAAATTCCCTGCTGAGTACGGCGCTGCGCACCTTGCGGGCAAAGACGCGACGTTTAAAGTAAAGCTACACGAAATCCAAGGTAAAAAAGTACCTGAAGAGATCGACGAAGAGACGCTAAAACGCATCATGCCGGGCGAGGAAAAGGTAAGCGTCGAGCTATTCGAAGAGAGACTAAAAGAGCAGATCAAAGCCGAGAAGCACGCTAAAAACGTAAACGAGGAGCTAAAGCCTAAATTTGCCGACGCGATCGTGGCTAAATTTAACTTCGACGTGCCAAAAAACATCGTAGAGCAAGAGATGGATATGCAATTCCGCAGCGCTTGGAGCAGCTTTACGCCTGAACAGATGGCTAAATTTAGAGAGGATAAAGACGCTCTAACTAAGCAGCGCGAGACATACCGCGACGACGCGGTAAAAAGCGTGAAGCTAACGTTTATAATAGACGAGCTAGCACGCCGCAGAGATATCAAAGTAAGCGACCAAGAGCTGATCCAAGCGGTGTATTTTGAGGCGTATCGCTCGGGCGTAGATCCGAAACAGCACCTTGAAAACTACAAAAATCAAGGAATTTTACCTGCGATCAAAATGTCGATGATCGAGGAGAAGCTATTTAACGAGATGTTCGCGCTAAAGAGCGAGAAAAACGATAAAAAAGAGAAAAAGGCGGAGTAATGAGCTACTACATCCCCTACGTCATTGAGCGCACGAGCAAGGGCGAGAGAAGCTACGACATCTACTCGCGCCTGCTAAAAGACCGCATAATAATGCTTAGCGGCGAGATCGAGGACGGTATGGCGTCTGCGATCGTGGCTCAGATGCTGTTTTTAGAGGCCGAAGATCCGGATAAAGATATCTATCTATATATAAACAGTCCGGGCGGCGTGATAACGAGCGGATTTAGCATTTACGATACGATGAACTACATCAAGCCCGACGTCTGCACGATCTGTATAGGTCAGGCGGCGTCTATGGGCGCGTTTTTGCTTAGTTGCGGCGCGCAGGGCAAGCGTTATGCGTTGCCAAACTCGCGCATCATGATTCATCAGCCTTTGGGCGGCGCGCGCGGGCAGGCGACGGATATAGAGATCCAGGCGAAGGAAATCTTGCGTATGAAAGAAATTTTAAACGCTATCCTAGCTAAAAATACGGGTCAAAAACTAGCCAAAATCCAAAAAGATACCGACAGAGACTTTTTCATGAGCTCTGCTGAAGCCAAAGAGTACGGGCTTATAGATAAAGTTTTGGAGAAAAGCTTTAAGTAAAGAGTAAAATTTGATAAAGTTAGACAACAAAAAAAGCGATACCGTAGTAGTAAAAAAAGAGGATGAAAAGGCCGTAGAGAGCGAATTTAACATCTACGGTTTTTCTGAGGCGATTATAAAAGAGTTAACCGAGGAAAACATTCCCTCGATCCCGAAAAACTACACTGCTTTTTTTGAAAAGATGCTTGAAAACCAGCCTGATGAATTTAAGAAAAAGGTCGGCGAGATCATAAAGATCGAAGAAGAGATCAGCAAACTCGAAGACGATAGGCAGATAAACATCGAGCGCGAGGTAAAAAATAGTTTCATGCAGATAAAAAGCATGTTGCAAGCTGTAGGACTCATTTATAAAAATTTGACTATCTTAAGAACCATAATAAAAAAACGCTCGAGCATCCTTGAGCCAAACATCAGCTTGCTAAGCTTGCAAAATATGTTTAACGCCTTTAACGAAGACCTAAATAGACTAAATTCACTGATGGGTAAGCATATCGAAGTGATAAAAACTAGCTATGAAGAGGTAAGTAGGGTCTTTAAGGTCGTAGAGGAACAGTCTATCTATGATCCTAAATTTGACATCTACAATAGAAAATTTTTCCTAAAAACACTCGAAACCGAAGTCGGATATATCAAAAAATACGGCTACGAATCATCTATCCTGCTCATAAAGACCAAAGATGAAAGTCTAAAAGATATCGGCTTAAAAAGTAGGTTGGTGCTACTAAAAAATATTTCTAGGATGCTTCTACGAACATCGAAGCGAAGCGATATCCTGGCGCATTACGGCGACGGTTGTTTTGCTATGCTGATGCGGCACACTGATATGGTCGGCGCGCAAAAAGCCTGCGAGCGTATCACAGAGATGTTTTACGAGACCTCGTTTATACTAAAGGGCGAGAAATTCGAGTTTGACATGGAAGTCGTCGCGTGCAATCTGAGAACCGATAAAACCATCGCCGAGCTACTATCTGCGGCGCTAGATACTTTGGCAAAAACTGGCAGAGACGGTAAACGCTACGAGATCTTGGACGAGAAAGCGGCTAAATGATACTAGAAATCTTAACCTATCCGAACAAAAAATTATTCGTCAAGTCGCTTGAGGTTAAAGAATTTGACGAAAATTTGCATAAATTTTTAGACGATATGTATGAGACCATGATCGCTAAAAACGGCATCGGACTAGCCGCCATCCAAACTGGCGAGGCTAAGCGAATTTTGATTATAAATTTAGTCGACGAAGAGAGCAAGGAGCAGCGCAAAGAGGATCTGCTAGAAATCATAAATCCCAAAATTTTACGCAAAGAGGGCGAGATAATCTACCAAGAAGGTTGCCTTAGCGTACCCGGATATTACGAAGACGTAAAAAGAGCCGAGTTTATAACGCTTGAGTATCAAGATCGCTTCGGCGAGCGTAAAGAGCTCGAGGCGGACGGGCTTTTGTCGGTCGCGATCCAGCATGAGATGGATCACCTCGACGGACACCTTTTTATCGAGCGTATCGGCTACAATAAACGCAAAAAATTCGACAAAGAGTATAAAAAGCAAAAAAACGCATGAAAGCCCTAAAATGCGCCACTTATAATGACGAATTACGGCTTGTGGACGTCGAGTCCAGTTTTAACCGCGGTTTGCCCGCGCTAAATATCGTAGGGCTTGCGGGTGCCTCAATCAAAGAGAGCGCCGAGCGCGTAAAATCAGCACTTTTGTCGTTAAATTTCTCCTTCCCCGCGCAAAAAATCATCATAAATTTATCCCCCTCCGACATGCCAAAATCAGGCAGTCACTTCGACCTGCCCATCGCGCTTTTGATCGCTTTGCAAAAAGAGCGCGACTTTGAGCCTATTTTTGCATTTGGAGAGCTTGGGCTTGACGGCGGCGTCAAAAGTACGGCGAGTCTTTTTTCTATCTTGCTTTTTTTGAGCGCGAAAGCGCCGGGTTCTCGCGTGCTGATCCCGCAAGAGATAGCGCAAAAAGCGGGCGCCATACCGAATTTAGAAATTTACGCCGTTTCAAATTTGGCCGAGGCGATCAAATTTTTCCTCGAGCCCGAATTTGCCGCCTCGCGCAAAGTCGGCGCCGTTCATCCGCTTTTTTCAAATTTAATCAAAATCGGCGAAAGATGTTTCGTAAAAAACCAAAATTTCGAGCTAAATTTTAGCGACGTAAAAGGCCAGAGTAGGGCAAAAAGAGCCTGCCTGGTGGCCGCTTGCGGTATGCACAACATTATCTTTGAGGGAAGTCCGGGGTGCGGCAAAAGCATGAGCGCCAAGCGGCTGCGCTACATTTTGCCGCCGCAAAGTTTGGATGAGATTTTGCTCAGCTGCGCTTATAGCTCGCTAAATCAGCAGGAGAGCGAATTTTCCGTACTCCGCGCCTTTCGTTCGCCTCATCATACGAGCACGCGCAGCTCGATATTCGGAGGCGGATCGAGCTCGGCTAGGATCGGCGAGGTTGGGCTGGCCAACGGCGGGATACTCTTTTTCGACGAGCTTCCGCACTTTGCGCCGCAAATTTTAGAGAGCCTACGCGAGCCGCTGGAGGACTATAAAATCAACATCTCGCGGGTAAACTCAAAGGTCACGTATGAGACCAAATTTATGTTCGTAGCCGCGATGAACCCTTGCCCGTGCGGCAATCTGCTCTCCAAAAATCTAGAGTGCAAATGCTCCGAGCTCGAGATTAAGCGCTATAAATCGCGTATTTCGGCACCCGTACTAGACCGCATTGACCTTCACGTACAGATGGACGAGGTGGCCGCAAGCGATAAAAGCGACATCACGAGCGAAGCGATGTGGCAGACCGTGTTGCGCGTGTTTGAGGCGCAAATTTCGCGCTCTCAAAGCGAGCTAAATGGCAAGCTCTGCGATGAAGAGATAGCTAAATTTTGCATTTGCGATGACGAGGCGAGCGGCGTGCTAGATAATGCAACGCAGAGATTTTCACTCAGCCGCCGCGCTATCAATAAAACCCTAAAAGTCGCCCGCACGATCGCCGACATCGAGGGCTCGCGCATAATCAAAAAGCCCCATATTTTGGAGGCTTTGAGCTACCGAGTGAAGCAGGATGGCGCATGAAAAAGCTATTTTGGGATACGGCGGAGCTTGACGCTAGAGCCGTGAGCGAGTTTGGGCTTAGTACCGAGGTGCTAATGCAAAACGCGGCTAACGCGTTAGCTAACGCCGTGCGAAGTAAGTTCAAAAAATCATCGACCAAACGCCGTAAAATTTTAGGCGTAGTCGGCAGCGGAAACAACGGCGCAGACGTGCTCGCAGCACTTCGGCTTTTGAGCGGCAAATTTGATTGTTTTGCGTTGTTGGCGAGCGACAAACAAAACGAAACCTCAAAAACAGAGCTAACTAGAGCGCTAAAATGCGGCGTAAATTTGATCTCAAATTTGACGGAAGTCGGCGAATTTGACTGCATCATCGACGGGATTTTCGGAACCGGACTCAGCCGCGAGCTAAACGAACGAACGATAAATTTGATAAATCTACTAAACGAAAAACCCAGCTACAAGCTCGCCTGCGACATCCCAAGTGGACTTGATAAAAACGGTTTGTCACAAGGAGCGGTTTTTAAGGCCGATACGACCGTGACCATGGGCGCGTTAAAGCTAGCGCTTTATAGCGATTTTGCAAAGGATTTCGTCGGGCGCGTAAAGGTCGCAAATTTGGGCCTTCCCCGCAAGCTTTACGAGATGGGGACGAGCTTTTATAAGCTTGGCAAAAGCGATTTAAATTTGCCGTTTCGTTTGAGCCAAAATGCTAACAAAGGCGACTTTGGCCACGCGTTTGTCGTTAGCGGCGAAAAGGGCGGAGCGGCACGTATAGCTGGACTTGCCGCGCTAACTATCGGTGCGGGGCTTGTTAGCGTCATAGGTGAAAATTTAAACATTGAGCCTATTTTAATGCAAAGCGCCTGCATAACGCCAAAAATGCGAGTAGGAGCCGTCGGCATGGGGCTTGGCGAGCTTGATGAGGCGCAAAAAGACAAGCTTTTTAGCGAGCTAAAAACAAAAGATGCGCTCGTTATCGACGCCGATCTTTGCTATGAGCCGCGCACGCTTGAGCTTTTAAACAACGAAAAAGTAGTGATAACGCCACATCCAAAAGAGTTTGCGAGCCTGCTGGGGCTTGCAAATCTGGGCAAATTTGACACTAGCGAAGTACAAAAAAACCGCTTTAAACTCGCTCAAATTTTTAGCCACAATTTTAAATGCGTGCTTGTGTTAAAGGGCGCAAATACGCTAATCGCGCAAGGCAGCGAGGTCTACGTCATGACGCACGGCAGCGCCGCACTCGCAAAAGGCGGCAGCGGAGACGCGCTAAGCGGCATCGTCGCGGGACTACTCGCGCAGGGTTACGACCCGCTAAATGCCGCGATCTCGGGTACGCTAGCTCACGCTCTAGCCGCCCGCGAAATCAAAATCAACGACTACGCGCTCACGGCCGCGGACGTCATCAAAGGACTCAAATGCTTACGAAAAAAATAGCGATTTTATTTAGCGGCGGCGGCTCGAATTTGGAAGCGATTTTAGAGAGGCTGCACGGCAAGGTTTTTGGCGAAACCAGGATCGAAGTCGCGCTAACGCTAACAAATAAAGCTAACGCTGGCGGCATCGCAAAGGCCGCAAAATACGGCCTAAAAAGCGTCGTTATCGAGCACGTTAATTTTGCCTCGAGAGAGGAATTTGACGCCGCGGTCGTAGCAGAAATAAAGCGCGCTAACGTAGATCTAACCGTGCTTGCGGGCTTTATGCGCATCCTCACGCCCGTTTTTACGAGGCAGATTCGCGCTATAAATTTGCACCCGTCGCTGTTGCCGCTTTTTAAGGGCGCGCACGCGATAAAAGAGAGCTTTGATAGCGATATGAAGGTGGGCGGCGTGAGCGTGCACTGGGTCAGCGAAGAGCTAGACGGCGGCAAGATCATCGCTCAGCGCGCGTTTAAAAAGAGCGCGAGGATGAGCCTTGAGGAATTTGAAGCTAAAATCCACGCGATAGAGCATGAAATTTTACCTGAAACTATCGTGCAAATTTTGACAGGCAAAGAGAAAATTTAACGACTAAATTTATGAGCATTTTAAGTCTTGCTAAAATTTAAAATTTTGCACTCGTTTTTACACTGCGTCAAATTTAAGAATGTAAATTTGCGAAATCATAGCGCGTTGCAAACTTCGCTTGGTAGTTAAAACATCAAAAACGTTAAATTTGGCCGATTTTGCTCTAATGCAGTACTTTCGCGCCGCTTGCTAAAATTAAAAATCAAATTTGGCGGCGGGGTGTTTGCGCTAAATTTAAGCTCAAAATACGTCTGTAAATTGATCGTAAATCGCCTTCTTGCTCGCAAATATTGCTAAAAAACCGTAAATTTTAAGCGACAAATTCGTAAAATCCGCAAAATGTGTACTATGGATGAAATGATATAAATTTGACCGACTTTGCGTGTCGCTCAAAGCTAAAACAAATTTACATCTTTGAATGCAAACTTATCTCAAAAGTCGCAACGAAAATTTATCCAAAGTATCAGGCGCCTAAAAACAGGTCTATGGGAGTCGCGCGAATAGCAAAAGCAAGCGCTAAATTTTGAAATTTGAAGGCATAAAGCAAGATAAATTGCGGTAATAAAACGGGCTAAATATTTAAAATCTACAGACGACGTTTCGTCAAATTTAAAACCGAAAAGCAAAAGGAAATTCAAAAAGAAAGAGGCGGAAAGCTCCGCCAAAAAGTAAAATTATTCGGCTTTAAATCCGCCGCCAAATGCCTTATAGACATCCACGACCGAGTCGATGAGGCTCAAATTCGCCGCGATGTCCTGGAGTCTAACCGAGAGTAGGTTGCGCTGCGCATCGAGTAGCTCCAGATGCCCGGTGTATCCCTCCTCGAACTGATCCTTGGCCAGCTTATAGATTTTTTCTTGCGAGAGCAGGAGTTCTTTGACTTGATTTAGCGTTAGTTTGGCGTTTTTGCGATTATTTAGCGCGTCTCTAACCTCGCCCAGAGCCTTTTTGATCGCAGCTTCATAGGCTACGGCCGCGATTTGCTCGTTGGTTTCGGCGATGCGGACGTTGTTTTTGGTTCTGCCGTAGTCGAAAATTTTCTGCACCAAAGTGCCGCCTATGCTCCACGTGTTGGCGTTACTGATAAAGATATTTTCAAAATCCACGCTAGAAAATCCAAAAAGTCCCGTTAGCGAGATGGACGGTAGATAGTCGGCCTTTGCGACGCCGATTAGCGCGTTAGTGGCGTTTAGATCGGCGTAGGCTTTAGCTACGTCGCTCCTGCGCAGTAGTATGTCCGCGCTCACGCCCGCGCTCACTTCGGGCTCTTTGGGTAGCATTTTAGCGCTCTGTACGGCACCGCTCAGGATCTCGTCGTTTGATTTGCCCGTTAGTATCGCTACGGACGTTAGAGCCTGAGATAGCGATGTTTGCACCTCTAGCAGGCTTACTTTTGCACTTTCGACGGCGGCTTTGCTTTGTAGATAGGTCGTCTCGTTTATGCCGCCTAGATCAAGTTGCGTCTTGCGAAGAGCCAGCGTCTCCTCGTAGGTTTTTAGCGTATCTTTTAGCACGGCTTCGCGCATATTTAGGGCCACGAGCGCGAAGTAGCTTTTAGCCACGCTAGAGCTTATGCTAAGGCGCGCAGTGGCGTAGTCGAGCTTGGTCGCGTTTAGGCTAGCTTTGGCAGATTCGACGCTGTTTCGTACTTTGCCCCACAGGTCTATCTCGTAGCTAAGGCCTAAATTTACCTCAGAGTTTCGGTAGCGCGTCTGAGGCTGTTTGGTGTAGGTTTCGCCGCTACTTTTTGCTTTGGTGTAGCCGACGTTTAAATTTACGCTAGGAAAAAGATCTGCCTCCGAGATGCCTAGGCTTGCGGCGGCTTTTTGTAAATTTAAATAAGCTGTGCGAAGGTCGGTGTTTTTCTCTAGCGCGCTAGCTACGAGGGCGTTTAGATTTTCGTCGCCAAACTCCTTCCACCACTCGTCTCTGATGTCGCTAGTTTCAAATTTATACGTAGATTCAAATTTCGTATCGACCTCGGGGATTTCTGGTCGAAACGAGCAGCCGGCTAAAAATAGCGCCGCGGCTAAAGTTAAAATTTTATACATTTTTGACCTCCTGTGCTCCGCTTGGTTTTTTGTCCCAGACTTTGTTGTTTAGTTTTTCTAGCAGATAGTAAAACATCGGTATGAAAAATATCGCTATCGTAGTGGCCGCTATCATGCCGCCGATCACGCCCGTGCCTAGCGAGTGACGAGACGCCGCGCCTGCGCCCGTACTGATAACCATCGGGAAAACGCCCAGGGTAAATGCGAGCGAGGTCATGACGATCGGGCGGAAGCGAAGTTTGGCTGCATTAACGGCCGCGTCAAATACGCTCTTGCCGGCCAGTCTTTCTTGCATCGCAAATTCGACGATTAGGATCGCGTTTTTAGCCGATAGACCGATGAGAAGCAGTAGTCCGATCTGGAAGTAGATGTCGTTTGTTAGCCCTCTAGCCCAAACGGCGACTAGCGAGCCAAAAACCGCGAACGGAACGGCGGTGATGACGGCTAGCGGGATGAGCCAGCGCTCATACTGCGCCGCTAGTATCAAAAATACGAAAATCATACCGAAGATAAACGCCGTAGAGCCCGTGCCTTGCGAGCTAACCTCCTGATACGCCGTGCCCGCCCAGCTGATGGAGTACTCCTCCGTACTTAGCGTCTGCTCGACCACTTCTTGTATCGCTTTTATCGCGTCTCCCGATGTGTAACCCGGTTTTGGATCGCCTTGGATCTTGGCTGCAGGGAAAAGGTTAAATCTATCCACGATATCGGGACCCAAAATTCTGGTTAAGGTAGCTACCGAGTTTAGCGGTATCATCTCGCCGCCTTTTGAGCGGACGTAAATTTTACGCAAGTCTTCGGGGTTGTTTCTAAATCGGTCCTCGCCTCTAGCATAGACACGGTAGGATTTACCGAAAAGGCTAAAGTCGTTGATATAGTAAGAGCCGAAAGTCGAGCCTATCGCGCTAAAAATTTCGCTCTCGCTCACGCCAAACATCTGGGCTTTTTGTCTATCGATGTCGATTTTAAACTGGCGGTAATTAGTCTCTAGCGTAGAGCGCACGCTGGTTAGATCCGGGCGCGCGTTTGCCGCGGCGACTACTTTTTTCACGTCGGCTTCGATCTGGGCGTAGCTTTTGCCGCTTTTGTTTTGTAGATACATCTCAAAGCCGCCCGTCATCGATAGACCCATGATAGGCGGGACGTTTACGACGAAGCTCATCGACTCCTTCGAGCCCCAAAGCATACCGTTAAAAGGCCCCGTTAGCGCGTCTGCTTGACTATCCGGCGTTTTTCTCTCGCTCCAGTCTTTTAGCTTGATAAAGCTGATGGCAGAGTTTTCTCTAAGCGCACCCGCAAGCATATCGTATCCGGCAAAACCCATCGTAAATTCGACGTTTGGATTGCTTAGAACCATGTTGCTGATAGTTTTTACCTCTTCTTTGGTTTTTAGCATATTGCTTGACGGCGGTAGCGAAGTGATAACCATCAGCGCGCCCTTATCTTCGGACGGTACGAGGCCGCTAGGGACTTTTTTAAACAGCTCGTAAGTCGCAAAACCCATGACGCCTATCAAAATAAGGCTTATTATTACGTGACGAAGCACTTTTGCAACGCCTGCGGTAAAAATTTTCGTACTCCAGTCGAAAAAGTCGTTAAATTTCTGCACGAACCAAAACGGCTTGCTCTCTTGTTTTTTTAGCATAACGCCGCAAAGCGCCGGAGTAAGCGTAAGCGCGACAAAGCCCGAAATACAAACCGAAGTAACTAGCGTTAGCGCAAACTGACGCTGAATCACGCCGACAAAACCCTCCATAAAAGAAACCGGAACGAAAACGGCTGATAAAACCAGCACGATCGAGATGACCGGGGTTTGTACCTCCTCCATTGCTTTATATGTCGCTCCTTTGACGGTGATGTCTTTTTCCTCGTGTAAAATTCTCTCCACGTTCTCGATAACGATGATGGCGTCGTCCACGACGATACCGATAGCAAGTATGAGCGCAAAAAGCGTAATCAAATTTATGCTAAATCCCATCGCATACAGTCCGCCAAAGGTGCCGATGATGGACACGGGAACCGCTAGCATCGGGATGATAGTCGCGCGGAAACTCTTTAAAAACATATACATAACGATGATAACTAGGATCATGGCCTCGATGAAAGTTTTTATAACCTCTTGGATAGAAACTTCGATAAATTCGGTCGGATTATATGCGATCGTGTGCTTAAAGCCCGCCGGGAAATTTTTACTTAGCTCGTCAAGCTTTGCGTTTACAGCTTGTGCCGTAGCTAGAGCGTTGGCGTCGTTTTGCATAAAGATTAAAAGCGGGATGGCGTCTTGGCCGTTTAGCATCGAGTCAGATGCGTAGCTGGCCGCTCCTAGCTCCACGGTCGCTACGTCTTTTAGCTTTAGCACCGCTCCGTCGGCGCTTTTGATTACTATATCGCCAAACTGCGCCGCATTTTTTAGACGACCGTCCGAGCGAACGGAATAAACGTAAGGATTGTCGCCGTCTGAGGGCTGCTCGCCTATTTTACCGGCGGCGTATTGACTGTTTTGGATTTTTACTTGAGTGATGACGTCGCTGGGAGTTAGCTTGTAGTAGGCTAGTTTGTCCGGTTTTAGCCAAATTCTCATCGAGTACTCTTTGCTACCGATTAGCGCCGTGTCGCCCACGCCGTTAACCCTTTTGATCTCGTCCGCGATGTTTAAATTTACGTAGTTGTATAGCTCGACTAAGTCCATGTTTGAACTCGTAAAGCCGACTACCTCTAGGATCGAGCCGCTGCGTTCGCGCACGGTCACGCCCATGTTTTGCACCTCTTGAGGTAGCCTTGAGAGCGCGGCTTGGACGCGGTTGTTTACGTCGATCGTGGCTTGCTTGGATGAGGTGCCGATTTTAAAATAAACGTTGATATTTAGAGAGCCGCTCGAACTTGAGGTGCTTTGCATATAGAGCATGTTTTCTACGCCGTTTATCTGGTCCTCGATCGCGCTGGCTACCGAGTCGGAGATGGTCTGAGCGTCGGCGCCGGTGTATGTGGCGCTAACGGAAATTTGAGGCGGAGTTAGCTTGGGATACTCCTCGATAGGAAGCCCCTTTATCGCCATCGCGCCCGCGATAACTATGATGATAGATACGACGGTAGCGAATATCGGGCGATTTATAAAAAATCTAGAAAACATCACTTAGCCTTTTCTTGCTCGTTTTTAGGCTCTAAATTTGCGCCTTTGCCAAAGCTTTCTGTTAGGTCCTTGTCTATCTCGACGGGAGCGCCTACGCCGATTTTTAGGAAGTTGTTTAAGATGATTTTATCATTTTCGTTTAGCCCTTCGCTAACAACTGCGGCGTCTTTGGTTTGATAGGTGATTTTTACGTCTTTAGAGGCTACTTTACCATCCTCTACGACTAGCACGTAGGTCTTGACGTCGGTTTGCTGGAGCGCTACTTGAGGGATTTTAAAACCGTCTTTTTGGTAAAATCCGCCCATCGTCACGTGGCCGAACATGCCAGGTAGCAGCTTGCCCTCGTCGTTGTTAAATTCGGCCTTGGCTAAAACGGTGCCCATGTTAGTATTTACGACGTTATCGATGAAATTTACCTTGCCGTTAAACTCTCCCGGGCCGACTTTTAGCACGGCGTCCGAGTTTGTTTGCGCCCAGAGGCTGCTTTCTTGCATTTTGACGCGGTTTAGGTTATCGACGTCGGAGATGTGGAAGTGCGCCTCGATCGGGTTGATTTTGGTTAGGCGCACGAGCTGAGTCGTGTTTGCTACGACTAGCGAGCCCACGTCTACTAGGTTATCGCCCAAAACGCCGTCAAAAGGCGCGATTATGCTTGTGTAGCCTAGGTCTATCTTGGCGTTTTTGGCGTTTGCCCTAGCGCTTAGTAAATTTGCGTTTGCGATCTCGAGCGCCGAGACTGCCGCGTCGTACTCTTTTTGCGAAACGGCGTTTTTCTTGTATAAATTTGAAATTCTGTTAAATTCGGTTTGAGCGTTTTTTAAATTTGCGTTTGCTACGCCGATAGCAGCCTCAAGCGCGTCGTAGCTGGCTTGGTATTTTTCGGGATCTATCAAAAACAGCCTGTCGCCGGCTTTTACGTTATCGCCGGGTTTAAAAAACTGCTTGGTTATCGTGCCGCTTACTTTTGGATATATGATTACATCTTGCTGGCTCGTTAGGGTCGCGGTGTAATCAAAGCTGATCGGCACGTCTGATTTTTTAGCTACGAATACATCGACTTTTGACGGCGGCATTTGCCGTTGTTGCCCGGCCGCGCTTTTTTTATCGTTACCATCAAAGCATGCCGTAAAAAGCAGCGACGCCAATAACAAAACCGAAAGGGTTTTAAAATTTCTCATAAATTTGCCTTTAATTTTTTGGGATATTATACAAAAATTTGGTATGTAATATTTGTCACAAATAAAGTCGGCTATTTTACTCTTATTTAAATGAAAAGTCAAATTTTTGAGGGGCGAATTTAGCGTTTTTTTACACCGTGTAAAAACATATCTATGCGCGTTTTTACGTGCTCTTCGCGCTCTTCTGCGCTTAGTGTTATGTCCTCGTTTAGTAAAATAGCATTATAATGATAAGGCTCTCTAACGACTGCTGCAAACGCCTTGGCTGCGACGTAAGGAGAGATACATGGATTTAGTTGGACTCTTATATCTTCGCGTTCGAAAAAATCGATTAAAATTTTATCGATTTTGCTTAAAATTTGATCCAAAAACTCTTTACCTAAAAAGCCGTCGTTTTTCGCGCCTTCGCTCATCATCACTCTTGAGATTAGCGTGGTTTTCTTTTCGCAGATGATGTCGAAAAATATCATCGCAAATTTGGTTAAAAAATCATCCAGCTTATGCGGCAAATTTAGATCTATTTTCTCGTCTATTTGCGTTCTAAAGTCGTCAAATCCGCGCTCTACGATAGCGCGAAAAAGTCCTTCTTTATTTTCAAAAATTTTGTAGATGCTCGCCGCGCCCCGCCGCTTTTTTTGATGATATCCGTTAAACTCGTGTTTTCGTAGCCGTTTTCGAGGAAAATTTCAAGCCCGGCTTGGATGAATTTTTCTTTTCTCTCGGCGCTTCGTTTCGTCGGTTTCGTATTCATTTTTCTAGCCCTCAAATTTCAAAAAAATCTTAAAATATGATTATACTATAAAAAAATAATTTTTTACTCACTTGGATGGGCGAAAATCGTCCGTCTTTTAACATTTATTTTTTCTTTGTTATCCGCGGCGTAGGCGGAGATTTCTATCTTCGTCGTTTGCTCGCTTGTGCCGGCAAATGCCGCTTTAGGCGCGCTTAGCACGACTACGATCTTCCTTTTTTCGCCAGCTTTTAGCAAAATTTGAGCCTTCGGGCGCTCGATTTTTATCGGCGCTTTAGCTCCGTCCGCGCTAACGTCAAAGTAAAATTCATGCGCGTGCGCGTCGGTGTTTTCAAACAAAAATACGTAAGCGTTTTCGATCTCGCCGCTTTTATTTACCTTATATAGCTCGCTCGTGCGGTTGATGTTTAGCAGCATGCTCTCTTTTTTGGCGCTCATTAGCGTTAGTGCGGTTGCGGCGATAGCGATTATGGCGCAGTAACCGATGGTTTTAAAGCGAAAATACCGCACCTTTTGCTTGGTTTTTAGCGAATTTGAGCTCGTCCAGCTAATTAGACTAGGTAAATTTAGCCCAGACATCGTTTTTGTGCACGCATCGACGCACTCCAGGCAGTTTATGCACTCTAGCTGCATGCCTTTTCTGATGTCGATGTGCGTCGGGCAAATTTTCACGCAGGCTTCGCAGCCGGTGCACTCGTTTTGCGGCTCCGGTGGTTTTTTCCACAGTTTGGTTTGACCGTCGTAAATTTTACCGCCGCGCGCCTCGTCGTATATGACCTGCACGCTGTCGGCATCGATCATCACGGACTGCGCTCTAGCGTACGGGCAGACGTAAACGCAAAAATTTTCGCCCAAAAACGCGACGTCAAATATCAAAAACGCCGCGATAACAAGCCAAGCTCCGAGTAAAATTTTATGTTCGGCGGGATCTGAAATTTGAGCGAAAAAGTCCTGTGGCGGGACAAAAAACCAGAGAAAATTTGCCGCCGCGATAAAGGCTAAAACGCTCCATATCGCGACTGCTAGCGCGTTTTTAGCGCCGCTCTCGGCGATTGTTTGCTTGTTTGAGACGCTCTTGCGGATTTTTAAAATTTTAGTTTGTATAAGGTCGCGGTAGATCGCGCGAAATATCGTCTGTGGGCAGCTCCAGCCGCACCAGACGCGGCCGCCCAAATTTGTCATAAAAAATATAAAAATAAAAAAAATGATGAGCACGAAAGGCATCAAAAATAGCTCTTGGACGTTAAATTTAGCAAAAAGCAGATGTAGCTCGCTGCGCTCAAAGCTTAATAGGAAAAATTGATTTCCGCCGATAGATATAAAAGGTAAAACGAGCGCGGTACAGGTTATCAGGATGTAGGCGATATAGCGTTTGCTAGCAAATTTGAAATAATTTTTATACTCTTCTTTCGTCATAATTCATCCTGATTACAAAGTAGTGATAATTTTTGATGGATTATAGTTTTAATGCAATTAATTTTTTATAAATTCTCAAATTTACTAAATTTCTGCTATAATCGCCATCTATTTTAAATGAAAGGTGGTGAGGACGTTGCCTGGTATTAAGGTACATCCTAACGAGTCTTTTGACGAAGCTTACAGAAAGTTCAAAAAGCAAACCGACAGGAATCTTGTCGTGACTGAAGTTCGCGCAAGACGCTTTTTCGAGCCTATGACCGAGATCCGCAAAAAACAAAAAATCGCGGCTCGCAAGAAAATGCTTAAACGTCTATATATGCTTAGACGCTACGAGTCAAAGCTCTAACCAAAAGGGTCGCTTCGGCGGCCTTTTCTTTTTTAAACTCCCGTTTAACTCGCATCAAAGCCAAAATTTGCCATAATCTACGCCAAATTTAACGATCAAAGGAAAAATATGTCCAAAGTGCCCGTGAGCGAGGCCGCGGAAATCTTAGGCGTAACCAAAGAAGCCGTCTACAACCGCATTCGTCGCGGCACGCTAAAAACCTTTGAAAAAGACGGCGTAAAATACGTGGTTTTAGAAGGCTACGAGCCTCAAACCGCACCCAAATCAGCGCCCAAAACTTCAAAAACAGCCAAAAGCTCGGAGCCAAAAAAAGCCGTTAAAGCCGGCGAATTTGACGTGAACGAATTTCTGCTCTCGCAAATTAGCGAACTAAAAGAACAAAATCAAAATTTGCAAGCCGACAAAGAGAGGCTTTTTCGCGAAAAAGAGCAAATTTTGCTAAATAATAAATCCGAAATCGCTCAAATTTACCGTGAAAGAGACGAGAAGCTAAGGGGATTTTTAAGCATGCTCGAGCGACCGCTGCTAGCCCGTCAAAACGGCGAGTACGTAGCTCCTATCGACGTCGAATTCGTCGAAAGCAAGCCTGAAAATGAAGGCAAATGGACGAGCCTAGCCGAGTTTTTAAAATCGCAAAATTTAAGCGGCAAGAGCCTAAAAAAAACGCAAAATAAAATCATAAAAAACATCGGAAAATCAAAATTTATCAAATTTAAAAAAGGCGTGATAATGGTAAAAAGTAAGAAAATTTCAAAGGAGCTAGATAAAAAATGAGAGTTTTTAAAGGCATAAAAAAAGTAGCCAGCTACGCTGCCGTAGGCGGCTTTGGCGCGGTCGTGATAGCAGGATTGACAGGCTGCGGCAGCAACGATAACGGCGGCGAAAGTAGCGCGCTAAACGAAGCGGCGCAAAAAACGGGAGCTTTCGTCATCATCGAGGAAACCGCGCCCGGTAAATATAAAGTCCTAGAGGAGTATCCGAGCAGCGAAACGCGCGTCGTACTAAAGGACATCAACGGCACCGAGCGCGTGCTAAGCAAAGAGGAGATGGATAAGCTAATCGCCGAGGAAAACGCTAAAATCGACGCCGGAACGTCAAATTTGACGAATCCAAACGCTCAACTTTCAAGCGGCGGCATGAGTATGGGCGAAGCGCTTTTAGCATCGGCTGCGGGCGCGATCATCGGCAGCTGGATCGGCAACAAGCTATTTAACAACCCTGGCTATCAGTCGCAGCGCCAAAGCGCGTATAAAAACCCAAGCGCTTACTCAAGGAGCGTAGATAGCTTTAACAAAGCAAAAGCCACGAGCTCGGCTAGTAAACCAAGCGGCGAAAGAGTGGGTTTTTCGGCGGTTCAAGCTCAAGTTCAAGCTCAAGTTCGGAGGATAAAATGATAAATTTAAAAAAAATCAACCCGCTAAATAACGAGTTTTTAAGCGAGATCGGCTTTACGTGGCACACCGATCCGGATGGTAGCGACTACGTAGCAGACGAGCTAGTCGAGATTAGCGAGGCGCAGGCCGAGGCCTACTATAACGCCGCAAACGAGCTATACGATATGTTCGTCGCAGCCGCCCAACACGTCATCGACAACAACCTCTACCACGAGGTCGGCATCCCGTTTAATCTCGTAGATCTCGTGCGCGAAAGCTGGGAAAACGACGTGCACTGGCACCTCTACGGTAGATTTGATCTAGCTGGCGGGCTGGATGGCAAACCGATAAAACTCATCGAATTTAACGCCGACACCCCGACGGCCGTGTTTGAGACGGCGATCATCCAGTGGGCGGCGCTTAAGTTTAACCGCATGGACGAGAGCGCGCAGTTTAACGACCTTTATGACGCTTTGAAGCAAAATTTTAGGCGCCTGGTGACGCTAGATGAGGAGACCGAGAGCTTTAGCGAGCGCTACGAGGGCTGGAAAATTTTATTTAGCTCGGTTGCGGGCAGTAGCGAGGACGAGCAGACCGTGAAGCTACTGCAGTATATCGCCGAGGAGGCGGGCTTTCACACGGCGTTTGCCTACGTCGATGAGGTCGTGTTTAACGACGAGGAGGGCGTGTTTTTCGACGGAGAAAACTACGAGTACTGGTTCAAGCTTGTGCCGTGGGAGGACATCGCCGTAGAGGAAGGCGAGCTAGCCATCATCCTAAAAAACATCGTCCAAAATCAAAAAGCCATCATCCTAAATCCCGCATACACGCTGCTTTTCCAAAGCAAAGGCATCTTGAAAATTTTATGGGATCTATATCCGAATCACCCGCTTTTGCTGCAGGCTAGCGACAAGCCGATCGCGGGCAAAAAATGCGTGAAAAAGCCGGTTTTCGGACGAGAAGGCGCGAACGTGAGCGTGATCGAGGCCGACGGCAGCATTAGCTCGCAAAACGGCGGTGACTACGGTCAAAACCGCGCGATCTATCAGGAATTTTACGAATTTAACAAAGACGCCGCCAACAACATCTACCAAGCGGGCGTGTTTTTCGCCTACGAGGCGTGCGCGCTAGGATACCGCAGAGGCGGCGAAATTTTAGATAACTACTCCAAATTCGTGGGGCACTTTATAAAATAAGGACGCAAAATGAAAATAGTCTGCCTCGATGCCGCGACGCTTGGAAGCGACGTAAATTTGGATGTTTTTGGGCAGTTTGGCGAGTTTGTTAGCTTTGAGACGACCGCTGCAGACGAGCGCATAGAGCGGCTAAAGGGCGCGGACGTCGTCATCACGAACAAAGTCATAATCGACAAAGAGACGATGGACGCGTCAAATTTAAAGCTAATCTGCATAAGTGCGACGGGTATGAACAACGTCGATCTCGCCTACGCCGCAGTAAAAGGCATCGCGGTAAAAAACGTCGCCGGGTATTCCACCGCTAGCGTCGTGCAGCATACGTTTGCTTGCCTTTTTGCGCTGACGAATCGCATCAAATTTTACGATAACTACGCGCAAAGCGGCGAGTGGGCGAAGAGCGAAATTTTTACGAATCTAGACCGCAGTATCGGCGAGATAGCGGGCAAGAGCCTTGGCGTCATCGGACTTGGCGAGATCGGTAGAGGCGTGGCGCGCATAGCGGCGGCATTTGGCGCGAACGTGAGCTACTACTCCACTAGCGGCGCAAACGCAAACGCCGAGTTTAAAAGGCTAAATTTAGATGAGCTTTTAAGCGGCTGCGACATCGTGAGCATCCATGCTCCGCTAAATGAAAAAACGCGAAATTTGATCGGCGAGCGGGAGTTAAATTTAATGAAAGAGGGCGCGATTTTGATGAACTTCGGACGCGGCGGCATCGTGGACGAAAACGCCGTAGCCCGCGCGATAGATGGACGAAATTTGCGCTTTGCCTCGGATGTGCTAGAGACCGAGCCTATGCGCGCGGATCATCCGCTGCTTTGTATCAAAAACAAGGAAAATTTGATACTTACTCCGCACGTAGCATGGGCGAGTTTTGAGGCTAGGCAGCGGCTAGTAGCGATGATCGTAGAAAATATAAAAGAATTTTTGAAAGGATAAAAATGGCAACTGAGCATAGTTTTGATATAAGCGCGGCGGTCGATATGATGGAGGTCAAAAACGCGCTGGAGACGGCAAAAAAAGAGATCGCGGCGAGATATGATTTTAAGGGGCTTGCGGCCGAGGTGGAGCTAAACGAAAAGGAAAAAATCATCACGCTTCTTAGCTCTAGCGATAACAAAATCGACGCGCTAAAAGACATCGTGATCTCAAAGCTCATCAAGCGAAACATCCCGCCGGTAGCCGTGTCTGAAAGCAAACGCGAGAGCGCGAGCGGCGGAAACATCAAAGCGACGCTAAAGCTAAACGACACCCTAGATAGCGAAAACGCGAAGAAAATCACCAAAGCGATCAAAGACGCAAAGCTAAAAGTAACTGCGGCGATCCGCGGCGAAGAGGTGCGCGTAAGCGGCAAAAGCATCGACGATTTGCAAGAGTGTATTAGGCTTGTGAAGGGGCTTAATTTAGAGCTACCGATTAGCTTTAAAAACTTAAAATAGCGGGCATTTTCGCTTCATTATGCGTCGTTGATTTAAATTTTCGCTCGGTCATTACCCACTCGGTAACTCCCGT
>NZ_AOTD01000102.1 GCF_000344295.2 Campylobacter showae CC57C | reverse complement strand
CACGCAGTCAAACATATCCACGCCGCGAGCCACGTTTTCTACGAGGTCTTCTGGAGTGCCTACGCCCATGAGATAGCGCGGGCGCGCCGCGTCGATGTAGGGCATCACGGCCTGCACGGTGTCATACATCTCTTGGTTGCTTTCGCCTACGCTAAGACCGCCGATAGCAAGCCCGTCAAAGGGCATCTCGCACAGCGCTTCGGCGCAAAATTTACGCGCCGCCTCGTCCGTGCCGCCTTGGATTATGCCGAATATATTTTGCGTGAGCCCTTCGCCGTTACTTTGCTTAAATTTATGATAATCTATCGCCTCGCGCGCCCATTTTATCGTGCGTTTTATGCTTAGCTCCACGCGTTTTTTTTCAGCCGGAAGCGCGACTAGATCGTCTAGGATCATCATAATGTCGGAGTTTAGGTCATACTGGGTATCTAGCACCGAGCGCGGCGTAAAATAGTGCGCGCTACCGTCGATATGGCTTTTAAATTTGATACCGTTTTCATCCGGCTTTGAGATCTTGCCCAGCGAAAATGCCTGAAAGCCGCCGCTATCTGTTAAAAACGAGCGGTTAAATTTAGTAAAGCCGTGCAGTCCACCAAGCTCTTTTACGACCTTGCTGCCGGGGCGCAGGTAGAGGTGATAGGTGTTGCCAAGGATGATTTGGGCGCCCAGAATTTGCATCATATCCACGGCGTCTAGGCTTTTTACGGCGCCGACGGTGCCAACAGGCATAAACACGGGCGTTTTTATCGTCGAGTGAGCGGTCGTTAGCGTGCCCGCGCGCGCCGCGCCGTCCGTTTTATCTATACTAAAAGTCATTTTGATATAATAGTCCCTTTAAATTTGGAGTTTTAATGAAAAATATCTTGATAGTTGCGGACGGCATTGTAGCAAAACATTTCTTAGAAAGACTATTCGTAAGCAGAAGTAGCACGCATCACTACGTAGTTATCGCTTGCGGAGACGAGGATTACTCGGACGTAAATTTAGAAAATTTTACCTTTTACCGCTTTGATCCCACAAGCCTTGATAGACTGAGGCAAGTGGCAAGCGGTTATTTTAGCCAGTTTATGATAATGCTAAAAGACGGCTTTGATACGGTCAGCGCCTATAACAACCTGCGTCAAATCAGCAAAAAAACGGAAATTTTGATGCTCGATCTTTGGGGGCTTGGCGGGCTAGAGGACGACTCGCACCTAACTATTTTAGACGCGCGAGCGGTGCTAACGGCTAGGCTCATGGACTTTTTACCCGATATCCCCGTAGTAGCCGATAACCTAGGCCTTGGCAAGGGCGAGATAATGGAAGTAAAGGTGCCCATAGGCAGCTCCTTTATGTACCGTCACATCAGCTCGATAACGCAGAAAAAATGGCGCATAGCGATGATTTATCGCGGTTCAAATTTCATGATCGCAAAGCCAAATTTAATGATCCTGCCTGGCGACGTTTTGCTCATAGTGGGTGAACCAAGCGTGCTTTTAAGCGTATTTAGAAGTGTAAAAAAAGAAACGGGGCAGTTTCCAAATCCGTTTGGGCACAATATCTATCTGTTTTTAGACATGAAAAAGATGGGCGAAAAGCTGTGCATAAGGCTGCTTGAGCAGAGTCTAAAACTGCACGAAAAGCTAAACAACAGGCGCCTTTTCGTCAAGGTCGTAAATCCTGCGCTAAATTTAGCCTACGAAAGGCTAAAATCCGTAAACGACGAGATGGCAACGGTGATGTTTGATTATTTCGGAAGCGGAGTAGGGCAGATAAAAGACGACGTTTTTAAAAACGACGTCGGGCTTGTGGTGACGGATAATAAATTTTTTGCCGCGCACAAAAGGCTGCTTTTTGAGCTAAAAAAACCCGTCGCCGCCATCGGTAAAAGCGACATTGACGAGATTAAAAAGGGCGTCGTGCTAAGTAGCGGTTTTGGCGACGAGATAGAGAGTCAATCGGCCGTCATCATGGACTGCTGCTCGCAGCTTGATATGCCCATCACCCTTTATCACTTCGGCCGAAGCGGCGCGGACGAGGAGATGGAGGAGCATTTTGATAGCTTGGCTAAGATTTTCGGGCGCAAGATCGAGGTAGTCGAGGATAAAAACTCAAATCCGATTTTAAGGCTAAAAAAAGAGCGAAATTTGCTCCAGTTCGTGCCGTTTACGAAAAAGATCAGTAAAAAAGACGCGTTTGCGGCGTTTTCAAACGATATGAACCGCCTATACGCGCACCTTAGCGACAATTATCAGATTTTTATACCGATAAATTAGGCTATTTTGGATAAAATAAAAGCGGAGAATAAGATGAAAATAGATATAAAATTTGACGGCAAGCCTGGCTACAGTGTCTATATAAACGAGCTAAAAGAGCTTAAATTTGACGCTAAAGTCGCTATCGTGACCAACGCAAAAGTAGGCGGGCTTTATCTGCAAAATTTACTTTCACGCATAGATTGTCCGCAAAAATTTATCATCAGCGTCCCTGACGGCGAAGAGTATAAAAATATGCAAACGATAGAGGCGATTTTAGAACAGCTTTTCGTCAGCCGCCTTGACCGCAGTAGCGTGATCATCGCGCTAGGAGGCGGAGTAGTGAGCGATATGGCTGGCTTTGCGGCGAGCATTTTTGAGCGTGGGATCAAATTCATAAACATCCCCACGACTCTGCTAGCGCAAGTGGACGCGAGTGTGGGCGGAAAAACGGGCGTAAATAACAAATTTGGCAAAAATCTGATCGGCTCGTTTTATCAACCAAGCGCCGTTTACTGCGAAACGGGGTTTTTAAAAACGCTTGAAAAGCGCGAATTTGCAGCGGGGCTCGCTGAAGCGGCAAAGATGGCCGTAACTTTTGACGAAAAGCTATTTTCGTGGATGGGGAGCGCAAATTTGACGGATGAGGCGAATTTGCAAAATTTGATCTACCGCTGCGTGCAGATAAAAGCCGCCGCCGTAGAGGCCGACGAGCGCGAAAAGGGCGTGCGCGCGGTGCTAAACTACGGTCACACCTTCGCTCACGTGATAGAAAACGAAACGAACTATAAAAAATATCTACACGGCGAGGCGGTAGCGATCGGGATGAATATGGCTAACGCGCTAGCGGTGAAACTAGGCTTTATGAGCAATGAGCAAAAGGCGCGCGTGGCGGAGCTGCTAGTTAAATTTGACCTGCCGATAAGCTACAAAGTGCCAAACGCAAGCAGCTTTTACGAGGCGTTTTTCCTCGATAAAAAGGCGGAAAACTCTGCGATCAAATTTATCCTGCCGCGAGGTATCGGCGCATACGAGATACGAAAAGACGTGCCGCGCGAGCTCGTGATGGACGTTTTAAGAGAGTTTGAATGAGAAAAATTTTATTTATTTTATTTTTTGCGATCTTTGCTTATTCGCTAGATGATATACCTAGCGAATTTAACGCGACAAAAGAAGTTCAGCTATCCGAGCTAAAAGCGTCTTTGGCATTTATCGAGGACGAGCTAGCCGATAACATCTGGGCGACTCGCTACTCAAACTACAACACCTTTCAAAAGCTAAGCGCGGAGCTCGACGAAATCGAAGCAGCGATAAAAAAACAAGCAAAAAATACCGAAAAAGTGCTCGAGCTGCAAAAAAAACAAAGCACGCTAAAAGAGCAGATCGAGCTTTTAAGGGAGTTTCAAAAAGCGCCGTTTTCTAGCATGATAACGGCTCCCGAGATAGAAATTTTACAAAAGATAACCAATCCCGTCGCCGTGATCTCGGGCTTTTCGCACATAAAGCAGCTTAGAAGCGAAAAAGACGAGTATAAGCGCCGACTGGACGGGCTTTCTAAGACGACCGACGAGCTAGCTAGAAAAGAGCAAATTTTAACCCAGATCGTAAATTTGAGCGACGACGCGCGCTTTCAAGCCGAGCTTGCCGAGGCTAGACAGGAACTAGCGGAATTTAACGCTGCTGCCGACATCGCAAAAACAACCTACGGCGTGTATGAAAAACGCGTAAACGAGGCGATAAACCGCACCAGCGAGGATATCAAAGCGCAGATGAAAAAGGCGCTAGATATCGGTATATTTATCGTCGTCGTGATCGGGCTTTCGTTTTTGTTCAAATTTATCATCAAAAAGACGATCACCGACAACGAGCGCCTCTACACTGCGAATAAATTTATAAATCTCGTAAATATCACGCTCATCATCATGATTTTGCTTTTTGCCTATATCGAAAACGTGACCTATCTCGTTACGGTGCTGGGCTTTGCGTCTGCGGGTATTGCGATCGCCATGAAAGATATGTTTATGAGTATGCTTGGCTGGACGGTGGTGGTTTTTGGCGGTAGTTTTCACGTCGGCGACCGCATAAAGGTACGCAAGGACGGAGAGGATGTCGTGGGCGACATTATAGATATCTCGCTGCTTAGGATGACTATTTACGAGGACGTCACGATAGTCACGGTAAACTCAAACCGCAGAGCCGGGCGCATTATATTTGTGCCAAACAACTACATCTTCACCGATCTTATCGCAAACTACTCGCACCACGGCATGAAGACCGTTTGGGACGGTATCGACGTCGTTTGCAGTTTTGATTCTAACCATAAAAAAGCTGCCCACATCATCAAGGATATCGCGCGAAAATACTCCAAAGGCTACACGGAAATCGCCAAAAAACAAATGAGCAAGCTGCGAAATCAATACAGCATCAAAAATCCAAACGTCGAGCCGCGCGTATTTACCTTTATCGAGCCTTACGGCGTGAAAATTTCGGTCTGGTATATGGCAAACACCTTTGCCACGCTATCTTTGCGAAGCACGATAAGTGCGGAGATAATGGAAGCCATAGCTAGCCACGACGACATCGTGATCGCCTATCCGACGCAGACTTTATACATGGATAGACGCGTAAAAGCAGGCGAAACAAAGCCGATGGGCGAAGGCGGCGAGGAGAAGCATGAAGCCTAACTCAAATTTGACCCTGCAAGAGCCGCGCCGAGAGAAGGTGTATTTTAAAACCTTCGGCTGCCGCACGAACATCTACGACACCGAGCTGATGAAAAGCTACGTCAAAGACTACGATATCGTTAGCGACGAAAACGAAGCCGACATCGTAGTGGTAAACTCCTGCACGGTCACAAACTCCGCCGATAGCGGCGCGCGCAGCTACATAAACGGCATAAAAAAACGCGGCGCCAGAGTGATACTAACGGGCTGCGGCGCGGTGAGTAAGGGCAAAGAGCTGTTTAACAAAAGCGCTGTTTTCGGCGTCATAGGCGCTAGTAAAAAAGAGGATATAAACGCGCTACTAAAGTCGCAAGATCCGTTTTTCGAGCTGGGAAATTTAAAAAGTATCGACAAAAATATCGTAACGAACTACGAAAATCACACCAAAGCCTTTATCAAAATCCAAGAGGGCTGCGACTTTGCGTGCAGCTACTGCATCATCCCGGCCGTTCGCGGCAAGGCGCGCAGTATGGGTGAGGAAGCGATTTTACGCGAGGCTAAAATTTTAGCCTATAACGGCTATAACGAGCTAGTGCTAACGGGCACAAACATCGGCAGCTACGGCAAGGATACTGGCTCAAGCCTAGGTCGCTTGCTAGGCAGGCTCGGTAAAATAGGCGGCATAAAGCGCATAAGGCTAGGCAGTATCGAACCAAGTCAGATAGACGAGAGCTTTCGCGAGATCTTGCGCGAGAGCTGGCTGGAGCGGCACCTGCACATCGCACTTCAGCACACGAGCGAGACGATGCTGCGCATCATGAGGCGGCGAAATCAGGCCTTTAGGGATTTGGAGCTGTTTTTGGAGCTTAGCCAGATGGGCTTTGCGCTAGGAACCGACTACATCGTTGGGCATCCTGGCGAGAGCGAGGAAATTTGGAGCGAGGCGCTAGAAAATTTTAAAAAATTTCCGCTCACGCATCTGCACTGCTTTGCGTATTCGCAGCGAAGTGGTACGCACTCGGCGGATATGAAAGTGGACGTTAGCGGCGACGTAGCTAAGGCTAGGCTTAAGGTTTTAAAGCAAATCGTAGCGGAAAATAATTTTAAATTTAGGCAAGAGCACGCCAGAAAAGGCGGGAGCCTAAACGTGCTCGTCGAGCAGCTAAACGGCGAATTTTACGAAGGCTTCGATCAGTTTTATAATAAAGTAAAAATCAAAACGGATAAGCAAATTTTAAAAGAGTGGGCGGTCATAGATAAATTTGAAGTAAAAAGCGAGGGCGACTATGCACAAATTTAAGCTAAATAAACAAAAGATCATCGTGATTTTGACAGCTATTTTGGCGGTTTTGCTAGCCGTTGCGGTAGGTAGAAGTCAGCCAAAAAGTATAATGTACGAAAGCTATGAAAAGCTGCTAGAGGGCGACATGATCGCAAGCGCGACCGTAAATGGCGGCGAGCTGGAGCTCACTACTAAAGGCGGTAACAAATATATCATCGTAAAAGACGGCGTAGATATGCGCACTCTGGTACAAAAAGTGCCCGTCGATCTAAAAAAAGAGACGCCCGTACTGGATGAAATTTTAGCCGTGCTGGCACTGCTTGTTATCTGCTTTGCGGGGCTTGCGATTTATGCTAGGTTTAAAAAACAAAAGCTCGCCGCTCAAAACGAAAATCAAAAAGCAAACGTCTACGAGTACGACAATATCGCCGCTAGCTCGGTGGCTCCTGCTATCTCAAACGTCAAATTTGACGACGTGGCAGGCATAAAGGACGTCAAATTTGAGCTAAGCGAGATAGTGGATTTTCTAAAAAATCCGACGAAATATAAAAAATTCGGCATCAAAATGCCAAAAGGCGTGCTGATGGTAGGGCCTCCAGGCGTAGGTAAAACGTTAGTGGCAAAGGCCGTCGCGGGCGAGGCGGGAGTACCGTTTTTTTACCAAAGCGGCGCTAGTTTTGTACAAATTTACGTCGGCATGGGCGCAAAACGCGTGCATGAGCTGTTTTTAAAGGCTAAAGCCTATGCACCATCTATCATCTTTATCGACGAGATCGACGCTGTGGGCAAGGTGCGCGGCGGTAACCGAAACGACGAGCGCGAGGCTACGCTAAATCAGCTACTGACCGAGATGGACGGCTTTGAGGATAACTCGGGCGTCATCGTGATCGCCGCGACCAACCGTATCGAGATGATAGACGAGGCGTTGCTACGCTCGGGACGATTTGATAGACGCATTTTCCTTTCGATGCCAGATTTTACCGATAGGGTCGAGATTTTAAAGTCCTATCTAAAAGACAAAAACACGAGTGTAGAGGCGCAGGACGTGGCGCGTATCAGCGTCGGTTTTAGCGGGGCGGCTCTTTCTACGCTGGTAAATGAAGCTGCGATAAACGCGTTAAGACGCGGCGGCGAGATAATCGAATTTAGCGATTTTGAAAGCATTTTAAACAAAGTCCTACTCGGTAAAAAGAGGATTTTAAGCTACAATGACGAGGAAAAGCGCATTCAGGCGCTCTATCAGGGCGCAAAGGCCTTGGCTGCTTATTGGTTTGGGATAGAATTTGAAAAAATTTCGCTCGTCGAGGAGCAGTTTATGCGTCCTGAGCGAGAGATAGAGTCTCGCTCGCAGATGTTTGCGCGTATCAAGGTCTGTTTGGCGGGCATGAGCGCGCTAAAGATGGTCAAAGACGATACCTTTTCAAACTCCAACGCCGACATCCAAAAGGCTCGTGAAATCGCGCAAAATATGGTCTTTGAGTACGGCATGGGGCATACCTTTACGCCAAGCGCGGCGGAGGCCGAGGAGCTACTGCAAGAGTCATACGCCGAGGTCGGGACGTTTTTGGCGGGCATGAAGGCGCAGCTAGAGCGTATCAGCGAGCATATCGAGATCTATGAAAGCATCGATAAAGACGCGCTGGGTAGGATAATCAAAGAGTATTACAACTAAATTTAAGGAGAAAATATGAAAGCAAAAATAGGCATATTGACGCTGAGTGACCGCGCTAGCGAGGGTAAATACGACGATCTATCGGGCGCGGCGATAAAAGAGGTTTTAGACGGCTGGATAACGAGCGAGCGCGAGTATTTTTACGAGGTGATCCCCGATGAGATCGAGCTTATAAAAGAGCGCCTAAAACACATGATAGACGTTCTAGGCTGCGATCTAGTGCTAACGACGGGCGGTACGGGGCCGGCTCCGCGCGACGTGACGCCTGAGGCAACCGAGGCCGTATGCGAAAAGATGATGCCCGGCTTTGGCGAGCTAATGCGCGCAGCTAGCCTAAAATACGTCCCTACAGCGATCCTATCGCGCCAAACGGCCGGTATCAGAGGGCACGCGCTCATCGTAAATTTACCCGGCCAGCCAAAGGCGATCAGAGAGTGCCTAGAGCCCGTATTCCCGGCGATTCCGTACTGCATCGATCTGATCGGTGGCGCATTTATCGAGACTGATGAGAGCGTGATGAAGGTGTTTCGTCCGAAGCAAAAAAAGATTTCGTAATCTACGTGCTAAATTTTTTTGAAAATATAAATTTAAAGGCTATGAGGCTGCTTGAGGGCTATTATTCGCTCTTTTGCGGCCTTTTTACGCTTTGTATCGGCGTTTATGCGCTCGGGCTAGTTTTTGGGGCAGAGTGGCTTTTGCTTGCCGCTAGCGCTTGTATCTATGCGTGTTTCGTCCTGCTTGCATTTCGTTCGCTTTTTTGGTTTGTCTTGAGTCTGATTTTCTCGCCCGTTTTTGCTATCGTCGTACGCGAGCGTTATGACGAAAATTTGCTTTTAGACGCCGTTTTTGCGCTTATTTGGATATTTTGCTGGTTATTTTTGTCGCTAGCCGTGAGTGAAAATATTTCAAAACTAGGTAACGAAATCGTATCTAAAATTTTACGTATCGCCGCGCTTTTTGCAGTGATCGGCGTTTATTATATCAGTATCGAAAATAGCCTAAATTTACAAGCTATTTTAAAAGATACCGTTACGCTTCGCATCGTGCTTATCGCTATAAATATCTACATGTTTCCTTCCCTTATCACGCTTTTAGCGCTTGATTTGCGCGGGTATTATTTGAAAAACAAAGACGTAAAAAGGGCCAAATTTTCATTTTTTAATTTCACCAAAGAAGCTTTAAAAGTAATCAAATTTATTGCCTTAAGGCGTAAAATTTAAACTCATAAATCAAATTTGTGTTTTACATGATCTCTAAATTTAAGCCGAAATTTGGCTGCAATAGAGATAAAATTCCAGATTTTTCTGCATTTTTAGGGTTTTGGTTAAATGAAAGGTCGTAAGACACGAAGTTCTTAGCCGCGATATGCCCGTAAAATTTGCCGTAGTTTTTACGGTGCGCTATAAATTTGATAAAGCAAGCAAAGCTAAATTTTAATTTCGGCCTTGCTTGTTAGCTTACTCAGCGTCTTATTCTAGCTCTTTTGCGCCGATTTTTGATTTTTTACTTAGGCGTTTTACGTAAACGATATAAAGCGCAGTCAGCAGGCCGACGGCGGCGAGTAGGGCGACCACGATGTGGCTAAACGCGCTCTTGTCGTAGTTTTTGCCTAGATACCAGCCCACTGCTAGCAGTATGGCGACCCAGATGCCCGCACCAAGAGTCGTGTAGAGGCTAAATTTAAAAAGGTTCATCTTAGCAAGGCCGGCAGGCAGGCTAATATACTGGCGGATGCCCGGGATCAGGCGGCAGTTAAAGGTCGAAATCTCGCCGTGCCTTTTGAAAAATGCCTCAAATTTGCGCATTTTTACCTTTGTGATGCCGACGTATTTGCCGTATTTTAGTACGAGCTCGCGCCCAAAAAAGTAGCACAGATAGTAGTTAAACACGGCTCCTGCGAGGCTGCCCGCAGTGCCCGCGCACCACGCTAACACTAGGCTCATATGTCCTTGGTGTGCTAGATAGCCCGCGGGTATCATCGCCACTTCGCTTGGAAACGGGAAAAACGAACTCTCTAAAAACATCATCAAAAATATGCCCGCATATCCCCACTCGCCGACGGTTTGGACGATAAAATTTATAAAATCGCCTAGCATTTTTCTCCTTAAATTTAAAATTATGATTTTAGCAAACTACGGTAAATTTTACCTTTAGGCGGGCGTAATTTGGGGCTAGGGTCGTTTGCGGCGGTTAAATTTAACGGCGTTTCAGGCGAGTTTTAAATTTGATTGCAGGATAAATTTAGAAGATAAAGATTCGGGTTTTACCCGCGCCTTGATAAAGATTACCGAGTATAAAAAGCGTGTCGCGGTCAAATTTGAGCCTTAAATTTAACCGCGCCCGTTTGAGAGTCAAATTTGACGTTTGAAGTCAAAATTTGACTCAAATTTTATTGGCCGACTTTAAATCGGCCAATAAAGCTTCCGCCTCTGCGTCAAAACGCAAGCGGTGCGTAATCAAAATACCGGCAGGATCGCTCCGTCGTATCTTTTTAGGATAAACTCTTTCGTCTCGGGGCTGGTTGCGGCCTTAACGAGAGCCTTGATTTTCGGGCTGTTTTCGTTGCCCGCTTTGACCGCGATGATGTTGGCGTATGGGCTTTCCGTGCCTTCGATAGCTAGTGAGTCTTTTTTAGGATTCATCCCGATATCAAGGACGAAATTTGTACTTATCGCGGCAAGGTCGACTTCGTCCAGAGTGCGAGGTATCTGTGCACCCTCGAGCTCAACGAAATTTAAGCGCTTTGGATTTTTCACTATATCTTTTGGCGTGGCTAGCTCGGCGCTCTTATCTAGCTCTATGAGGCCGGCTTTTTGCAGGATGTTTAGAGCGCGGTTGCCGTTAGTCGGGTCGTAGGCGATCGCGACTTTAGCGCCGTCTTTTAGCTCGCTTAGGCTCTTTATCTTTTTAGAGTAAAAGCCCAGTGGCTCGAGATGTATCGCCGCAGCCGTTATCAAGGTTGTGCCCTTGGTTTCATTGTGATTTTTTAGATACGGCCAGTGCTGAAAGAAATTCGCGTCTAAATCGCCGTCTTGCGTCGCTAAATTCGGGATTGAGTAGTCGTTTATCTCTTTGATGACTAGATCGTAGCCCTCTTTTGCTAGGACCGGTTTGATAAACTCCATGATCTCTGCATGAGGCACAGGCGAGACAGCTACTACGATAGTGTGATCCTTGTCTGCTGCGTAGAGGTTAAAGGCTAGCGCTAAACTTGCTAAAATTTTAAAAACTTTCATTATATTTTCCTTTTTTGTTTTAAAAAAACGGCGCTAAAAAGGTAAAAGCT
>NZ_AOTD01000101.1 GCF_000344295.2 Campylobacter showae CC57C | reverse complement strand
TACGATGACCGAGACTATAAGCCCGCCGATATACTCGGTCCTGCCGTAGCCGTAGGGGTGGTCTTCGTCAGGCATCTTGCTAGCTAGTTTTGAGCCAAATATCGTGATGATACTTGAGCCTGCATCGCTAAGGTTATTTACGGCGTCTGATATCAGCGCGACCGAGTTTGAGACCATGGCGATAAAAATTTTCGTTCCGGCTAAGAAAAAATTTGTAACTATACCGATAAGCGCGGTTTTTATGATCGTTTTTTCGCGCTTGCCGTCTTTAAAATCCATCATTTTGAGATTCCTTTTCATTTTTGGTGAGATTATATCACTTCTTGACATCAAAGCCAAAATTTTATAAAATGCGACTTTCAAAACTTCTTTTGAAACTTAAATTTATCTACAAAATTATTCCGTAATTTTAAAGAGGACACAATGGAAAATAACGCGACCCAGCCTGCAAATTCCGCGCAGGAAAGTCAAAAAACCACAAAAAAACACCAAAACTCGCGCACCCACATCCCCGTCGACGGACACAAAATCGAAGAGCTAAGAACCCTTAGCCTAGAGGAGCTCATCGCTATCGCAAACAGCGTAGGCGTCGAGAATCCGCGCGAATTTCGCAGACAAGATTTGATATTTGAGATCCTAAAAACCCAAACAAAACAAGGCGGATTTATACTTTTTACGGGCATTTTAGAGATCACGAGCGAGGGCTACGGCTTTTTGCGCTCGGTAGACGCGAACCTCAGCGACAGCTCAAACGACGCCTACGTCTCAAACTCTCAAATTCGCAAATTTGCCCTGCGCGTGGGCGACATCGTGACGGGTCAAGTACGCGAACCGAAAGATCAGGAAAAATACTACGCCCTGCTAAAAATCGAAGCGCTAAACTATATGCCGCTAATCGAGGCTAAGGAGCGCCCGCTATTTGACAACCTAACCCCACTTTTTCCGACGGAAAAGCTTCGCCTCGAGTATGATCCGATGAAGCTAACGGGCCGCGTGCTAGATCTCTTTACGCCTCTTGGCAAGGGTCAGCGCGGCCTCATCGTCGCCCCTCCAAGAAGCGGTAAAACCGAGCTCATGAAAGAGCTAGCCCACGGCATCGCGCGCAACCACCCAGAGTCGCATCTCATGGTGCTACTCGTGGACGAGCGTCCCGAGGAGGTCACCGACATGCAGCGCTGCGTAAAGGGCGAAGTGTTTAGCTCGACGTTTGACCTACCTGCGATGAACCACGTGCGCGTCGCCGAACTCGTCATCGAAAAGGCCAAACGCCTCGTAGAAATGGGCAAGGACGTCATCATCCTGCTAGATAGCATCACCCGCCTAGCGCGCGCGTATAACACCGTAACTCCGCCAAGCGGCAAGGTGCTAACGGGCGGCGTGGACGCAAATGCACTGCATAAGCCGAAACGCTTTTTCGGTGCGGCTCGAAATATAGAACACGGCGGTAGCCTCACTATAATCGCCACCGCACTCATCGACACGGGCTCGCGTATGGACGAGGTAATTTTTGAGGAGTTTAAAGGCACGGGCAACAGCGAGATCGTGCTAGATCGTAACATCTCCGACCGCCGCATTTACCCGGCCATCAACGTACTAAAATCAGGCACCAGAAAAGAAGAGCTACTACAAAAACCGGACGAACTGCAAAAGATCTGGGCTATCCGCTCGGCGATCGCGACGATGGACGACGTAGAGGCGCTTAAGTTTTTATACGCTAAGATGCTAAAAACCAAAGATAACAAAGAGCTGCTTTCGATACTAAACGAATAGTCGGTCCAAAAAACCGACTTATTTTTATACACTCTTTTAAATTTAATCTCAAATCTTATTTTATCTACACAATCCACTCAGCTAAAGCCGCTCAACGTTGTTTAATGTATTTAATTTTATAATATACCTTTATTTTATATTAAAAGGATACGGATGAAACACTTTGTCTCTAAGGTTGCCCTATGGATTGGCTTATCCTGCACTTTAGCTATGGCAGAAGGCCTGTTTTTGGGCTTAGAAGGGGATTACTCCTTTGGTTCAAAAATAAAATCTCAAGACAGTGATCCTTTAAAAAAAGCGCAGTTTGGCCTAGGAATAAAAGGCGGCTACGATTTTAACGTATTTAAGGTTTATGGAGCATACATATACGATTTTAAAGTCAAAAAACAAGGAGAAGACGCAGACGGTTCGTTTTCTTTCAAATGGAATACGCATAAATTTTTAATCGGTGCCGACTATACGCCCACCGTCGCGCAAGACTTTAAATTGGTTCTAGGCGGCTACGCAGGCTACTCAAAACTAAAAAACCAATTGATAGCCAACGATGCATATTCCGACAGCGGTAGCGCAAGCGGCTGGATCCTGGGAGGTAAATTGGGCGGCGAATACTCTCTTGACGCAAACAATGCGATCGAGTTAGGCTTCAAAGCGGACAAAACATTTTATAGCTACAAAACCAAAGAAACAAACACCGGTTTATACCTAGGCTATACATACAAATTTTAATTTAAAAGAGCCTATCTTAGGCTCTTTCTTTAGTTTAGATTCTCCAAACTCGGCTCTCCAAACAGTCGTTTAGCTTCTTTTAAAACCGCTTGATTTTTTGCGGCTTTAGGATCGGTTTGAGTTTTTGCGGCCAAATTTGACATAGGATCTTGAGCGTTCAAATTTGCCCCGCTTGAGGACGAGTCGTCAAAATTCGCTTCGCTTTGCAACTCGTCGCCGATTAAATTTGCCGTATCAAAAGTCGCGTCGTTTCGCGAGACGAAATCCGCTAAAGCGCCCTGTGTACTCGTTTTAACCAAGCCGCCAAATACATTATCGCCGTTTTGCCGAGGTTCTAAATTTTGCCTTACGACGGCGCTTGTCGGCTTGCTCGCGTCTTGCTCAAAGGACGCGGCGATACCCTCATACTCGGCCGCCTCGCTAAACATCTCGCTCACGTCATCAGGATCAAATGGCGGCTCGCCGAAGCTAGCCGTCTGTGGCGCGCTGTTTTGGTTAAATTTAGCCGCGGCGCTTGGTTTTTGCTCCGTTTTTGCGGCATTTTGGCTCTCTAGCCGCTTTAGTTCATCATCTAAAAACGCCAGATCCGCCCCCGCAGACATTCCGTCGTCGGTCTTAAATTTTAGCGAATACGCCTCGTGAAAATCGTGCGTATCGTCGCGCATGCTCTCAAAATCGGGCGCAAATTTAGGCTCGGCCAGATGATTTAAATTCGTCTGCGAGATTTGCGTCAAATTTGACTCGTTTTCGTTTAAATTTAAGGGCGCGGTTTCGTCGTATAACGAGTCGCTATTGGTTTGCGCGCTAGGCGCCGAGTCGTTCGCCGCCTGCATTTGCGGAGTCAAATTTTGCGTTTGCTCGCCCTGCTCGCCGCTTTTAAATTCGGCGCCCAAATTTTGCTCCGAGGGCGCAACTGTCCCCTCTTCGCTACCGCCTGCAAACAAATTTCCGGTCAAATTTGAGGACTCTTGCGCTTGGTCGTTTTGGCTTAAATTTTCTTGCGCGTCGTCCGAGTCAAATTTGGAGTCAGCCTGGTTTGACGTCGCCTCATCGGCCTCAGATTTTGCTGCACCGCCGCGCTCGTCATCCAAATTTGCCGCGCTTTTTTGCTCTTGCACCCCTACATCCGGGCTTTGCTTGGGAGTTATCTTTATCTTTGCGCTCTCGCCAAAAAGACTACGCAAAATCTGCAAAATCACCTTCGAGCTCTCGCGAAGCCGCCTCTGATCATCGCCGGCCGCACTTGAGGCTAGACTCATGCAGCCGCCCGAAAAGTCCAAAAACTCGATGCAGTTTTTAAAGCACTCGCCAAGATCAAAGCTGCGGTCGTAAATTTTGGCCAAAAACGCCTCGTAAGCCGGATTTGGAGTTTTCGCGGCGCCGGTTTGGCCACCCGGCTCTTGGGGAGTCTGAGCGCTCAAATTTGCCGAGCCGGCCAGTGCCTGAGCGCCCAAATTTTGCCCTTGAGCCGCGCCGTTTTGCAAGGCTAGTTTGGGCGCGTTTGCTCCCGTCAAATTTGATCCGTCCGCAGAGCGTGAAATTTGACCCGCCTGCGCAGGAGCCGT
>NZ_AOTD01000100.1 GCF_000344295.2 Campylobacter showae CC57C | reverse complement strand
GCGGGTTTAACCACGTGTTAAAGGGCACGGTCGTGGCTAGAAGCTCGGGCGGCTACTTCTACGTCGCGCCAGAAAACATCCAAAAACTCAAAAAAGAGCAAAGCGAGCTACTGGATAAAAAAGAGGAAATCGTCTATGAGCACTGCAAAATTTTTAGCTCCGCGATGCACAAGGCCTTGCCGTTTTTAAAATTTATAAACGGCGCATTTGACGTATTTGACGCCTACTGCGCGCGGGTTTTTACGGCTAAAAGCGCGGATTTTGAGTTCGTGCTGCCAAGCGGCGGGTCAAATTTAAAGTTGGCAAATTTCGCCCATCCCGCGCTAAAAAATCCAAAAAGCATCAGCATCGACTTTAGTAAAAAGGTACTGCTAATCACGGGCGTAAACGCGGGCGGTAAGTCGATGCTGCTAAAATCGCTGATAGCCGCAGCCTTTCTAGCTAAATACCTACTGCCGATGCGCATAAACGCGCAAAATTCGCAGATTGGAAATTTTAAAGAATTTGACGCCATCATCGAGGATCCGCAAAACGTGAAAAACGACATCTCGACTTTTGCGGGACGTATGGTGCATTTTTCTAAGCTCTTTACGAAGAAAAATCTGCTCATCGGAGTCGATGAGATTGAGCTGGGAACGGACTTTGAGGAGGCGGCGAGCCTGTATGGCGTGATGATCGAGCGGCTGATAAGTCAGGATATCAAGATGATCATCACCACTCACCACAAGCGCCTTGCTATGCTGCTAGCTAAAAACCCCGACGTTGAGCTAGTCGCGGCGCTATATGATGAGGAAAACTCGCGGCCTAAATTTGAGTTTTTAAAGGGTACGATCGGCAAATCATACGCCTTTGAGACCGCGGCTAGATACGGCATCGCGGCAAATTTGGTCGCGCAGGCGAAAAAAATCTACGGCGAAGACAAAGAAAATCTAAACGAAATCATCACAAAGACGTTAAATTTAGAAGTACAGCTCAAAGAAAAGCTCGAAAGCGCGGAGAAAAAAGAGCAAAAGCTAGACTCCCTAATCGAAAATTTAAAAGAGCAAAAAGAGCGCGCTGAGGCCGAGCAGCACGAGGTTATAACGCGATTGGAGCGGGAGTATTTTAAGGCGATAAACGAGGCTAGACGCGCGATAAATCTAGATGATACCAAGGAAAAACAGCGCGCCCTAAACCGCGCGAACGAGGCCAAACGCGCCGTGCAAAAGCCCGAAATCTCCGCCCCACCCCAGCTAAAGGTCGGCGACCGCGTAAAATACGGCAAGATAAAGGGCGTCGTAGCAAGTCTAAGTAAAAACGACGCCGTGATACAAACGGATAACGTGAGCATGCGCGTGCCGATAAATCAGCTAAAAATCAGCGGCGAAACGCCCGCACCGCCTAAAAAATCAGGCATAAATTTAAGCGTGCAAAAGCCGCAAAATGCCAGCGTCACGCTTGATCTGCACGGTCTGCGCGCGGACGAAGCGGTGCAAAAACTGGATAAATTTATCTCAGATAGCCTAGTGATGGGCTTTGACGAGGTGCAGGTGTATCACGGCATCGGCACGGGCAAGCTCGCCTACGCAGTCAAAAATTTCCTGCGCGAACATCCGAGCGTGAAGGAGTTTTTCGATGCGCCGGCGGGGCAGGGGGGATTTGGAGCGCAGATAGTGCGGCTGTAAATTTGCCTTGCAGCGGCTTGTCTTTTTGCCCTATACTTCGTTGGATCTTGCTGCGGGCTGCAGTCACGTATTATATATACGCTCCTTTGCTCTTGCTTATCCGCCTCGTCTATGACAAAAATACTTCACCTTATCGTTTTACGCTCAAATTTGAAG
>NZ_AOTD01000099.1 GCF_000344295.2 Campylobacter showae CC57C | reverse complement strand
AAATTTATTTCGTATGGTATTTTTTTTGCTTGCACCTTTTACAAAGCCTGTGTTAATTACGCCATTTATAGGTGTTTTCAAACCAATTTAAGCGAAAGCAATCAGTTTAAGAGCTATGCTTTGGAACAGAATCTAACCGCACCAGATGAAATTTTAGCCCTATATAATCAAAATATCCATATCAAAGAAGATAATATAGATTCCAAAATAGACTTTATTATAAAAAATCGTACGAACATTATCGCCACAATAGAAAATAAAAATTTAAACAATGAAGTAGTTAATTTTCTAAAATTTGATGAGTACTTAGATATTACGCTAAAAACTTCAAATCTAGTCTACGGTTTTTTGATACTTCTCGTACTATATTCGCTTGCAAAAACGGCTAGGAAAAATTCAATCATACCGAGTTAAATTATTCCTGGATTTCGAGTATTGCCGTCAAATTTAAATTCTAAAAATTGCCTCTATATAAGGTTCAATTTGAACCTATTGATCATACGGTTTCATAAAATAGCAAGAAAATAAAAAATCAGTAATTCAAAAAACTACTAAATAGGTAGACTTCAAACAAATGCAAAATCACTATCAATTCTTTAAAAAATCGCTAAAGCATAAATTTCGTATGCGAGCCGCCCAAGGCTAAATTCCACGCCCAAAGCGGCCGCATACTTAAAGCTATGGCTCAAGACGAGTCGCGATTATTTGCCTACTTTTCTACAGCAATCTTTTCGTAGTCCATTGCTCTTTTCGCAGCATCTTTCATAAGCTTGCTTTGATAGAGCAGCGTCCTTTTTCACGCGCTGATCAGTCGCGCCGCCTCTGCCGTACTCATATATCTCGCCTAGATCCTTGCACGACGCGGTATCGTTCTCGCTATAGCAACCTTTTGTAAAAATCTGTACCGCCGTAGCCCACTGCCCTTTAGACACAGCCTGCGCTCCATCGCCATGGCTCTTGCCGGCCTGAGCCGAAGACAACGCCAAACACGCCAAAAAGATTGCTAAAATCAACTTTTTCATGACGACTCCTTTGTGTGGATTTATAAAGCGATTATACTGCAAAGACGATTTAATGTTTAGAAAATATTTATGCTATATCGTGATTAAATTTACGTAAAATTTTATCGTTGCATTCAAATTTGAGCCGCGAGCCACAAAGCCGTCCAAATTTCAAAATTACCAAATTTTGCGGTTTAAATTTAGCTCTTTTACTATCTGAGTAAAGCTTGCTATCTCGCTCTCGTAAAGCGCTATGGTTTCGTTGTTTATTAGGGGCCTGCGGATATCTGGTTCAAAGTCGTCGCGCCAGGTCTCTACGGCGATAAAGATTTGATTATCCTTAAAAACGGCGTTTACGGGCGCATCTAGCCTGAGGCAAAGCAGGGTAAATTTTTCCATCAGCGCCGGGCTAAGCGCGTATCTAGCGCCGATTTGATCGGTCGTATAGACGTCAAAGATCTCTTCAAATCTCACGTCGTCCATATTTGCCTTCTGCCCGTAGATGGCTAAATTTCGCGAATTTGCGTGTGCGATTTGCGTTATGGAGCTTAGCTTTTTATTAAAATCCGCCTTAAAAAGCACGCCTTGAAACTGCACGACCGTCTCGGTGCCGTTTTTCTTTTTCACCTTTTTGGCTGCGTAAAAGTCGCTAAATTTGACGCTGACGCCATCTATATCGCCCTCAACGAGATCCTCACTGCTCCACTCATCGACCCTGCAATCGTAAATCGTAAAAAAATCATCAAGCCCCAGCCCACGGTCTTTGTTGTAGCTAAGCCCGTGCGTTTTTACGATATTTTCTATGATTTGTCGTTTGAAATTTGCCCTAAATTCACGCCTTTTAGACGCAGTCAAAAGGCCGGTCGTCGCAGCATATGAGATCGCGCCCAGCGTCACGCCAAAAATCGCGTCTAAAAGATACGCTATCGCCGCGCCCGCGCAAATGCCGACGCCAATGCCGATCAAATTTGCTTTTTTGATAGAGGCGACTAAATTTACGCGCTCGTTTTCTAGCTCTTTTAGCTCGGACAAAAGTTCGCTTTGGGCTGAGTCTTGAGCATTCTCGCTTAAATTTCGGGCGGGTTTTTCGCCTAAGGCCGCAAAAAGATTAGAAGCCGCGGGAAGCGCGAAAAGCACGGCTATGGCGCCGACGAAAATAAAGGTAAATAAAGTCTCCGTTTTGACTCCTTTACGCGTTTGGCCGCTTATTTTTACGGCTTTTTGGCTCGCAAACTAAAGCCGCCTACGGTTAAATTTCGGTGCGGCAATTAAATCAGACCGCGTGGTCCGCATTTGCGCTTAAATTTACGCCATTTTTGATTCCGCTTTTTTGCTTAAATTTAAGCCGTCCGCTGCTTTGTTTCGTTCCGCTTGTCCGCGAATTTAAACTCCGCCGCTGGGCTTGCCGTTTTGTTTTGCATTTAATCGCCTTTATTTAAGCGCAAATTTAAACGATCCGCACTCTCTTTTCTCGCGATTGTCGCCTCTTTTCGTTTAAATTTCGCTCTTTCAAATTTTAGCGCCTTACGGGAATTTAGGATTTGGGCAAATGAACCCAAATTTAAACAAACCTGCGCGAAGGTAAAATTTGCTTTGCGGCGCAACCTTAACGCCTAAATTTCGCGTGCTTGTCGCTCAAATTTACCGCCGCGCTCGCCTTAAAGTAACCTAAACTCGCGAGCTAGCTCCAGGCTCGCCTCGATCTCGGCGCGCTTTGCCATCACGCTTTCGATGTTTGCGCTCAAATTTAGCCCGTTTTCGTCGCCGAATTGCTTTAACTCGCGCCAAATTTCTTTGATGATCTCGCAACTTTGCGCCAGATAGTCCTCACTGGCGTTTAGCCGATCTTCGACCGAGCTAGGCACGCTAACGCCCAGCCATTTGATAAACTCCAGCGTTTTTGGATTGCCTGCCGTAGAAAACGTGAGAAATATCGGCTCGGTTATCTTTGCGGCCGCGCAGTCTTCCAAAAACTTACGCGTCATCTGCGCGTCAAAAATCGCCTGTGAGATGAAAAACTTCGCTCCCGCCGCGATCTTTTCGCGCACTCTTTGCGGTTCGTCGCCCTTTTTAGCGTGACGTTCGGCGATACACACTCCGCCGACGGCTAAATTTTCAAATTCGCCCGCGATCTCGTACGCGCGAGCCAAATTTAGCCGCACTTTTTGCGAGCTAGACGTAGCTCCCACAAGCACGTTTAGATTTGAGCTTTGAGCCGCTAGAGCCGCGCGAAATCCATCCTCGTTGTAGCCGCTAGCCACGCGGTAAAAGACGCTCGGAGTCGCGACGCTTAGGTAGTCTCGGTAGTAAATTTCGGGGCTTAACGTTCCGCTAAACTCGAATGTCCGCTCGCTATCGTTTCTCTCGCTCTCGTCTTGCACCTCGTAAAGCACGAGTCCGTCAGCATTTATACCCTCTATCCTACCCGTCCAGCGATCCGAGATGTCGCGCAGCTTGGACTCCTCAAATTCGGCCTTGGGCGGCGTTAGTCCGTAGAGTACGAGCCCCTTTTCTTTGTTTAAAATTTTTTCTTTTAGCATGAAATTTCCAAATTTAAAATGTAGAAAACCGCGCCGTTTGCGGTTAAATTTACGCTGCGACGGCGCGTGCGCAGGATAAATTATTAGCCGCGACCGACAAATTTGCTCCGCGTCAAATTTGAGCGGGTTTTCTAAACCAGCCAAAATTTGAGCTAGCAAAGCCGCTCTCGCCGTAAATTTAAGCGGCAAAAGCGGCAAATTTATCCGAGTCGCAAGCTGTCGAAATTATGAATTTCTTACGATTTTGACAGCTTCGACCATATTTTTTAGGCTCGGCTCGACCTCTTCCCATTTACGCGTTTTTAGGCCGCAGTCAGGGTTAATCCAGAGCTGTTCTTTTGGTAGAACCTCGAGTAGCGCACGGATCTGACGCACGATCTCATCGGTGCTAGGAACCCGCGGGCTGTGGATGTCGTAGACGCCTGGGCCTACTTCTTGTTTATAGCCGACGGATTTAAATATCTTTAGCAGTTCGTTGCCGCTGCGAGCGGTCTCGATGCTGATAACGTCGGCGTCCATCGCCTCGATCGTCTTGATGATGTCGTTAAACTCGGAGTAGCACATATGCGTGTGGATCTGCGTTTTAGGCTCGGCAGAGCTAACGGAGAGCTTAAAGCAATCAACCGCGAATTTCTCGTACGCAGGAATGTTTTCGGCGCGTAGCGGATAGCCCTCTTTAAATGCCGCTTCATCCACTTGGATGATGCGGATGCCGGCATTTTGCAGGTCTGCGATCTCGTCAAATATGCAAAGCGCAAGCTGCTTAGCCACCTCGCTGCGAGGCAGGTCGTCGCGCACGAAGCTCCAGTTTAGCATGGTTACAGGACCTGTTAGCATACCCTTCATTATGCGATTAGTGCGGCTTTGTGCGTATTTCATCCACTCGACCGTCATCGCTTTTGGACGGCTCACGTCGCCGAAAAGTAGAGGCGGTTTCACGCAGCGGCTGCCGTAGCTTTGTACCCAGCCGTTCTCGCTAAATGCATACCCTTCGATCTGCTCTCCGAAATACTCGACCATGTCGTTACGCTCAGGCTCGCCGTGGACTAGCACGTCTAGGCCGATATCTTCTTGAAATTTGACGCAGTCGTCGATGTATTTTTTGATGCCGGCCTCATACGCGCCAGCGTCGATCTCGCCTTTTTTGAAGTTTTGGCGAAGCACTCTTAGCTCGACGGTTTGAGGGAAGCTACCTATCGTAGTAGTCGGCAGGATGCCGTAGTTTAGGCTTTCGCGTTGGATTTTGATGCGATCTTCAAATTTATCTTCGCGCTCAAATTTGACTAGATTTTTCACGCGGTTTTGGACGCTTGAGGAGTGGATCAAATTTGACGTCGCTCGGGTTTTAACCGCAGCTTTGTTCTCTTCGTAAATTTTGCTTTCCGCCGCGTTTAGCGCTACGCCGTTAGCTAGCTTGGTTATGATTTTTATCTCGTCTAGTTTTTCTACGGCAAAGCTTAGCCAGCTTTTGACCTCAGAGTTTAGTTTTTCTTCGTATTTTAGGGTATAAGGCACGTGGAGTAGCGAGCAGCTAGGTCCGACGTAGAAATCTTTGCCGCCGATTTTTTCGCCGATTTCGCGGACTAAATTTACCTTTTCGTCGATATTGCTTTTCCAGATATTTCTTCCGTCGATAACGCCTACAAATAGCGTTAAGTGGCTGTTTTTGATAGTTTCAAGCGCTTCGAAATTTCTTTTTCCGTGAACGAAATCTAGTCCGATACCGTAAATTTTAGTTTTTGCTACCTCGGCGACCGCTTTTAGCGCGTGCTCAAAATACGTCATAAACACGATTTTGACGTTGTTTGCGGCTTCGGCTAGCTCATTATATACCTTGCTGATGACGCTAAGCAGGATATCTTCGTTTTTATCGGTCGCAAAAATCGGCTCGTCAAACTGCACTAAAACCTCATCGTCAAGCGTCGAAAGTAGCTCAAGAAGCTTTTTATATTCGGCGACTAGAGCGTTTATATTTTTAAACGGACAGCTGCCATCTGTGGTCTTTGAAAGCGCCAAAAATGTGATAGGTCCGATCAAATTTACCTTGCCTTTTACGCCCGCAGCCTTTGCTTCTTCGTATTCTGCAAGGATTTTTGACGCGTCTAGCTTAAAGGTCGTGTCGGCGCTAAGCTCAGGCACGATGTAGTGGTAGTTTGTGTTAAACCACTTCGTCATCTCCATCGCTACACCGGTTTTGTTGCCGCGAGCGCAGGCAAAATACTGCTCGCGCCCGCTCAAATTTGCAAATCTAGGCGGTACGGCGCCAAATGCGACGATGTTATCAAGCATAAGATCGTAAAACGAAAAATCATTTACGCTGATGGCCGAAATTTCGGCGTCTTTTTGGTATTGCCAGTGTCTGTTTTTTAGCGTTTTAGCGACGCTTAGTAAATTCTCCTCGCTAAAGCCCTCTTTGCCGGCCCAAAGGCCCTCAAGCGCGCGTTTTAGCTCTCTTTTTTCTCCGATTCGCGGGAAACCCGTAACATAACTTTTTATCATTTTGATTCCTTTAAATTTTGATTTTTTATTTTTAAATTTTATGCGCTATAAGCTTGCTATTTTGAAAAGAACGGGCTTAGAAATGGCGGATGGCAACCACTTTTTCTCAAACTAAAATAAAATTTATAAAAAACTCTACTAAACAAATTTCGCCCAAATTTCAGACGCTGCCTCGCTTTATTTCTAAAAATGCAGTTGCAATGCATCGGACGCGGCGATAGAAATAAATTTATATTAATGTTTAAAAACGTGAAATTATTTAAAAATTTGGCTGTTTTTTTAAAGTCGTTTGCAGTTTTTTTGCTAAGATTAAAGAGTCTCAGGCATGGGGCAAGGCATTAAGCTCATCCTTTTGGGGTCAAATTTGAGCCGTATTATAAAGATTTTTAAAAAATAAATCAAGAAGTTTTTATCAAATTCGGGCTAAATTTGAGGCAGGCCGCAGCCCGCCCCTTAAATTTGCCTAGTCTTTTTTGCCTTTGTTTAGCGATTTTAGCTTGGCGTCGGTGTCATCAGTTAGCATCGTGAAGATTTCATTAGTCAAATTTTGCGTTAGAGCCTTGGCTTCCTTCATCATATTTATCGAAAATTCGTTTAGCAGCTTGTTTGCTTTAGCTTTGTCTTTTTTGTAGAGTTTGACGTATTCGTCTTCAAATTTAGCCTGCTTGACCGCGAGCGCGTCCTCAAACTCCTTGTAGGCCTTTTTCACGACAGGCGAATACTTATCGTAATCCATCATCACTAGAGTTTGCAGTTTTCTATACGTCCAATAAATCGACTCGTCATCGGCTTTATACGAGCCTTTATCGTAGCCGTCGATAAATTTGTCGAGGCCATAGTAATACGGCAAATAAACGCCAAGATCAGACATACCAAGCGCCACGTAGGTCACTCTGCCGATCTCTTGCGGTAGCCACGGGCGCACCTGCATCACGTGCGACTCGTAGGTTCTAAAGACGCTCACGGCGCGGTAGATATTTTTTTGATTTTCGTCTTTGCTCGCGTAGTTATCGTATGCAGTGCCGTCGTAGTGGGATCTAAGAGCATTTTTTAGATCCTGTACGCTTAGCTTTTTAGCCGGTTTTAAAAATACCGGATAGTTGCCGCCGTCAAGGGTCTGCTTGTCTTTTAACTCGGGATTAAACATCTGCTGCACCCAGCAAACGCGCGGATAGTTGTAGGTTATATCCCTCTCGTCGTTTCTGGTGTAGGCTTTCGTAAACTGAAATTCGCCGTCTTTTGCCGGATCGTAGGCACCGTTATCTTGGGCAAATTTGATTAAATTCTTTGATCCCATGAAATTTGGATCGTTTTCTTTGTAGTTTTGTAGTCTGCCTTGGTTTGCGGAGACGAAGTACTCGTCTTTTGGTAGTTTAACCGCCATCCAGTGATGGCCGGTGCCGGTTTCAAAGTACCAAAGCTCGTTTTTATCCACGAACACGACGCCAAAACCCTCTCCCGCGCCCGTAGTTTCTACGATCTTGCCGAGCAGCTTCACGCCCTGCGCCGCGCTTTTCATCCTAGGTAGCAAGACGTCGGGGATATCGTCCTCCGTGATGCCGGTAGCTTCATTATACGGATCGATTTTTAGCAGTTCGTCTTTGGCGTAGATGGTCTCGGTGCCGCTGATGCCAACGCCCGCGTCATTGTAGCCGACTGCGCCGTGAAGCCTGGTGTGAGAGTTTGCTATCGTTGTGTATCTCATACCCTCTTTTGGCAGCGGATAGGTAAAATCATTTGCTCCGTTATGCGCCTTTGAGCTGTGGATGCCTTTTTGATTGGTTTTATTCGGATGTATCAAAAATACCTGCGCCTTTATCGCCTTGCTATCGGCACTTCTGGCTATCAGCATAGAGCCGTCGTCAGAGGCTCCTTCTCCAACCAAAATAGTCGTGCAAGCTAGCGCGTTTGCGCAAAACATCGCGCTTATTACCGCCGCAGAGGCGAGAAAGTTCATCTTCATCGTTACTCCTTGATTTGAGATAATAAATCTAAGTGAAATTATAGGACTAAAAAATATTAATTAAATATAAAATTTAAGCTACTTTCAAGATTGTATTGTAAATTTGTTTTGTATTTTATCGCGCGCACTGTCAAATTTAAATTTCTTAAAGGAATTTTGGGTATAATCCCACTCTTACGCATAAGGCGTAAAAGAAATTTTAAAAGGATTAGTATGCCTAAGATGAAGACAGTTCGCGGCGCTGCTAAACGTTTTAAAGTGGGCAAAAACAAGATCAAAAGAGGCTCTGCTTTTAGAAGCCACATTTTGACCAAAAAATCTCGCAATCGCAAGAGAGATTTACGCTCGCCTCAATACGTAGACAGCACAAACGTCGCAAGCGTCAAAGCGATGCTCGGAATTTAAGTTTTTGACGAAAAGTCATTCCAAACTCCCCCAAATTTGGGGCAAGACTCACTCAGTGAGCGCCGATTTGTAAAGGATAAATATGGCAAGAGTAAAAACAGGCGTAGTTAGAAGAAGACGCCATAAAAAAGTTTTAAAACTAGCTAGAGGTTTTTTCAGCGCTAGACACAAACACTTTAGAAAAGCTAAAGAGCAATTAGAAAGAAGTTTGGTCTATGCATACCGCGACAGACGCCGCAAGAAACGCGACTTCCGCCGCTTGTGGATAGTGCGCATAAATGCTGCGTGCCGCCTAAACGACATTAGCTATTCGCGCTTTATCGCGGGACTTAAAAAAGCAAATATCGAGCTTGATAGAAAAATCTTAGCCGATCTAGCTATGAATGACGCAAAAGCTTTCAGCGAGCTAGCTTCAAAAGCAAAGGCTGCTTTATAATACCCAGGGGTGGTTTCCCGCCCCTTTTTCTATATCTTTGGTTTCATAAAATTTATCGTTTTTCTCCGATCTCAATAAAACAAATTCCACTCCAAATTTTAATTTTTGTTTTTCGTTTTTTCCGATAAAATACCACCTCAAATTTAAGGAGCAAAAATGAACATACAAAAACTAAATCAAAACCTAAACAAACTCAACAAATTTTTATTTATTATCTTAGGCATCGCCGTCGCGATCTGGATCGGCGTAGAAGTTTTTGTAGGCAGCAAGGTAGAATACGCAAAAGAACAATGAAAGAAAATCTATGCGAAGCGTCAAACGTAAAAGAAATGCTGGCGCGACTAAATTCAGGTCTTCCGAGAAAACTAGATGAGATAAATACGCTCGAAAAAATCAGCTGTGAAAATCGTCGCATCATTTATCGATATGCACTTGGAAAAGGGCTAGAAATGGATGAAAACGCGCTAAATGATAAAGATATAGCCGAGCTAAAAGAGGAGCAAACAAAGGAACTCAAAAAAGAATTTTGCGAAGATACGCGGTTAAAGGCGGTGCGCGAGATAGCCGACGGCGTCGATTTTGTTTATTATATAAAGAACAAAGAGCTGATTCGGGTAAAACTTGAAAGCAAAGACTGCAAATAAACTAAAATAATCAACGTAGTTTGAGTCACAAGTAGTAGCAGGGCTAGATATGACGCCAAACTGCCGCTGCCAAGTGACTAAAGCAGTGTTCAAATAGCATCAAATGCCGTGTCATAACAAGTTAAGCTATTTTTTCCAAAAAAGACCCGGTTTCATCTCTTAAATTTTGCAAATCACCGCTATTATCTATAACAAAATCCGCCATAGTGCGCTTTTGTTCGATATCTATTTGTAGCTCTACGCGGTGCTTTGCGGCGGCATGGTCCAGCCCGTTTCGCGTCATCACGCGCGCGATCAGCATTTCTTTAGGTGCATAAACGACCGCTACTTTATCAAAAAACTCATACCTCTTGCCCTCGAAAAACAGCGGAATATCGACGAAATAGAGCTTTCCTTTCGCCTCCAAAGCCTGTGCCTGCGATAAAATTTCAGCCGTTATCTTTGGATGCAGCAACGCTTCAAGCTTTGCAAGCTCCGCCTGGTTTTTAAACACCAGCTCGCCTAGTTTTTTTCGGTCCACAAAAGCGCGGGAATCGGTCAAATTTTCCTCATCTCTACTATCGTCAAATTCCGCGTGCGGGTTCAAATTTGCAGCCTGTACGTCTTTTTGCACGACGTATTGCGCTCCGAAAATTTCAGCTACCTGCGCGGCGCAGCGATCAAGGACGCAGTGCGAAATCTTATCGGCGTCGATGATCTCAAATCCTAGCTCGCGAAGTATCTCACAAACCGTGCTTTTGCCGCTGCCGATGCTACCCGTGATGACGATTGCGTGTTTAAATTGCGGCATTTTGCCTCCGATTTTTTACTCCGATTTTAGCAATTTTTGGCTAAAATTAATCAAATTTCAATAAAGGCCAAAAATGATAAGCTACAAAGACGCTGGCGTCGATATAGACGCGGGAAATGACTTCGTAAATGCGATAAAACCGTTCGTCAAAGCGACGCAAACTCCGCACGTTTTGGGCGGTATCGGCTCGTTTAGCGGCGCGGTGAGACTGCCTGCCGGCTACAAAAAGCCCGCTATCCTAGGCGCTACCGACGGCGTAGGCACAAAGCTACGACTCGCAATCGACGCGCGTAAATTTGACGGCGTGGGGCAAGACCTCGTCGCGATGTGCGTAAACGACCTCATCTGCAACTTCGCCGAGCCGCTGTTTTTCCTCGACTACTACGCGACTGCAAAGCTCGAGATCGCGGACGCCAAAGAGGTCGTAAAAAGCATCGCCGAGGGCTGCAAACTCGCCCGCTGCGCGCTGATCGGCGGCGAAACGGCGGAGATGCCCTCGATGTATGAGAAAGGCGACTTCGACCTTGCTGGGTTTGCCGTGGGCATCGCCGAGGAGGACGAGATCGACCGCAGCAAGTTCGTACGCGAAGGCGACGTACTCATCGCGCTTCCTAGCAATGGCCTGCACTCAAACGGCTTTTCGCTTGCGCGCAAAGTGGTCGCCGAGCTGGGGCTAAAATTTGACGACAAAGTGGACGGTCGCGCGCTCATCGACGTGCTTTTGGAGCCGACCAGGATATACGTCGCCGACTTTTTAAATTTAAAAGACAAGATCCACGCGCTCGCGCACATCACGGGTGGCGGCATCGTGGAAAATCTGCCGCGCGTATTTCCGGATGGGCTGGGTGCAAAGATCGAGCACGCCGCGATCCATACGCCTGAAATCTTTAAAATCATTGCACAAAAGGTGGAGCCAGCCGAGATGATGAGGACGTTTAACATGGGCGTAGGCATGATCGTCGTAGCGCCGAAGCAAAACGCTGACTTTATGCTATCCAACACCGACGGCTACGTCATCGGCGAGGTCGTAAAAGGACAAGGTGCACAGCTGGTTTAAACACTCAAATTTAACTTTGGCTCGCCAGCAAATACGCTACGAGCCAAAGATTTTTAGGTGGCAAATTTATGTTGCCAACCGCTCCTCTCAAAAACCACTGCTTTTGTTTAAATTTGACCATCATATTTTCTGCAAAATCATATCTCAAACCGGTCAATTTGTTAGTAAAATTTAGTATGTTATGGTATAAAGTTTTTACTTTATCTATTTGTAAATTCTATATTAAAAAGCCGATTTTATCGCTAAATTTTAATAAAACTAACGTTAGCGTTTGTTAGCTCTTAGATCCCAAACATTATCTAAAATCCAAAAATTAAATATTGTATTAAATAAAAATATTAAAGTATAAATTTAATGCTTCTTAGCTAGAATTTGGTAAATTTTAAATACGAAGGACGGGCGATGAGCATAAATTTAGATAGACTTAAGGCGCTTTTTAGCGAGATAAACGCGATCAACGACGAAAGTTTTGGCGCTGGGATGAGCCGCCTAGCCTACACGCGCGAGGATAAGGCCGCTAGAGAGCTATTTATCGCGCGCTGTAAGGAGGCGGGGCTAAAAGTGCGCATTGACGCGATCGGAAATATCTTTGCTAGGCGCGACGGCACCGAGCCTGAGGTGCCGGCGGTAGCATTTGGCTCGCATTTAGACACCGTGATAAACGGCGGCGAATTTGACGGGATTCTGGGTGTCCTGGGCGGACTAGAGCTGATTAGATCGCTAAACGATGAAGGCGTGCAGACGCGCAGACCGCTTGAGCTAGTTGTCTTTGAGTGTGAGGAGTCAAGCAGATTTAATATCGCGACGCTTGGCAGTAAGGTCATGTGCGGCAAGCTAGGTTTTGAAAAACTTAAAGAGGTGCGCGACTTTCAGGGGCGAGCTATCAGCGAGATCTTTGCTGAGTTTGGCATCGATCTAGCAAGCATCGAAAAGGCTAAAAATTTGACGCCGAATTACGAGAGCTTTTTTGAGCTACACATCGAGCAAGGGCCACTACTATATAACGAAAACATCCAAATCGGCGTCGTGAGCGCCATCGCCGCGCCGCATAGATTTAGCGTACGCGTGCAAGGCCAAGCTCAGCACTCCGGCACGACCGCGATGAAGTACCGTCACGACGCGCTTTGCGCGGCGGCGCAGATAGTGCTGGCAGTCGAGAGCGTCGCGCGCGAAAACGCGGCAAACGGCGTGGTGGCGACGGCGGGCAACTGCACGGTAAAACCGGGCGTCATGAACGTCGTGCCAGGCGAGACGACGCTACTAATCGACCTACGCGGCATCGACCTAGCCACGCGCGAAGCGGCATACGAGCAGATCCTGGGCAAAATCTCGCGCATCGAATCACAGCGCGGCGTCAAATGCGAGATCAAGCAGCTAGCATTCGACGAGCCGTGCGCGCTGGACGGCCGCCTCATCGAGCTAATCGCCAAAAAAGCCAAGCAGCTAGGGCTTAGCTTTGAAATCATGCCAAGCGGCGCGGGGCACGACGCTATGCACATGAGCGCACTCTGTCCGACGGCGATGATCTTCATCCCGTCTAAAGACGGTATCAGCCACAATCCGGCGGAATTTTCTAGCTGGAGCGATATCGCTAACGGCGTAAATTTACTAAAAAGCGTGGTTTTAGAAGCGTCGGCTCAAATTTGACGCCGCAAAGTCGGTCGGTAGACCAAATTTGAAGTATTAATAAGTGCGGGAAATTTCTCTCCCACCAAAAAGAAGCAAATTTTACAGCAAAATCAACTGCCGTAAAATTTAATACACCACTCAAGCCTTCCTTATATACTCGCTTGGATCGTATTCTTTGCCTTCGTCGTGATCCTTCAGGAGCTTAACCGCGACGGGGCTGAGCGCGATGATGGCGATCAGGTTTGGAAGCACCATGAGGCCGTTAAACATATCGGCCAGCTCCCAGACGAAATTTATCTTTAGCAAGCTGCCCGCAAAGACGAATCCGACGACTAATATCTGTAAAATTCGCACGAATTTGGCTCCAAAAAGATAGCGCACGTTGATCTCGGCGAAATAGTACCAGCCCAAAATCGTCGTAAAAGCAAAGAAAAACAAGCAAATCGCCACAAATCCATAGCCGCCCGCATGCCCCAAAACATGCGTCGAGAAGGCCTCCTGTACGAGCGAGATGCCAGTTAGCACGGCTTTGCCGTTTTCAAAATGTATCACGTCGGCGCTAAGCACGACAAACACGGTGATATTTAGCACGATAAATGTATCAACAAACACACTCATGATGCCGAGCACCGCCTGATCTACCGGGTGTTTGACATTAGCTGCGGCGTGCGCGTGAGGCGTAGAGCCCATGCCGGCTTCGTTTGAGAACAGTCCGCGCGCGATACCGTATCTCATCGCCGTAGCTATCGTGGCTCCGGTCGCACCGCCCCAGGCTGCGGACGGATTAAACGCGGCTTCAAATATAAGCGCTATGACGCCCGGAATTTTATCAAGATTAAAGCAGATGATGACAAGTCCGACCGCGACGTAGAGGATGGCCATGATAGGTACAATCTTTTCGGCGACTCTGGCGATGGCTTTGACGCCGCCGATAAAGATCATAGCGCAAATCGCCGCCAAAAACAGTCCGCTCGCCCACTGCGGTATGCCAAACGCACCCTTAAAGCCGTCCGAGATCGAGTTGGCCTGGACCATATTTCCCATAAATCCGAGCGCAAAAATGATCGCTAGCGCAAAAAAAGGCCGCCAAAACTTGGGCGTAGCGGTTTTTTAGTCCGCGACTGATATAAAACGCCGGCCCGCCGATCATATGGCCGCTATCATCTTTGGTGCGGTAAATTTGCGCTAGGCAGATCTCTGCGAAATTCGTCGCCATGCCTAAAAACGCCGCGCACCACATCCAAAATATCGCGCCCGGCCCGCCCATGATGAGTGCGGTTGTGGCACCCACGAGGTTACCCGTGCCCACTTGCGCCGCGACGGCCGTAGCAACCGCCTGAAACGAACTCATGCCTGTTTTTCCCGCCGCTTCGCCGTGCAATGAGAAGTTGCCAAAAAGCCTATTAAGCCCCATTTTAAACTTAAAAATCTGCACGAAGCGCAGCCTAATCGTAAAATAAAGCCCTGTACCGCAAAGTAGCGCGATAAGGAAATACGGCCCCCAAAGGAATGAATTTATAGAGCTTACGAGGTCGGTGAGCATGGATTTGCCTTTATTTTTTAAAATTTTTCAAGTATATTTAAAAA
>NZ_AOTD01000098.1 GCF_000344295.2 Campylobacter showae CC57C | reverse complement strand
CCTTTTTGCTGCGTATTCTTCCGCTAAATACTTACTCGCGGGGACTGTTTTTCCTACATTTGAGGGATCGCTATGTATTAGTATCAGACCATCTTTATTCATCACGTAGACATACCCGTATTCGGTCTTGCCCATATCAAGGATCTTTTTACTTAGAGCGTCGATCTGGATGTCAAAGCCGATAACACCCATAAATTTACCGTTTTTTGTGACCGGAGCGGCAAAGCTAACTACTTGGGCGTTATATGTAGCAGGTTTGTAAGGCTCGGTATAGATAGCTCCGTTTTTAGCTTTTGCATCCATATACCAGCCGCGTTTGCGAGGATCGTAGTTGTCTTTTTCAGGAGTTAGCCTAGTGTCGTCGGATTGATAAAAATATCCATCGTCTTCGCGACCGAAAAATACAAACGAAATCAAAGAATTTGCATTATACTTTTGAAATTTCAGCTGCGCCATATATGCGTCGCCGTCGTTATCGGTATTGCCTACGGCAGTAGCGATTTTTTTCGCGACCTCCATATAGTCTTTAAAAAACGAATCCGTGACCGCATCGACGTCTTTTAAAATTTGAGCCTGATT
>NZ_AOTD01000097.1 GCF_000344295.2 Campylobacter showae CC57C | reverse complement strand
GCTAAGACGAATTTGGCGAACGAGCAAACGAAAATTGCAAAAGAACAAGACAAGGCAAAAGAAAAAAGCCAAATCGACGCCCTTATGCATATACCTATTAAAAATGCGGTAGAAAGCATCATAGATATAGACGAGAGCGAAAAAGGCTGGATAACAAAAACCATAGATAAAATAGACGGCATACTCTCTAAGAAATATACTGCGGACGAGAGGCGAGCGCTGTCTATGAAATATCCACCCGAGACCATGGACGAGGCAAAAGATTTGGTGTTACAGCTTTATGCGAATACTCTCAAAAGGTATTCAAAGGATGGCGAGCCGACTATCCAAGGTAAGCTTTTGGGACTGGGCACCAAAGAGGAACGAGAGGAATTAATCGCTTTTAAAGACTCTTTGCCTGAAGACGGTGCGATGAGCAGCGTCGGAGCCAATTTACTGTTAAGAACCGACATCAGTATAGAGGAGTTTAAAAAACTCTATGCGGAAGATATCGAGAAAACTACGAAAGCCCACAAGGAAGCCGTGGCAAAA
>NZ_AOTD01000096.1 GCF_000344295.2 Campylobacter showae CC57C | reverse complement strand
TAAGGATATAAAGCGCGAGTTTTTCGAGAAATTTATCAAAGCCGAACAAGAAAAAGGGGCGGACGTAACCAAGCTTTTAGAAGCTCTAAATAAAATCCGAAAGCTAGATATAAATGCGTAAATTGCAAGACATCAGCCGCTAAAATCATCAAAAGCGGGATAAATTTGTATATCGGCGCAAAGCCTGTTTAAATTTAACTGAGCCTACGCAAAACGGCCGTCTCGCCTTACTCAATATTTAGTCTAAATTTGATTACGAGTCAAATTTACGCTCCAAATTCGGCCCGTCGGCAAATTTACCCCGCAAAGCCGAATTTGAGCGCAAATCATATCTCGTAGCTATCCTCTTCGTCTTCGTCGCCGTATTCGTAGTCGTTCTCGTCGTAGTTATAGCTGTATTTCTCGGATCTTTCGTCGTCAAATTCGGAGTATTCTTCCTCCAAATCTTCTTCTTCGTAGTCAAATTCTTCGCTCATTTTCTCTCCTTTAAAATTATTTTTTCACTTCTTCGACGTATAGGCTCTGGCTAGGGAAGGCAAATCCAAGCCCGTTGGCCTCTACGATATTCATGATTTTTAGCATCACGTCCTCTTTGACGGCCAAAAACTCGCCCCAAACTATCGTCTTTGAAAAGCAGTACACTAGGATATTTATCGAGCTATCGGCAAACTCGTCCACGACGACGAATAAATTTGACTTATAGCCCGCTAGATCATCGATCGAAACGATACCGCGGTCGTACCTACTAGCCTTTTTAGAGCCCATATCGTCGCCCTTTGCGATGTCAGGGTGGTCGATTAGCATCTGCTTGATCTCATCGACGCACTTTTTGATCTGCTCGGTCGTGGCGCTGTACTCTAGGCCGATCAGCATCCTGATGCGCCGTCCCATCTTTCGCCTACTCCAGTTTCGGATCGGATCGCTGGCTAGCTTTGAGTTTGGTACGAATATAAGGGCGTTATCAAAGGTTCGTACGGTCGTTTTTCTAAGCCCGATCTCCACGACCGTTCCCTCGATGTCGCCGCAGACGATCCAGTCGCCTTGCGAGAACGAGTTGTCAAAGAGCAGCATGACGGAGGCAAAGAAATTCGCCAATATATCCTTAGTCGCAAGAGCTACCGCGAGGCCGCCGATACCGAGCGAGGCGATGATGGCGCTGACGTTAAAGCCCAGCTTGCTAAGCACGATAAGTAGCGCGATAACGAAGATGATGAAATAGATGATCTTTAGGATCAAATTTATCACCTCTTTGCGCCCGCTTTTTTTGGTGAGTTCGTTAATGAGCACCATGCCGTAGCCGTTTAGTACGCTAAGTATGAGCCAAGTGACGGCGATAACGAAAGTGATCGTGAGGAAATTTGCAAATTTTATCGGCATAGGAGCCGGATAATACGCGATCGAGACGCAGATATCTATCGCGTAGGCGATGAGGGTGAGCAACATCGGGCGTTTGATAATCTCGACGATGCGCCCTTTCGTCTGTCTATCCGAGTCGTGCTTGACGAAAAATTTCATTAACGCCCACAGCGTGAGCTTACTAAGTAGCGTCGTAAACGAGACGAAAAACAAAAATACTACGAATATAATCGCAGCCTTGCCAACGTTAAATTTGCTCGTAAACGAGGCCTTTTCGTTGATAAAATCTATCGCGGTTTTTAAATTTAGCTCCGAGATGATGTAGTTTGACGTGAGCAGCTCGGCGTTATCGCGCAGATAGTAGAGTATCTCTTCCAGCGTCTTTTTGTACGCTTCTAGCACGTCTAGTTCACCTTTGTGCGCTAGGGCTACTTCTTCGCTTAACGAGTCTTTAAAAGCCTTAAACTGTGCGTAAAACTCCGTCTGAAAGCTAAGCAGCGTCTTCTCGACGGCAAGTTTGACGTTTACGGCTTTGCCGCCCTCTTTAAAGATATTTTCCAAATTTAAAAGCGAGGAGTAAAATAGCTCATCAAGCCGCATACGCTCGAGCTCGAGCATATTTTTGACGTATAAATTTTGATTGCTAGAGTTTTTTAGCTTTTTGGTTTTCGTCTCTAACTCTTGCATCTCTTGTTTGAAATTTTGCACCTGCTCCTCGTCGATTTCGATTTGCATGACGAGATAGGGGATCTGCTCGATCAGTTTTTCTTTTTTTTCTAGGACCGTTCTAAAAAGTACGTTTTTATCGGCGGTTTCGTTATTTTCGGCGGACTGCGCCTTGATAACGGCGATCTGCGCGTTTGCTGCGTTGATTTGATTTTCGACGCTTTGGATGTCTGTCGCGTTTAGATCGTCGCTTGCTGTATTTGCGAGCAAATTTAAACTAAAGAAAAGTGCGAAAACGGCGGCTAAAATTTTTCTCATTTCTCGACTCCTAGCAGTTTAAAGCTCTTTGTTACGAAGTTGTAGTTGTAGATTTCGCCCGTTTCTATTATGTAGTGCCAGGCGTAAATTTTTAACTCTCCGTCTCTAAATTTAGCCTTGACGTCGGGGTAGCTCAGTAAATTTTCAAACGAATTTACAAGGCTAAGTCGCTCGGTTATCCACTCTCTTTTTGCGATATTGTCACCAAAAAGCTTTTGCACGCGCTTTTTTACGGGCTCTAGTAGATCTAGCCAGCGCTTTACGTTTGGCGTTTTGCTAAATTTAGCCTCGTCCATCCACAAAGCCGCGCAGCCGCCGCAGTTACTGTGCCCGCAGATGATGACGTTTTGTACGTTTAGCGTTTGCAAGGCGTACTCGATCGCCGAGGTCGTAGCCAAAAACTCCTCGCTTTTGCGGTATGGGGGCACGATGTTTGCGATATTTCGCACAACTACTAGGTCGCCAGGAACCGTGTTTGTTATAAGGCTAGGCACGACGCGCGAGTCGATACAGCCGACAAAAAGAGTATGCGGCGTCTGTTTCTCGCCTAGGCTTTCAAAAAGCTCCTTGTGCTCTAAAAAATCTTCTTCCATAAATTTGACGGCGCCGTCTAAAATTTCTTGCATTATATTTTCCCGATAATTTTTTAAAATATTATATCAAAAACGTTTCAAACTTCGTCAAAAAATTTTAAATTGCTTTTCGCGCGTCAAATTCAGCGATTTTTTATATTTTATTTACCTATTTTTGGCTAAATTTGCGTCAAAATTTAAAAAAGGAGAAAAAATGAGTTTATATGACAGAAACTATGCAAACTCAAGAGAGCACGAGGTTGCGAGCGAATATTCGCAAAGCGCGCTTAGCACGTTTATCAAGCAAACCTATCAGCTTTTCGCGGCTTCGCTTTTAGCCGCCAGCGTCGGAGCTTACGTCGGGCTTTATAGCTCGCTGGGAGCTACGGTAGCGGGCAACTACTGGCTATTTGTGATACTTGAGCTAGGACTTTTGGTTGGTTTAATGTTTGCTAAACGCAAGGCGGGCTTAAATTTGATCCTGCTTTTTGCCTTTACTTTCGTTAGCGGACTTACGCTTACGCCTATTTTGGGGCGCACTTTTGCGATGCCCGGAGGCGCAGCGATAGTGGCTCAGGCCTTTACGCTTACGACGGTGGCATTTGGCGGACTTAGCGTATTTGCGATGAACACCAAACGCGACTTTACCGCGATGGGCAAGATGCTTTTCATCACGCTTATCGTTTTACTAGTGGCTGCGATCATAAATATATTTTTCCACAGCCCGGTTTTACAGCTTGCGATTGCTAGCGTGGGCGCGGTTTTATTTAGCGCATATATCCTTTACGATACGCAAAATATCATCCGCGGCAACTACGAAACTCCGATCGAGGGTGCAGTCGCTCTTTATCTTGATTTCGTTAATCTATTCGTTTCTTTACTTCAAATTTTAGGCATTTTTAGTAGAGATGACTAACGAAGAGCGGCTCTACCGCGTAATAGACGCAAATTTAAACCGCTTAAAAGAAGGGCTTAGAGTCGTCGAGGACGTCAGACGTTACGGCTTTGACGCCCTAGCCCTTGCTAAAAAAATAAAAAACCTCCGCCACAAGGCAAAAATCCCGCAAAAGGAATTTATAAAATTTCGCGACGCCGCAAACGACGTGCTAAAACCGAGCCTAAAAGAGGAGCAAATTCGCCTAAATTTGGACGATTTGCAAACCGCCAATATCAAACGCGCGCAAGAAAGCGCAAGGGTTTTAGAGGAGTGTTTTAAGCTCATCGACGTCAAAATTTCCGAGATTTTTAAGACCGTGCGCTACGAACTTTATGAGATAGAAAAAGAAATTTAACCCAAATTCAAAACTTTTTTAGTATAATCGCGACTAATTTTGAAAATTTAAAAGGATTTTTATGGATTCGCTTTTTTTAGTATTGCAGTTTATTTTCGCGGTAGTTTTAACGATCGCCGTTTTGCTTCAGAAAAGCTCCTCTATCGGCCTAGGTGCGTACAGCGGTAGCAATGAAAGCCTATTTGGCGCAAAAGGACCGGCCGGATTTTTGGCTAAATTTACTTTCGTCGTGGGCGTTTTATTTATCCTAAACACCCTAGCGCTAAGCTACGTTTACAACACGCAAAGCAGCAAATCTCTAATAGATAGCGTCGATACTTCGTCGCTACCTGCAGCTCCAGAAGCAGTCGTTCCGCAAGCTCCTAATGCTCCTGCAGCCCCTGCGGCTCCGACAAGCGAGCAAAAATAAGGAGCGTCAATGAAAAAATTAGTTTCCGCGCTTGCATTGTTTGCGGCGACGCAGTTTGCGTTTGCAGACGCGCATATCTTTAACTATCATAGATTTGACGACGACAGACACCCGAGCACTAACGTCTCTATTAAAAATTTACGCGAGCAGTTTGATTATTTTAAAGAAAAAGGCTATGAGATCATCCCTCTTTCAAAGCTCGTTGACGCTATCAAAAACGGCGAGCCAGTATCTGATAACTGGGTCGTTTTAACGGTAGACGACGGCTACAAAAGCTTTTACGAAAAAGGTTTACCGGTATTTTTAGAGTACGGATATCCGTTTGCGCTGATGATCTACGTCGAGGCTACCGCGCGAAAATACGGCGACTTTATGACCTTTGAACAGATCAAAGAGATGGAAAAATACGGCGAAGTCGGCTATCACTCCTACGGTCACCTACATATGGTCGGGCTTAACGAAGAGAAACTAAAAAACGACTTTGAGGACGGCATAAGCAAATTTGAAAAAAATATGGGCTACAAGCCGCGCTATTTTGCTTATCCTTTCGGCGAATATAACGACAGGGTGCGCGATGTAGCAATTGAGCACGGTATCGAGGTAATACTGAGCCAAAACTCCGGCGCGGTCGCAGCAAATAGCGATCTGCACGAACTAGACAGGATCCCTGCGATGAACGGCACTCACCTACCGTCTGCGCTTGCAAGTAAATTTTTAAAAGCCGAGTGGATACTTCCGCAAGACTATCCAAAAGACAATAAAATCAGCGAAATCATCATTAAAACCGACGAGAATGCGACTCACGGCTACTTCTCGATGACAGGACAGGAAACAAAAAAAGTAAAGCTTGAAAATGGACAAATGACGCTTAAATTTAACAAGCCGATCGACCGCTATAAAGTGAGAATGAGCCTTAAGGTAAACGGAAAAACGACGACCAAAATTTTAGTAAAGGATATAAATGCTGAATGAAATTTACAAAAAACAAAAAGAGCATAGCGACAAGTGCATCGAGGGTCTAAAACGCGACTTTAGCACGCTTCGCACGGGCAAGGTAAATATAAGCATAGTCGATAATATTTACGTGGATTATTACGGTAGCCAGACTCCGCTAAACCAAGTCGCCACCGTACTAACGAGCGATGCTAGCACCATAAGCATCACGCCGTGGGAAAAACCGATGCTAAAAACCATCACAGCAGCGATCTCTGCGGCAAATATCGGCGTAAATCCGAACAACGACGGCGAAAGCGTGAAGCTATTTTTCCCTCCGATGACGGTCGAGCAACGCCAAGAAAACGCCAAGCACGCTAAGGCATTCGGCGAAAAGGCGAAAGTTAGCATCAGAAACATCAGAAAAGACGCCAACGACGAGGTTAAAAAGCTAGAAAAAGATAAAGCGATCACGGAAGACGAGAGCAAAAAAGGACAAGACGAAGTCCAAAAGATCACCGACAGCTACACGTCAAAGATCGACTCGTTCGTAAAAGAAAAAGAGAGCGAACTTTTAAAAGTTTAAAATTTACGTATGGCTCGTTAAATTTGACGAGCCGCTTCTTTTATAAAAACCTTCCGCTATTTCGCATTTAGCATAAATTTTAGTCCGCTTTTGCTACACCCCAAAGCGCGTTTATTTATTTCGCCCAAATTTTAAATTTATCACGCCATACTCGCTTTTACCAAAATTTATATCCAAATTTAAAATTGCTAGCCGTTTTTGCTCGGCAGAAGCTTATAATAACGCAAAATCGCAAGCGGCCAAAAGCTCAAAAAATAGTAGCTTAAGCGCGCTTAGGGTAAAATTCGCTCAAATTTTACAAAGGAAAAACGATGGATTTAGAGAAAATTTACAAGGATGCGGGCGCGTATTTGCAGGGTCATTTTTTGCTTAGTAGCGGCAACCACTCGCAGTTTTATTTGCAAAGCGCCAAAGTACTCGAGGATCCTCAGTTAGCAGGCGCTCTAGCAGACGAGCTGGCCGCCGTCATCGAAAAATCGGGCGTAGAGTTTGACAGCATCTGTTCGCCTGCTCTAGGCGGCATTTTGGCAGGTTACGAGCTAGCTCGCGCGGCAAAAAAGCGCTTCATCTTTACCGAGAGGATCGAGCGCGTGATGAGCCTAAGGCGCGGTTTTGAGGTGAGGGAGAGCGAACGATTCGTCGTCTGCGAGGACATCATCACCACGGGCGGCTCGGCGCTGGAGGCCGCGCGCGTGATCGAGAGCCTAGGCGGCAAGGTCGTGGCGTTTGCGGCGCTGGCTAATCGCGGCTTTTGCAAGGTCGCAAATTTAGAGGGCAGCGTCGCAAAACCCGGCGCTAAACTACCCGACGACAAGCCGTTTTTTGCGCTGGGCAACTTTGAGTTTGAGATTTACGAGCCTGCAAACTGTCCGCTCTGCGCCGATGGAAGCAAAGCAATAAAGCCCGGCAGCAGAGGTAACTAAATTTGTAAATTTCGCGGCTCAGCTTGATATAGCCGTGGAAATTTGGATGGATTTTGCAGGTGCCAACCAAAGCAAACCAAGTATGGATCAAATTTGACTAGGTTGTGCAATATTTTGGCGACAAATTTGACGATAAAGTAAAATCGGCCGTTGCGTTTTATAAGTCGCGATCGGAGCTGGATTAAATTTACGTTGCCGTTTTTGTGCAATTGACGGCAACCGTCAAATTTAGGCAAATTTACGCCCGCAAAAGAGTGTCCTGAAATTTATGAATTTAAAATTTAGTGCGAGATGAACGCCGTAAATTTAAAACCAGCACTTGATAAATTTTATGGAGCTGATAATAAATCAAGCGTAAGCAGGCTTGATGAAAAAATGCGCGGGGCGAAAATTATTAATCGTCGTAAACGGGCGTTCAGATAAAGACAAACAAAGGCGGCAGATATCGTAAAGATTACGCCAGGCAAAACGCATAATCTGGCAGCAAACGAAGCACCATTTACGAGCGGAGCAAGGTTGGCCGGCTAAGACGGCGCGAGCGGTGCTCAAGCGGAAAAGAGCTGTAAATTTGCCATGCCAAAGAGGCGACGCATAAAAGCAGGCGTAAATTTGCTGCAACAAAAGTAAAAGAGCATAAATTTGGGTGCTAGCGAGCAAAATTGGCACTCAAAAATCCAAAACACACGCCCGAAAATAAAAACAAAAGGAGTAAATTTGGCGAAAAAAAAAGCGCAACTAGCCGGTATCGGCGCGCGAGTAAAGGCTTTTATCGCCGATCTTTTTTTGATCGGCATGCCGATATATTACCTCACGACCTATGTTTTTTTGGACGGCAAAGACGACTTTTTACACAACCAAACCGCGATATTCGGGGCAAATCTCGCAGTCGCTCTCATATGCTGCGCCTTTTTTGCGATCAAAGCCCAAACGCCCGGCTACCGCTCGCAAAATATCTACCTCATCGACCTACGTAGCGGCCGCAAGCTCGGCTTCGCACGCGTTTTGCTCCGTTACATCTGCTTTTTGCTCGCAGGCGTTAGCGTGGTCGGACTTTGCCTCTGTTTTTTTCGCAAGGACGCGCTAAATTTGCACGATCTACTCACGCACTCGGCCGCCGTTTGCAAAAAAGCGGACTGATTTCGCCCGCTTGAGTCAAATTTGAGCCGAATTTTGCCCAAATTTGAGCCAAATTTCAGTGCAACCCACCCTGCTCCGCTAAAGCTCAAATTTGATCTAGCATTTTTGCGGTGCGGGTTTTGCAGGCTAGATTTTCATCCCGTCCCCGCGGCAAATTTAACCCACTCGCCGCCTCGTCAAATTTAAATCTTTAAACCAAATTTCGTTACAATCGCCCCCGACAAGGAAAAATATGCAAAAAATAATGGGATTTACGAGAACGCGGGAAAACGCGGAGAAAAAAGGCGCGCTGATACCTAGCGACTTTACGCACGCGGCCATCATCGGAGAGACCGGCAGCGGCAAGACGACGGCTATGATATATCCAAATTTGCTTGACCGTATGCAAAACGGCTACGCGGTGTTTGCAGTGGATTATAAAGGCGGTGAGAGCGCCAAGATCAAGGCTCTAGCGCGCAGAGCGGGCCGCCTAAAAGACGTCGTGAGCGTGGGTGCAAGGCTGGACGCGCCGATAAACCTCATCGCCTCGATGAAGCCGCGCGACTTTAAAAACTGCGTGAAAAAGCCGATGGAATCAAGGGAGAAGTTTTGGGAGGAGTTTGGCTCGAGCATCGCGACGGAGTTTTTTAAGGTTTTAAAGGCGCTTAAAATTTTCGCTAGAAAAATCGCGCCGCTAAACGACTGCTACGGGGATGCCTTTTACGCCGACGTGCGCACGCTCGCGCGGGATTTTACCTTTGACGTGGCGACGATACTGCGCCTCTCGCAAGACCTAGAAAAGATGCTCGAGTTTAAAGACGCGCTAAGCCTCATCTGCGACAATCTCGACTCCTCGACGCTAAATTTCACCCGCGAAACGATAATGATAAACCGCGCATTTATAGCAACCGCGGACGAGTTTTTAGACGCGACGAGCCGCTACAAGGACATCGGCGACGAGCGCACGAGAGATGATTTTCGCAACTACTCGATGATGATGTCGCCGTTTCTGGGCCTCATGAACGACGACTCGCTAAACGGCGACGGCGAGGGCACTGCGGGCGACGCGAGTATCGCAGGACTGCTAAATAACGGCAAGATCGTGATATTTAACGCCGCTAGCTGCGACAAAAGCGCGCTAAGCTTCCTGCTAAACAGCTTCTTGCCCGAGCTTTTAAAGCGCGTAACGATGAAGCAAAAGACGCCTATTAGCCTATTTCTCGACGAGTCGGCGAAGCTGCTGAGCGAGAACACCGAGCTAAACGAAGAGATCCTGCGCGAGTGCGAGGTGGAGCTGGTGCTGGCGTTTCAAAACGAGTTTTTACTCAAACGCGCGATCGGCGGCACGGCGTACGAGGCTCTGATGGGCAACCTTACTAACCGCTACTTTATGCGCAACAAGGACGTCGTGAGGCTGGGCGGCAGCGAGGTGGACTGCTCGACGCTGGAGAAATTCGAGTGCGTACTGGACGGCGACAAGATCGCGCTGGAGCCGATTTTCATCGATGAGGCGGAGTGCCTGCAAGCGCAGCTAGAGTTTGAGCGCGAGAACCGCCTGCACGAGCGACTTCTGGGCAAAATTTACGAAAACCGCGTGATAGAGTTTGACGAGGAGATCGTGGACGACGGTAAAATCTGGGTGCGCGACGTGGATACTGGCGAGCGCGAATGCATATTTTTCAGCGACGAGGTGCTGGATATCCGCCCGCAAGATATCTATAAACGCCCGCCAAATACCGGCGGCTACAACATCTCGCTCGAAGACGGCACGGACGACGCTCAGATAAGCTTTAGGTAAATCTGATGGCGACTAAGCGGGAGTGCGGGTTAAATTTGAGCGCAAATTTGGGTCAAATTTGAAAACCGGCGTAAATTTAAACGGCAGTGCAACTTGACGATTTTAACCGCTCGCCGTTTGCATAAAACTAGGCTGGATAAATTTAAAATTTGGCTTTAGGCGGAGGATATGAACGAAAGTATAGGCAAAGAAAATAAAGAGCCGGAGCTACTTTACAGGCTAGGCAAACGAAATCCGCTCATGGTGCTGATCGACTTTATCTCGTACAGCTTTTTCCTGCTCGTACCCGCCTTGCCTACTGCGATATATTACGACGGCTGGATGCGCATACTTGGGATTTTGGGCTCCGCACTTTTGATCTGGCTGCTATACTCGGTGATATTTTTTAACTACGTTGAAATTTATAGAGACAAGATTGTTATAGATAGATTCATATTTGGAAATCAGATTATAAAACCAGAAAATATAATCCACTGTCGCACCCTTGAACGCGCTTTTTTACCGGCGCACGTAGAAATAGCGCAAAGGACGCAACATCGTATAGTCAAGATGACCATAATAGCAGGCCTCACGCACAAACAAGCAGACGAGATAGAAAGGCAAATAAATCTTATAATACCTTTGGAAAAAACCGATAAATAATAAGAAGCATAAAGGTTAAATTTGCCGCCGTTATCCGTATCCAAATTTAACGAGTAGGCCGAGAAATCAGCTCATCGGTAGTCAAATTTAACAAAACCGCCCGTAAATTTATCTCTCCTCGTTTCGGATCAAATTTAACCGTCAAACCAACCCCGAATTTAGAGCATAAATCTAAAAATTAGATTTTTATCTACGTTTTATATTTTTGCCGTCTTTGTTTACGCACATAAAATCTACGGTAGCCCCACCGTCATAAATCAAAGCTACGCCGTCTAAATGAAATCTATCGTCGCAACCCGCCTCTTTGTCGCCTCGCAGTATCTCGTCCGAAGCGTCGTCAAAAATCTCATAATAAGCACCCCCAAAGCCCTCATTGCGATAATAAATCGTAGTCTTGCGCTCGCCTCCAAACGCCTCGTTGCCCCAGATTCTTACGCCTATGACGTTTGCGCTTTTTAGTTTGGCTTTTAGTTCGCCGAAGGTCTGTGCATCCCAGCCCAGTATCCGCAGTGGTTCCTGCACGCTCGTTCGCTCATCTACGCGGATGAAGCTCGCAGTTTGGTTCTTATCGGCACTCACGGCGCTAAACGTCTCAACCCGGGCTCCGTCCAAGCGCAGGTCAAACCAAACTCCGCGAGGCCTAATCTCGCGCGCAAAATCACGCAATGCTAAAATCTCGATACGATTTTTTTCGTAGTTTCGCGCTAACTCCCGTCCGTCGTATAAATTTAAGTAGACGGCCATCGCCGCGATTAGAAAAATAATAATAAAAGACGTTTTGTGGCTTATACTCATAAATCCTCGCAAATTCTTTTATTGTTAGTCTAATTTACGGCGTCAAGCACGCTAAATTTAAAATTTAACCCCGTGATTTAGCAGTTTTCTCACACCTAGATTCGTGTCGATGCCGGTGATTATGGCGTTGTAGATGTACTCTTTGCCTTGCTGGATGGCGCTTTCTAGGCTTTCGCCGCGAGCGAGCAGGCAGGCTAGCGAGCTAGAAAACGTGCAGCCAGCGCCGATGATAACCAGCGGGTCGGCTAGCGGCGTCTCGAAGTTTTGGACGCTGCCGTCCTTGCGGTAGAGCGTGTCGATGCTCTTGCCCGCGACGATGTGTTTTTTCACGATCACGTCGCACGGCAGATTCGTAAAATCATCGCCAAAAAGCACGTCGGCTTCGCGCAAATTTGGCGTCGTGACGGCGGCAAATTTCATCAGCTCTTTTAGCCTCTCGATGGCGCTATCTTTGATGAGTTTGTGCCCCATTTTCGAGACGCAGACGGGATCTAGCACCACGGGGGCGGAGTTTTTTTCTAAAAAGCTCTGTACGACGTCCATGATGGGTTCGTTAAAGAGCATGCCGATTTTGACGGCATCGAAGCTGAACTCCGCCGCGAGCATCTCGAGCTGATCGGCGATAAAGGACGGATCTAGCGATACGATATTTTTGATCTTGTCCGTGTTTTCGGCCGTTAGCGCCGTGACCGCCGTCGCGCTATAGCAGCCAAAGTGCGCGCACGCCTTGATGTCGGCTTGCAACCCCGCGCCGCCGTTGCTGCACGAGCCTGCGATGATGAGGATTTTTTTCATTTTTTGCCTTTTTTTGTTTTTAAAGCCGTATTATAAACGACATTGCATTAACGGCGCGTTAAACGCTAAATTTTATAAAATTTTAAAGCCGTTTGCACTACAATTTATATAAAGATTATCAAAATAAAAAGGAAAAACCGTATGGAAAAGATCGAATTTGAGGGTACGGTCTCCGAGACGCTGCTCATAAATTTATACTTTAGAAGCAAGGAAAACCAAGAAACGACGCCTATACTAAAGGACGAGTTTTCGGGAGACATCGTGAGCAAGATAGATTATGATTTCGCCAAATTTGACCGCTCGACGCTAAGTAGGGTCGGCACGGTGATACGAGCGAGGTTTTTTGACGACTGCATACTTAAATTTACCCGCGAGCACCCGACCGCCGTCATTGTTCAAGTAGGCGCCGGGCTTGATACTAGGCCTCTTAGGCTAGCTCCACTCTGCCCCGAGGCGACCTTTTACGACCTTGATTTGCCTGACGTCATCGCCCTTCGCGATAAGCTCGTGCAAAAAGCGCCGCAAAACTACAGCCTAGCGTGCTCGATGCTAGAAACCGCGTGGATGGACGAGCTAGCGAGAAAACACGCGGGCGCGAAGTTCGTTTTCGTGCTAGAGGGCGTGGCGATGTATTTTGAAAAGGCGGTGTTTCGGGAGTTCGTGCTAAATTTGAGCGAGAGATTCGAGGGGCTTTTGCTCACCGATTTGATAAATAAATTTGCCGCAAAATCAAACACGCGCAAGCACGACGTGCTCAAATTTATGAAAGGAGACGTGAAATTTAAGATGAGCGTAGAGGGTTCGGACGAGGTCGAGGCATGGGACAAAGAGCGCATCAAGTGCCTAGAAATCGGCACCATGACAAATATGTACAAACACCGCTGGGGGCTTATCGCGCGTATGCTTAGTCACATAAAACCGTTTCGCGAGGCGTGCAGGATGTTTGTTTTCGCTCTGGGCAAGCGCGGGTAAATTCGCTCAAATTTAAGGTAAATTTGGCGGCAAATTTGACGGTTTTGCACCCTAACCCGCACCTTTATGACGCTAAAACCCTTATGCGTGCTCAAATTTGACGCCTCCATCAAACGCAATCAAACTCAAATATAAGTTTGCGCTTATTAAATTTTAGCTATAATCCAGGCTTCATAGATGGGTGTCCGAGCGGTTGAAGGAGCACGCCTGGAACGCGTGTAAAGTGCAAGCTTTCGAGGGTTCGAATCCCTTCCCATCTGCCATAATCTTATAAAACTTAACCCAAAAAATTTTCCACAAATTTAACGCAAGAACAAAAAATGATAAAGATAAAACAC
>NZ_AOTD01000095.1 GCF_000344295.2 Campylobacter showae CC57C | reverse complement strand
CTCTTTGCGCGCGCACGGGCTTTGAAACGCATGCGCTTTTGATGCCGACAAAGTACTCAAACGAGCGAAATTTAAGCGACGCGCTAAAGCTTTGCGAAGATCTAAAAATAACGCATAAAATCATCGAAATCCAGCCGATTTTGGATAGTTTTACCGCGCAAATCGGCGAGCCGCTGTCAAATTTGCGCATGGGAAATCTAAGCGCAAGAGCCAGGATGTGTCTGCTTTACGACTATTCGGCAAAGATAAACGCGCTAGTTGTGGGTACTAGCAACAAAAGCGAGCGCCTTCTTGGATACGGTACGATCTACGGCGACATGGCGTGCGCGCTAAATCCGATCGGCGAGCTCTTTAAAACTGAAATTTACGAGCTAGCGCGCGAGCTAGATATTGATGAAAAAATCATCGCAAAAGCCCCGTCCGCCGACCTTTGGGAAGGACAAAGTGACGAAGCCGATATAGGCTATAGCTACGAGCGACTGGATGAAGTTTTGCGTTTAGTGCAGAGTAAAGGCGAGGCCGAGCTGGCGCGAGAATTTGACCCAAAGCTCGTTGCGATGGTATTTTCAAGGATGAGAGCAAATAAATTTAAACTCTCGTTGCCGCCCGTTGCTAGTTTGGACGGTGAGTAAAATTTGAGCTAAATTTACTGCTACGGCGATAAATTTGGCTGAGGTTTTGCGAATAAAAACGGTAAAATTTGACGGCTGATTCGGCATCAAATTTTCTCGGCTTTGAGATGCGTTAAATTTAGCGGCAAAGTCGCGATGATTTTTCTGAAAGTAAAAATAGATAAAACTGCTGTAAATTTGGCAGCAAAATAAATTTAAAAACAAAAAAAGAACGCAGAAGGTAAGATAAAAATAAAAAAACAAGGAGGCACAATGGAAGAGATAGCGTTTTATAGACCTACTATCGACGAGGCCGAGATTACGCTCATCAAAGAGGCTCTAAACGACCACGGTTCGGTGATCGTGGAGCGGCTGGAGTCCGAGCTTAAGGAGTATTTTGGCGTAAAACACGCCGTTACGACCAATAATAACAGCGCCGCTCACCATTTGGCGCTTTGTTCGATGGATCTAAAACGCGGCGACAAGATCATCTGCTCGGTAAACTCCACTCCGAGCGTGGCGCAGGCGATCAGGCATTTTGACGCCGAGCCGATATTTGTTGATATCAACGAAGACGACTTTAACATGAACCCCCAATCGCTGCGAGACACGCTAAAAGTGCACAATCACAAAAAGCTAAAAGGTATCTTTGTAAACCACGTCGGAGGGCAGGCGTCGGATATGGACGAGATTTACGCTATCGCGCAGGAGTACGACGTAAAAGTATTAGACGACGCTGGCAAGTCCGTCGGCCTAACCTATAACGGCGTAAAAATCGGCTCTGATGAGCGCTCGCTTATCTCTTGCTTTAATGTGCATTCACAGCTCACAAACCCAATCGCGACGGCGGGCTTTATGCTAACGGACGACGATGCTATCGCCGAGCGCGCTAGGTTGCTGCGAAACCACGCGATCGTGAATGGCGGCATAGATAAAGACGGCAACCTGGGCTATGTCTATGACGTCGTTGATATCGGCGTAAAGTACGATTTAACAGGGCTTTGCGCGGCGTATGCGGTGGCGCAGTTTGAAAAGACGGATAAATTTATCGCGCGACGCAGACAGATCGCCGCTATCTATGACAAAGAGCTCGCAGACTGCCCGCACGTCTCGCTACCGATCAAAAAGCGCGACCACGTCTATATCCAGTACATCATTAAGATCGACAAAAACCGCGACGGGTTTGCCAAGGAGCTGCTAGAACGCGGCATCCACACGGCGCTTCACTACAAACCGATGCACCTTTTAAGCTACTATAAAAGCAAATACGGGCTTAAGGTAAATTCATTCCCAAATGCGCTAAAAACCTATCAGCAGGTGCTTTCGCTGCCCGTTTACAACGCGCTTAGCGACGAAGAGGTCGCCTATATCTGCGAGAGCGTGCGAGAAGTAGCTAAAACGCGTGTTTAAAAGGAAAATTTACGCCTTCGCGCAGGAGTATTTTTACACTCCAAATTTACGGCAAAAGTGCCTAGCTATCGCGCTTTTGCCGCTTAGCTGGATTTACTGCGCGGGCGTGATTTTGAAGTCCAAATTTAGCAAAGCTTTAGATTTTGACATCCCGATTATTAGCATCGGAAATTTAACCCTGGGCGGTAGCGGAAAGACGCCGCTGGGTATTGCTATATTAAACGAATTTGATGGCGGTTGCGTCGTGTTACGAGGCTACGGTAGAGCTTCAAAAGGACTCATAAAAGTCGCTATCTCTGGCGAAATTTTAGTGGGCGTCACAGCTAGCGGCGACGAAGCCATGGAGTACGCAAAAAGCGTAAAAAACGCAAACGTTATCGTGAGCGAAAACCGCGATATCGCCATAAACGAAGCCAAAAAAATGGGCGCAAAGTACGTGCTACTAGATGACGGCTTCGGTAAATTTCACATCAAAAAATTTAACGTCCTGATCCGCCCCTCCTCAAAGCCTTATTTTGATTTCGTCCTGCCTAGCGGCGCGTATCGCTACCCGAGCAAATTTTATGCCAAAGCCGACTACGTCGTAAAAGAGGGCGAGGACTTTACTCGAGAGAGCGAAATCATAAATCAAACTAAAAAGATGGTATTGGTCACCGCTATCGCAAATCCGCAGCGTCTGGAGCCTTATTTTAGCCTTTGCGTAGGGCGCGAGATTTATCCCGATCACTACGCGTTTTCGCGGGACGAGCTAGCGAGTATCCTAGAGCGCTACGGCGCGACCTCGCTTTTGGTCACGCGAAAAGACGCCGTAAAGGTGGAGGAGTTTGGCCTGCCGCTCTCCGTCATCGCGCTAAAAACGACGCTGGCGGATAAATTTAAACGAATTATCAAAGAGAAAATTCTATAATCTGCTAAAAATTTAGGGACGCTTTAATGAAATTCGTACTAACTTCTTGCGCCGACAAGGCCGCGGCTAAAACTCTAGCCAAAAAGCTCGTAAAAGCTAAATTTGCCGCTTGCGTCAGCGTTTTTAAGGCAAATAGCGTTTATTTTTGGGACGGCGAGATAAAGGATGAAAAGGAGCGGGTTTTGCTCATAAAAACCGCGGTTAAATTTAAAAAAGTCGCTAAATTTATCGCGAAACATCACGACTACGAGCTGCCTGAAATAGTGGCTTTTAAAGCTGATAAAGCTAGCAAAAAATACAAAAAATGGATAAAAAAGGAAAGTAAATGAAGTTATTTCAAACTAGAGCGAGTGCGGGTGAGAGCCTAAAAAGCGTGGAATTTAGCCAAGCGCTACTAAGCCCCAGCTCCGCTCACGGCGGGCTTTACGCACCGACGCAGCTACCGCAGCTGGACGATAAATTTTTTGCTGAGGCGGTAAATTTTACCTATGCACAAATCGCTCTAAAAATCATAGAGAAATTCGGATTTGACGCGGATGCGGCGATGTTTGAGCGGGCAGTGAAGCGGTACGAGAGATTTGACGATCCGCAAAATCCCGTGCAGGTGCGAAAAATCGGCGAAAACCTCTACGTAAACGAGCTTTATCACGGACCTACGCGCGCTTTTAAAGATATGGCGCTGCAGCCGTTTGGCGCGCTACTTAGCGAGCTGGCTGCAAAAAGAGGCGAAAAATACCTCATAATGTGCGCGACTAGCGGCGACACGGGGCCTGCGACGCTAGAGACCTTTGCGGACGCACCGGGCGTCAAGGTCGTTTGCCTCTATCCAAAAGACGGCACGAGCGAGGTACAGCGCCTACAAATGATAAATGCCGACGCCGCAAACCTCAAAGTAATCGGCATCGAGGGCAACTTCGACGATGCGCAGCGCGCGCTAAAAAGCCTGCTAGCTAGCGAGAAATTTAAAGAGCGCCTAAGCGCTGCCGGTCTCTCGCTCTCGGCGGCAAATTCGGTAAATTTCGGGCGGATTTTATTTCAGATCATCTATCACGTTTACGCCCACGTTTTTCTGCTAAAAACGGGCGAGCTAAAGGGCGAATTTGACATCGTCGTGCCTAGCGGAAACTTTGGCAACGCTCTGGGCGCATACTACGCTAAAAAAATGGGCGCAAAAATCGGTAAAATCAAAATCGTCTCAAACGCAAACAACATCCTTACCGAGTTTTTCACGCAGGGGCGATATGATCTGCGCGGCAAAAGCCTAGTTAAAACGATCAGCCCGGCGATGGATATCCTCGTTTCTTCAAACGTCGAGAGGCTGCTTTTTGATAAATTTGGCGCCGTGCGAACCAAGGAGCTGATGGATAGTCTCGCGAGCGATGGTTTTTACGAGCTTTCAAATAGCGAGCTAGACGCGCTAAAAGAGGACTTTGACGCTGATTTTTGCAGTGACGCGGAGTGCGAGAAATACATAAAAGAGTGGGCGGCAAAAGGCGTCGCCGTCGATCCACACACGGCTACATGCTTTAAAGCGGCGGCAAATTTGACGCGTCCGTGCGTGATAACGTCGACCGCGCACTGGGTCAAATTTGCTCCGAGTATGTTTAAAGCGCTAAAAAACGAAACGCTAAAAGACGAAAAAATCGGGCTTGAGGCCTTGGCAGCGGAGTTTAACGACGAAGTGCCAGGCGCGATAAAATCGCTATTTGCAAAAGCCGCCGTGCATAACGAAATCGCCGCAAAAAGCGATATAGAAGCTAAAATTTTAGCCTGGATCGAGCGATGATTATTATCCCTGCAAGGCTCGCCTCGACGCGAATGCCTAATAAAATTTTACGCGAGATAAACGGCGTGCCGATGTTTGTCGCTACGGCGCGCAGGGTGAGCGCGGCTGACGAGGTCGTGATCGCCGCAGACGACGAGGGCGTGGCGCAGATCGCGCAAAAATTTGGCTTTAAAGCCGTGATGACTAGCCGGGCGCATCAAAGCGGAACCGACCGCATCAACGAAGCGGCTGGAATACTTGGCGTCAAAGATAGCGAGATCATCATAAACGTGCAGGCCGACGAGCCCTTTATCGAGCCTGAAAATATCGTTAAATTTAGAGAATTTTGCGAGAAAAACGTGGAGAGAGCATTTATGTTTTCGTGCTTTAAATTTGTGGGCAGCGAGCTAGCGGACGATAAAAACCTGGTCAAGGTCGTGACCGACGACTCGGGCTACGCGCTTTATTTTTCGCGATCGCGCATCCCGTTTGACCGCGCGCCGTTTGACGCGTACAAGGCGCATCTGGGTATCTACGGCTACAGTGCGGCAAATTTAAAAAGATTTTGCTCATTTGCGCCGTCGACGCTTGAAAATACCGAAAAGCTCGAGCAACTGCGCGCTCTATCAAACGGCGAAAAAATCCTCATGCTCGAAGTGCAAAGCGACAGCATCGGCATAGACTGCGAGGAGGATCTGCAAAGGGCGCGGGCGAAATTCGGCATTGAGTTAGATTAACGCTGTGAGACCCGAAATTTGGTAGATTTGCCCAAAGGAAATATGCATGACGAATGAGAAATTTACCGAACAGGTCACTACTTTAGCGAAATTTTTGCAAACATACTGCGGCGACAAACATGCACTAGAGACGAAGCGCGAGATAAATTTGGAGCTAATTTATAAGGGCGAAAACCTAAACCGTAGCGTGCAGACGCGCCTTTGCACGGAGTGCGAGCAGCTGTTTTTCTACGCTCACGAGCGGCTTTTGGTCTGTTTGCACGATATCAAGCCAAGCTGCCGCAAATGCCCGCATCCGTGCTACGAAAAGCCCAAATGGACGCAGATGGCAAAGATAATGAGATATAGCGGCGTGAAGCTCGGCCTTGTAAAGCTTAAAAAGATATTTACCTTTTCAAAAACGGCGGAGTAGGGCTCGCTAAAATAGCTTGGTAGATGCTATTTTAAAATCAACACAAAACAACTCGAAATTTTGAATTTTAGCTGGTGGCAGTGTAAATAGGTGGTTACCCTGAAAGGATTCGAACCTCTGTTAGCTGATCCAGAGTCAGCAGTTCTACCACTAAACTACAGGGTAACGATAGGCGAAATTATAGCGAGCGAAATTTAAATCAGCTTTAATTATCTCAAATTTTAAGAATAAAACCGTAAAAATCTCCGCGCAAATTTCACAGCCCGAATTTTTCAAGACGAGCTAAAAACTTTTCGGGCGGATAAAATCCGATGAGGCGTGCATTTTTTAGCTCGTCTTGCGCGTCGCTGTTGGCACGGAAAAATAGGATTGCTGGCGGTCCGATGAGTCCGAATTTTTTCATTATCTGCGTGTCGTCACTGCTATTTTTCGTCACATCCACTCGCAAAAGAGTGAAATTTGCTAGCTTTTTTAGCACGGCTTCGTCTTTGAAAGTTATCTCGTCAAGTTCGTTGCAGCTAGCGCACCAAGTCGCGTAAAAGTCAATAAGCACGGGTTTAGACGAGCTTTTTATTGCATTTTCTAGCTCTGTCAAATTTGACACTGTGATAAAATTTGGCTCATTTTTGCTCAAATTTACGCCTGAGCCGCCTGCATTTTTAAAGCCTTCGAGCGGATTTAGCGCCGATTTTGCGCCCGAAAATGAGCCCACGATCAGCAAGACAGAGTAGATAAAGGCTAATAGCGCCGTGCCTTTTAGTAGTTTTTTGCCGTTGCCGTACTCGTCCTTTGTCGCATCAAAAGCTCCGAAAAATACGCTCGCAAACACGCCGATAACGCCGTAAAGCAGCAGCTCCGCCATAGTGCCCAGCACGCGTGCGCTCAGCCAGACCGCCATTATCAGCATGATAAAGCCAAAAAGCGTCTTGATTTTGTCCATCCATGCGCCTGGTCGCGGTAAAATTTTGCCCGAGCTAGCACCGATAATCAGTAGCGGCACGCCCATGCCAAGCCCCATCGTAAAGAGCGCAAGCCCGCCAAATAGCGCGTTTCCGCTCTGCGCGATGTAAAGCAGCGCGCCCGCAAGAGGTGCGGCGACGCAGGGGCTAGCGATGAGTGCGGATAAAAATCCCATCGCAAAAACGCCGATTATGCCGCCTTTGCTTTGAGCTTTTTTGTTAAGCGCATTTTGCATAGCAAGGGGCATCTGAAGCTCGTAAAGTCCGAACATCGAAAGTGCGAGTGCGACGAAAACGAGACTAAATCCGATCAGTACGGCCGGTGTTTGCAGCGCGCTTTGTCCGCCCGAGCCAAAAACGCTAGCCGCCACGCCTGCGACCGCGTAGGCGCACGCCATCGCAAAAACGTAGACAAGAGAGAGGAAAAAGCCGCTCGTAGCGCGCGAGTTTTTGTTTTTGTCCTTTTTAGCGTGCGGGTTGTCGCTATCAAATTTGGTCGAAGTTTCGTCTGGCGCGCTTAAATTTACCTCGCCGTTTTTCTCGCCCCTAGCTTGCTTTGAGACGATGATTGACGATAAGATCGGTATCATCGGAAATATGCAAGGCGTGAGCGATAGTAGCAGCCCATAGCCAAAAAACGTGGCGAGCGAGAGGAGGAAATTTGCGCTGCTAAGGCTTGCGGCGATGGAGTCTTGCTCGGAGAGCGGCGCCTGCAAGCCGGCAAATTCAGGCTCGGCGGCCTCTATGATCTGTGCAACCGAGTAGCCGCTAAGACCCTTTTTGACGCTAAATTTGAGTACTTGCGGTTGGTAGCAGATGCCGTCTTTGGCGCAGCCTTGGTATTCGAGCTTTAGGGTGAAATTTTCGCCGCCGCTAAGCCCTTTTAGCAAATTTATCGGCACAAAAAGGCTAAATTTGCCCGTATAAACCTCGCGCTCATCGTAAATTTTGCCTTTTGGAAAGTTTAGATGCGAGTTTAAAATTTTGTCGCCTAGGCTTGCTGCGAGGCTGTCTTTATAGACGTGGATATTTGGCGCTGGGGCAAATCTAAACTCGACGTTTTGCTCGTCGGCGTGTGCGGTGAGGCCGAAGGCTTCTTTGACTGAAAGCGGTTCGGCAAACATAGCGTAACAGGTCAAAATCGCCGCAAAAATCATCCTAAAAATCATAATATTCCTTGAAATTTTTGTCGTATTTTACACAAGCTCCCATAAAGTCAGCGTTAAATGTTAAATTAAGAGGCGTATTTTAGCTAAATTTTAATTATTTGATAGTAACATTTTAAAAATACCCAAAGGAGGTTTAGAGTGAGTAAAAACGGCACGGATAGCGTGAAATTCGACTACGAGCACGAGCTGCGAAAACTACAAATCGAGCTTTTAAAATTTCAAAATCACGTAAAAGAGCAGGGTCTGCGCGTACTCATCATCATCGAGGGACGCGACGCGGCGGGCAAGGGCGGCTCGATAAAGCGCCTAACCGAGCACCTAAATCCGCGCGGATGCCGCATAGTCGCGCTTGAAAAGCCAAGCGACGTCGAGCGCTCGCAGTGGTATTTCCAGCGTTACGTCGCACATTTACCAAGCGCTGGCGAGATCGTGATCTTTGACCGCTCGTGGTATAACCGCGCTGGCGTCGAGCCTGTAATGGGCTTTTGCACGCAGGAGGAGCACAAGGAGTTTTTGCGCGAGGTGCCTAAATTTGAGGAGATGATCAAAAACTCGGGCATCATTTTCTTTAAATTTTACCTCTCGGTTTCGAAAGAGGAGCAAAAAAAGCGCTTCAAAGAGCGCCTCACCGACCCGCTAAAGCAGTTTAAAATCTCTCCTGTAGATGAGAAAAGTCAGGAGCTCTGGGATCAGTACACCATCGCCAAATACTCGATGCTGCTAGCCTCAAACACGCCGTTTTGCCCGTGGACGATCATCGTCTCAGATAGTAAAAAACAGGCTCGTATAAACCTTTTTAGATACATTCTGGCAAACGTCGAATACCCGAAAAAAATAGACGCCAAAAACTTCGAGTGCGACGAAGGCATCGTAAGGAGCGGTGAGGAGGAGATCCGCCAGATGGAGGCAAATCTCAAAAACGAAAAGCTATCTAAGATGAACGGATAGGGCGAGCTTGGGTCAAATTTGACGCGTGGCTCGGTAAACGGCCTCGTGAGAATTTGCCAAAATTTGTCAAATTTGACTCGGCCGTTAAATTTATACGCAGGCGGCAA
>NZ_AOTD01000094.1 GCF_000344295.2 Campylobacter showae CC57C | reverse complement strand
TGGCGAAATCGAAGCTAACGCAAACGTACTAGCTCAAAGCATAAACGATATGAGCGAGAATATAAAAGAGCAAACCGGCGCAATAAATATGATAAACGAGTCGGTCTCTGCGATAGACAACATCACGCACGAAAATATCTCTATCGTAAATACGACAAACGACATAACGCGCCAGATCGACGATATGGCTAAAAATATCGTCGCGGACGTTAGAAAGAAGAAATTTTAAAATTTAGGCTAAATTTGAGGGGTGCAGAGTTAAATTTGCGCCTCTAAATTTGGCTACAACGCCTCTAAAATTTAACTCATTGTACTTTGGTACAATATACAAAATCTTCAAATAACTATATAATCCGCACAAATTTAAAACGCAAAAAGGAACTTCTATGCCAACTCAAGCAGGAATAATAAAAAGTATAGAGGGTAAAGTCGTAGCTATCGGTAGTAACGGCGTAAAAAGAGAGCTAAACGTAGGAGATCTAGTTTATCTCGGCGAGAGTGTCGTCGGGCAGGACGCGGCATCTAAAATCGTAATCTCGGCAAATAACGGCAAAGATATCGTAATGCTAGGCAAAGATACGCTGGTGCTAGATCAAAGCGTAGCGGTAAACGAGGGCTTTGGAAACGAGGCGATGATGGCTAACGTTGAGGCGTTGCAACAAGCATTGCTTAATGGAACCGAACTGCAAGATCTAGAAGCGACCGCAGCGGGCGGTGGCGCTGGCGCTGCCAGCGGAGACGGCGTTAGCCTAAGCCAAGTTTCATTTACTCAGGGCGGTCATATTTCAAACGTGAGCGCTACTTACGGCGATTTAGGCGGAGCCAGCCAAAGCTCGCAAAGTAGTAACGCCTATCAGGGCTCAGCCGCAAGGGGCGTCTCCGAGAGCATTAGTTCTCAGCAGTCACAACTAGAGCCTCAGCTAAATCCGAAAAAGATCGAAATCCCATCATCAGCATATGATGCGGAGATAAGCCAAACAGGCGCTAAAGCAGCTGTAAGAACCACAAATTTAGATAAATCAAATGAATACTTCGAGGCCTTAGACAGCGCCGTGAGCGGACAGGCATCAGCTCCGTATGCAAATTTTAATACGGCTAATACGAGTTCTTTATTTAGCTCGGCGATCCCGGGCGGGTATACCGTGACTAAAGAGAACAAAACCGTAAATTCGCAGACTTTTGAAAAGGCTTATCTAAACTACAACACCGAAGAATTCGACATCCAAGACGGATGGTATATAAGTAAGGATAAGAGCGTAATCATAGGCTCAGATCAAGCTAAAAAGCTAGTAGTAGCAAGCGAAACGACCGATACTTTGGGATATGATCCTGCAACTACTACTATCGTGAAGGTTAGTAACGCCGTAAAACCTAAAATTTTCGGTTCCGACAAGGCTGACGATATCACTGTAGATGGAGCTAAGGTGGATATGGTTTCAACTGGAACCGGAGATGATACGATTACCGTCAAAAACGGAGCTGAAATTTTAAATAACGTAAACAGCGGTAGCGGCGATGACAAGATCAATGTAGAAGGCGAATATACGACGATACAAGGCAGCGTTTTTGCCGGCAGCGGTAACGATACTATAAATGTTAGCGATAAAGCCGTAATCAAAAAAGCTATCTTTGACGGCGACGGCGACGATACCATCAACGTAAAAAGCGGCGCTACGGTAGGGGATAGAGACTCTAGCATTGCCAAGGATCAGTATGATGCCGGCGTGCAACTAGGTACCGGAAACAACAAAGTGGTGGTCGACGGAGACGACACTAGCGTGAGCAGAATAACAGGCTATAAATTTGGAGAAGCTAACGGCGGCGGAACGCTTGAGACTAAAAACGACGTAACCGTTCAAAATAAGGCTACGGTTGCTTTTGATATAGATATAGACAGTAGGGATAATCAAAAAGTCACCGTAGACGATGCTACCGTAAAAGGAACTATCTTTACAAATTCTGGTGACGATAAGGTGTTTGTTAAAAACGGCTCTAAAGTGGGCGGAATATTGACCGAGGGCGGCGGCGACGAGATAGAAATAACCGACTCCGAAATAGGCGGAGCAGATAGCTTTTACGGCGTATACGTCAGTAGAGTAACCGGACAATCGTCTGATCTTTCGCATAATCACCAAGGCGTACACGCGGATAGCTATCTAGGCGGGGCTCAAAACGACTACAACAAGCACGGCAATGATAAGATCACTATCAAAAATTCAACCGTAAACGGTCAAATTTGGGGCGGTAGAGGCGACGACGAGATCAATATAATAAACAGCGAAGTGAAGAAAAACGTATTCGGCGATGCAGATCATAGACAAAACGTTACTGACGGTAGCGTGGACGGCAAGGATACTATAAATATCACAAATAGTACTATCGGCGGAGTTGTCTACGGCGAGGGCGGAAAAGACGATATAACCGTAAACAAATCTACCATAGAGGGCAAAAGCGCTACAAATAGCCAAGGAAACCCGTTCAGAGTAGCTATAGTAGGCGCAGAGGGCGATGATAAGATCTTGGTGCAAAACGAATCTAACGTAAAAGGCAATATTTCCGGAGATCAAGGCGGCAATACTATCACGGTAGAGAGCGGTTCGAAAGTAGCCGGATGGGTTTACGGAGCCAATGCGGGCATGTATAGCGAAACCGGAAATAACACCATAACCGTTACCGGAGAAAATACCGAAGTATCTCGCGTCGGCGACGTAAGCTCGGGCGACTCTACAATAACGATCAGCGATAAAGCCAAAGTAAAATCCGTACAAGGCGATAAAGGCGTAGATACTATTACAGTAGACAACGCTACCGTATCAGAAAAAATCGAAGGCGGACACGGCGACGATAAAATTTACGTTAGAAACGGCGCTAGAGTAGAAGGCTATGTTAGCGGAGATCTAGATAACGATACTATCGAGGTTTCGGGAGAAAATACTTACGTAAAAGAAGTAAAAGGCGATAAGGGCGACGATACGATAACTGTGGAAAATAAAGCCAAGGTCGTTACCATAGAAGGCAACGACGGCACGGATACTATAAACGTTAAAAATAACGCTACCGTAGGTAACGTGTTTGGCAATGACGGTATAGATACCATAAACGTCGAAAACGCTACGGTAAGAGGAAACATCCGCGGCGGCGCAGGCGACGACGTGATAACTGCGAAAGGAAGTTCTTCGATAAACAATATATTAGGGGAAGCCGGAAAAGATACCATAACCCTAGAAAGCGGTGCTAAAGTCGTAGGGCAGATAAGAGGCGACACACTAACCATGAATGATGTTCATGAAAAGCGTGTAAATCCAAGTAAGAATATAGTAGATAGCGGCGCTGATGCTGATACTATAACTCTAAGCGGAGCAGAAACTAGTGCAAAAAATATATTAGGTGGAGATGGCAACGATATTATTAAAGTAAAAGACGGCGCAAAGACCGAGCTCATCATAGCAGATGAAGGTGATGATGAGGTAATCGTAAGTGGTGCGGGAACTTATGTTGGCGGTATAAACGGCAGAGGCGGCGACGATACGATCCTGGTAGAACAAGGCGCAAAGGTAGACGGCATAGTCGGAAGATGGGGGAATGATAAGATAACCGTAACCGGAGCCGGCACGGTCGTAACCGGAGACGTAGAAGGAAATGAAGACGGCGACACAATCAAAATTTTAGACGGCGCTACCGTAGAAGGAAGCGTAAAGGGCGGCAATGGAGAAAATCCTAGCGTATACGGTGCGGCTCAGGATTCCGACGGAAATAATATCACCGTCCAAAACGCCGAAGTAAAAGGCAACGTCGAGGGTAGCACCTATGGCGGCAAAAATGATATCAACGTTTCAAATTCGACAATCGGAGGCAGCGTTTTAGGAGGTATAGATATAGACGTGATCAACGTAACAAGCGGATCAAAAGTCAACAAAACCGTAGAAGGTGGTACGGGCAAAGACGAGATAACCGTAACCGGCGCAGGAACGGTAGTAGGCGAAGGACTAACTACTCCGCAGCTTAGAGTAAACGGAAGCATCACGGGCGGCGAAGATAATGACAAGATAGTGCTTAGCGACGGAGCGCACGCTGTAAATGCGGGCATAGCCGGCTGGGGCGGCGATGATAAGATAACCGTAACCGGAAGCGGCACTAGAGCGCACTCGGTTAGCGGTCACGCCGGCGACGACATTATACGCGTAGATAACAAAGCCTATATCGAGCACGCAGTTAGCGCAAACACCGGAAACGGCACCGTAACGGTCTCGGGCGAGGGCACTAGCGTGGGCGGAATACAAAGCAACGGCAACGCGCCTATCACCGTCGAAGACGGCGCCGAGGTAAGGGGCGCTCTATACGCCTACGGACCTAGCGGCGAGCAGACTATCGTCGTTCAAGGCGGAGCGAAGGTAAACGTCATAAATACGACCGTAGACTTTAGAGATGATAACAATACCGGCGGCAACACCGAGGATACCGTCATTGTAAAAGATGCAGGCACCGTAGTAAACGCCGTAAGAACCGGCAACCACGAGGATACGCTAATCGTCCAAGACGGCGCGACCGTAGGTAGCGTCGGTTTGGGTACCGGCAACGACACTAAGATGACTACGACCAACAACAACGGCAACCTAGTCGTAAACAGCCTAGACGGCGACGGTAACATCGATCTATCAAAGATCGCAAAAGTAGCGGAAAATATAAACTCGGTCGATGTAAGCGCTGTAAACAACGCCGTGCTAAACGTCGATCCAAAAGACGTGCTAGACCTTGGTGCATCAGGCAATACACTAGAGATCAAGGGCGGCAGCGACGATACCGTAAAATCAAAATCGAGCGGTCAATGGAGTGCGGATGGATCTGACGCTACGCATAAATCGTTTACAGGTAGCGCAAACGACGATAACGGCGTGGCGCAAACCGTGACGATCAAGGTAGAAAACGACGTCGCTACCGATCTGTAAATTTGACCGCTAAGCTCGGTGATTTAAAAATTGCCGAGCTTGAGCGATTTACAAATTTAGCCCCCGTAAATTTGATCTTAAAAGATAAATTTACGGGCTAAATTTGACGCCCGCTTTAAATCTCAAAATATCTCCAAATTTTACATTCAAATTTTACTCGCAAATCCACCAAAATAACCGCCCTTTAATCAAAATCCTAGTAAAATCCGCCAAAAAAATCGAGGCAAATTTATGCAAAAAAGTAAAAAAATCGCTCTTATTATCCTAGGCTCGCTCGCGGGCTTGCTGCTCATCTACACGCTCGCGGGCTTTTTAGGCGTACCTTACGCGCTAAAAAATACACTACCTGCAAAGCTAAAGGATATGAACGCGAGCCTTAGCGTAGCGGAGGCTAAATTTAACCCCTTTACCTTCGAGCTAAACGTCACGCGCACCGAGCTAAACACGACCGCGCCGCTTTTTAGCGCGGAGCAAATCGACGTCAAGCTTAAGCCTTTTTCGCTCTTTAAAAAGCTCGCGGAGGTCGATATATTGCGCCTTGAAAGCCCAAGCGTAAATATCGTTAGAGATAAAAACGGCACGCTAAATTTGGCTACGTTTTTAGGCGAGTCAAACGCTACTAGCACCGAAAATAACGAAACTAACAGCATAAATTTCGCTCTAAACAGCACAAAGATAATCGGCGGCTCGTTTGCCTACTCGGACGAGAGTTTAAAACAGCCTTTTAGCGCCAAATTTGAGGGTATAAACTACGAAATTTCAGGCATAAATACCGAGCAAAATAGCGCCGGCAAGCACGTCTTTGACGCAAACTCCACGCTAGCTCAAAAGCTAGACTGGCAGGGCGGCATCGACCTCGCACCGCTTCGAGTTTACGGCGAGCTTAGTCTAAAGGACTTTAACGTCCGTCCCGTCGCTCTTAGCTTCATCGACACGCAAGATCTGCGCATAAACAGCGCACTTATAAACGCGAAAACTAGTTACGAACTAAGCGCGGACGGCGGCGTTATCAAGGCCGCTTTAAAAAACGCCGCTTTAAATTTAAAGTCGTTTGAAGCGCAGCTAGACGGGCAAAATTTGAGCCTAGAGGAGCTTGATCTACCTGCTATCGAGATAAACGCCGACGTGAGCGAAAAAAGAAGCGTCGCAGCCGATATTAGCGAGATAAAATTTAAAAACACGAGCTTTAAAGGCGAAGTGCAGGCAAATTTAAACACGCTAAATTTAAGTGGCGTCGCGCTTAAGGCGGATATGAATAAAAAAGGCGATATAAATGCATCTGCAGCGCTAAAAACCCTAGGCGTTAGCGGTATAAATTTGACCGAAAAAAGCGTCGGCGAGATAAAGCTAAAAGACGCAAATGCAAGCGAGCTGGATGCTAAAATAAAAGGGCAAAATATCGCCGCTAGCCTAAAAAATTTGACGCTTAGCGCCGCATCCGCTCCCGTAGGCAAAAACGGCGCAGCAAGCCTAGAAAAGCTCATAATAAACGCGCCTAAATTTACGCTGGAAAATAACGCCAGCACCGCTTCTATCGGCGAAATAAAAGCGCAAAAAATCGCGCTAAAAACTAAAAATAAAGAGATCGCTGCCGTCGCTGAAATCGGCATGAAGGACGCGGATCTAGATCTAGCCAAAACCGCGCTTCGGATCGAAAGCGTCAGTATAAATAAGCCTAAATTTGCAACCGATATAAAAGAAAACGGTGAAATTAGCGCTATTGGCGAGCTTGGACTAAACGGCGAAAAAACCGCCGCCAAAACAAAAGCAAAAAGCAAGACCGAAAGCGCGAAAAAACCTGCCAAATCTCAAAAAATGGCAGAAAAAAGCAATGTCGGCAAAGATAAAAAAGTCGAGCAAAAAAGCGCTCAAGATACAAAGAGCGGTTTTAAATTTAGCGTTAAAGGTGTCGCTGTTACGGGCGCCGACATAGGTATAACCCATGTCTTTGAGGGGCAAAAGATAGTGCACAAATTTGACGGTTTAAATATAAATTTGCAAAACATCAGCGAAAATTTAGCCTCGCCCGTAAGCGCCAAAGTCGACATGAAAAGCTCGCAAAAGCTAAATTTGGCTCTTAACGGCAAAATAACTCCAGAGCCCCTAAATATCGAAGCGGACGTTAAGCTAAACGACGCAAATCTGCCTCGCTACTTCGCCTACGCTAAAAACTATTTGGACGCGAGCCTAAAAAGCGGCGAGCTAAATGCCGAGCTAAACGTAAAATACGCCGCGGACGCCTCCGTAAGCGGTAAGGCAAACATCGCAAATATCGAGCTTGCGGACGGCTCTGGCGATAAGGTTTTTGCCTTTAAAAACCTCAAACTATCTAAAATTTCATTTGCGAAAAATTTGTTAAATTTAGAGCGCGTGACCCTGAGTGCGCCGTTTTTAAAGACTCATCTAAATAAAGAGCGTGAATTTAACCTAAGTCGCCTCGTGAAAAAAAGCGAGAGCGAAAGCGCGCAAAAAGCAGACGTAAAACAAACCGCCGCTAAAAACGAAAAGCCCGTAGAGGCCGCAAAACAGCAGAAAAAAGAGGGCGAGTTTGATTTTGCTATCAAGAACATCCTCGTAGAAAACGGCGACGTAGACTTCTCCGACGCGTCGCTATTTATGCCGTTTGCGACTAAGATCACCAAGCTAGAAGGCGTGTTGATGGATATCGACAGCACTAGCCCGACGATGGGTACGTTTGAGGGCGTGGTCGGCAAGAGCGGCTTTAGCAAGATCGGGCTCAAGCTGCTGCCGTACGACCCAAAAAAGAGCACTGAGGTCAAGCTCGGCTTTAAAGACATCGATCTAGTCGACGTGACGCCTTATAGCGGACAATTTTTGGGCTACAAGATAGAAAAAGGCAAGCTAAATTTGACCCTAAACTACGACGTTAAGGACTCTAAGCTAAACGGTAGCAACGTCGTAAATCTAGATACTCTCACGCTTGGAGAAAAGGTCGAGTCAAAAGATGCGGTAAATTTGCCGCTGTCGCTTGCCATCTCGATCCTGAGCGATCAAAACAACCAGATAAACATCGATCTACCTGTGGAGGGCGATCTAAACGACCCGGACTTTAAATACGGCGGTATCGTCTGGGCGGCCGTGAAGAAGCTATTTGCCGATATCACGCTAGCTCCGTTTAGATTCCTAGGTAGTGCGCTAGGCCTAAGTAGCCAGGATCTAAACACCATCGACTTTATGCCTGCAAATGCCGAACTCATAGTGTCTGAGCAAGCTAAGATAGCCGACTTTATCAAGCTAACAACGGCAAAACCTAAGATGAAGCTAAGCATCACGCCCGCCTACTCGGACGTGGACGTAACGGCTCTAAAAAACGCAAAACTAAACGAAAAAATCGGTCAAACGATGGCGCAGACGGGCAGCGACTACGCAGGAGCGCTCGCATCGTTAGCTCCAAAAGAAAAAAGTAGCGACGAAAAGGCGCTGAGAGAAGCTGCGCTAAAAGGCATCGAGGTGAAAAAAGAGCAGCTGCTGGAACTTGCTAACGCAAGAGCTCAAGCTATCAAGGCGGCCTTAGCGCAGGCTGGACTAGCCGAGGATAGGATAGTCGTCAAAAAGCCTGAAAAAACGGATGTCAAGCAAGGCGAATACTCAAGCGTGATGATGGGCGTGGCGGATTAAATTTGTATGGTTGCGGGTGTTTATTTCATCCGCACCATTTTTTGTTCACCTTGCTTGGGGCAAAGGTTTTTTGGGTTTAAATTGCAAATTTGACGTACTGAGACCCGCACCGCGAAAATGTCAAAATTTAATTTAGTCAAATTTGACGCCAAATACTAACATGGCTTAAATTTCGCGTTTTTAAGATCGCCGTTTCTAATGGCAAATTTGACGCGAGATAAATTTGCAATATTTTAAAGCTAGAGGTAAAATTTGACTCAAAAATAGCTCCGCCACGGCAGTCGGGGCTGCAAAATTTTTTAAAAAGATTATTTCGTCGACAGCCCGAACTAACGCGTCAAAAACCGAAACGCAAGCCGACAAAAGTAAAAATTCGTCTGCAAAAATCTACGAATTTAAGTTTTAGTTCGGTAAAATTAGTAAAAACTTTACAAAGGTTAATCGTTATGAGAGGTTACAAAATCTTTTCGGGCACCGCAAATCCGGCGTTTTCAAAGAAAATTTCGCACTATTTATCACTTCCGCTTAGCGAAGCTACGATCAAGCGCTTTAGCGACGGTGAGATCAGCGTACAGATCGGCGAGAGCGTGCGCGGCAAGGATATTTTCATCATCCAGCCTACCTGCGCGCCTGCAAACGTAAATTTGATGGAGCTTTTGATCCTAACCGACGCGCTTAAGCGCAGCTCGGCTAGCTCGATAACGGCTGTGGTGCCGTATTTCGGCTATGCGCGCCAAGACCGCAAGGCCGCTCCTCGCGTGCCTATCACGGCAAAACTCGTGGCAAACATGATGCAAACGGCGGGCATAGACCGCGTCGTCACGATCGACCTTCATGCGGGCCAAATTCAGGGCTTTTTTGATATCCCGGTCGATAACCTCTATGGCTCTATCATCTTTAACGACCATATCAAAAACAAAAATCTCAAAAATCCTATCATCGCTAGCCCCGATATCGGCGGTGTCGCACGCGCTAGAAGCGTTGCAAAAGCCCTAAATCTGGATATCGTTATCGTCGATAAACGCCGCGAAAAAGCCAACGAAAGCGAAGTAATGAATGTAATCGGCGACGTAGTGGGCAAGGACGTGATCTTGGTCGATGATATGATCGACACGGGCGGCACGATAGTAAAGGCGGCAAAAGCCTTTAAAGAGCGCGGCGCAACCTCGGTCGTAGCGTGCTGCACGCATGCGGTGCTCTCGGGCAAAGCATACGAAAACCTCGCAGATAGCGCGCTAGACGAGCTGGTAGTAACAGACACGATACCGCTACGCGAGGAAAACGAAAAGATAAAAGTGCTCAGCGTCGCGCCGATTTTTGGCGAAGTGATCAGACGCGTGTATCACAACGAAAGCGTAAATTCGCTATTTGACTGATTTTAGGCGGCGCTTTGGTCGCCGGTTTTGATTAAATTTACCCCTTGACGGCGCATGCAATGAGTCTGCGCCGTTTTTAAATTTATACCTATCTTTAAGCGTCAAATTTATTCCTATTTACGCCTCTCATTTATCCCAAAATCATTCACGCCGTAAAGATGCGGGTCATGCCGCTCAAATTTGACTGCGTCAAATTTGATCAAAAAGGACTGAAATTAAACGTAACTTTTCACGTTTTTTTCACGGAGTGAAAAGTGAAATAATTTATATTATTTTGGTTAATTTTGTAATCTTAAATTTAATCCCAAAAGCCCATAAAATCGGTATTTGTCACTAAAAAAGAACTTAAATTTATATAGCTTTAAATTTGAGGAAATTTTGAAGTAAAACTTAATGATAAAGGCGAAATTTAAAAGTTATTCACATATAGCGAAGCGGTAAAATTTGAAGTGAAATTTAAAAAAGCGAACCTGAAGCCAGGCTCGCAAAAGGCATCAGTGCTCGCCCTTGTGCAGGAAATAAAGCCCCAAGCAAAGCGCCAAAATCGAGGCCGCAAGGTAGGTCATCTCAAGCGGAGTGATGAAATTTGCGTGCAAAACGCGCTGGAAAAAGTTAACGATAAGCACCATGATGATAACTTTGCCCAGTTTGTCCTTGAGCTCGTCGAGCGAGTGCACCTCGAGGACTTTGCTCTGTTTGGACTGCTTGAGCTCCTCGATCTCGGAGATAAACAGCTCGTAAATGCCGAAGCTAAAGATGTAAAGCACGAGCGCCATGAGGTAGAGGTCGATCGCGCCCACGATCTCGCCAACGACGTCGGAGTGGAAGTTCTCGGGGTGAAAGTTGCCGAAAAAGTAGTGATAAACGGCGACGAAAACCTTGCCTACGTCGTAGCTGGCGATAACGAAAAGTACGATTGCGCCAAGCAAGCCGAACACTACGGGCAGGAGCGTGAAGTTGTTGCTAAAGAGCAGGATTTTTTCAAAAGCTCTACGCATTAATTTCCTTTGTTTAAAAATAAAAAGCTTATTTTATAATATTTTCCTTAAAGCTAGGGCATGGATTTGGGTCGTCGCTTGCGGTTTGGGTGGTTGTTGTGCGAGTTAAATTTGGTTTCGTGCGATTTTGCAAAAGTGGTTTTTAGACAAATGTAGTTTGGCTTGACGAGCGGGCCAAATTTGAGTTCGTCAAATTTGATCGTGCAAATTTGATTTTAAAGCCGGCTGATTGCAGTTTGCGCCGTAAAGATGCTGGTAAATTTGCGCGTCAAATTTAAAAAGCTAGTAGAAAAATTCGTATCGAAAGAAACTCGATTTTATATTTTAAGATAATCAAATTTTAGCCGAATCTGCGCCAAATCAAAGCGCAAATTCGGCAAATTTAAAACAAAATACGGGTTACTCCTGCATCTCTATCCATTTTTGCGCGATTCTTACGGCATTGGTCGCCGCTCCCACGCGGATCTGATCGGCGCTGCACCATAGATGCAGGACGTTTTTGCGGTAGTTATCCGTGCGGATGCGTCCGACGTAGGTCTCGTTAGTGTCGCTTGAGATGCTTGGCATCGGGTATTTTTTTGCGGCTGGCTCGTCTACGACCACGATACTAGGTGCCTTGCGCAGGACTTCGCGCGCAGCTGCAGCGTCCACATCTCTATCAAAATGAATCGTGATGGCCTCGGAGTGGCTGCGAAGCACCGGCACGCGCACGCAGGTTGCGCTCACTTCCATATTTTTGTGGAGGATTTTTTGGGTCTCGTTGACCATTTTCATCTCCTCTTTGGTGTAGTCGTTGTCCAAAAACACGTCAATGTGCGGGATGACGTTAAACGCTAACTGGTGGGCGAAGACTTTTGGCTCGCACTCGTCGAGCTTAAACTCGAAAAACTTTTGTAGCTGCACGACTAGCTCCTCCATACCCTCTTTGCCCGCACCCGAAGCCGCCTGATAGGTTGCTACGTCCACGCGGTTGATGCCGTACGCGTCGTCTAGCGGTTTTAAAATTTGCACCATTTGGATGGTCGAGCAGTTTGGGTTGGCGATGATGCCGCGGGTTTTCCACTGCGCGATGTCCTGCGGATTGCACTCGGGCACGACTAGCGGCACGTCAGCGTCCATCCTAAAGTGGCTGGTGTTGTCGATCACGACGGCGCCGCTGGCGGCTGCAAATTTGGCGTATTTTTCGGATACCGATCCGCCCGCGCTAAAAAACGCTATGTCGATCTCATGCTCGTCAAAAATGGTTTCGGTGAGCTCCACGACTTTGTGGCTTTTGCCTTTAAACTCTATTTCGGTACCCGCGCTTTTCGCGCTTGCTAGCGGTAGTAGCTCGCCCACCGGGAAATCAACCTCCTCCATGACGCGGAAAAGCTCCTCTCCGACTGCGCCCGTCGCGCCTACGACGGCAACGTTAAATTTTCTCATTTTTGGCTCCTTTTTATTTTTGGCTTTCTTTTAACTTCTCGGTCAGCAAAGCCGCCCTGCGACAAGCCTATTTGGCTTGACACAACGTTAAAGATTTATCGGACTTCACGGACTAAATTTAGGTTTTGACATAAAGCTAATCGCAACCGCTCTTGCCCATTAAATTTAACTCGAATTTGCGGTTAAATTTAACTTCTTGCAGATTCAAATTTACCGCCCAAATTTGATGAGTCGCACGCCGCATTTTCAGCGTCGCCGTCTCGGCCGGCTAAATTTAAACTAAAATTCCGCTTATTTTACTCGCGTAAAGCTTAAATTTAAGCTATTTTCTGCTGCGAGCCTGCAAAAAAAGGTCGTCCGGTTGTATCTCCTCGCCTTCGCTAAGAATCGCTGCTCGCTGCACGACGGAGATGAGCTCGCGGATATTGCCCGGGAAATCGTAGTTTTCTAGCTCCTTTACCGCCGCTTCGGAAAAGCTTTTTGCGCCGAGGCTAAACTCCTCGCAGCTTTGCTTTAAAAATCGCTCGGCGATAGGCAAGATCTCCTCTTTGCGCTCTCTTAGCGGCGGGATGGCGACGGGCACAGTGTTTAGGCGATAAAACAGATCCTCTCTAAATTTACCCTCGCTGATCATCGCAGGCAGGTTCGCGTTCGTCGCGGATACGATACGAACGTCGATTTTGACGCTTTTTGTGGCGCCAAGGCGCGTGATCTCGCGCTCCTGGATCGCACGTAGGAGTTTTGGCTGCAGATTTAGCGGCATCTCGCCGATCTCGTCTAAAAATAGCGTGCCGCCGCTTGCTAGCTCAAACTGCCCCTTTTTCATCGCCGAAGCGTCGGTAAATGCGCCCTTTTCAAAGCCGAAAAGCTCGCTTTCTATCAAATTTTCTGGGATCGCGGCCATGTTTATCGCGATAAACGGGCCGTCCTTGCGCGGCGAGTTTTTGTGGATAAATTTGGCAAACAGCTCCTTGCCTACGCCGCTCTCGCCCATTAACATCGCCGAAGCATCCGTTTTTGCGACGCGAGAGGCTAAATTTAGCGCATTGGCAAGTGCCGGCGAGCTAGCGACGAAATCAGCGGAATCGGCCTGTAAATTTGACCCGCTTCGCGCGGCTTTTAGGCTTGCCGCGGGTAGCTTACGGCGTAAAATTTCGACCCTTTTTATCGCCTCATATAGCGTTTGCGCATCAAAAGGTTTCGTGAGGAAGTCTTTGACGCCAAGGCGCACGCTCTCGATGGCTTTGTTTAGCGTCGCGTTGCCAGTCATTATGATGACGTCAAATTTGCCCTCCAGACGCTTGATGAACTCCAGCCCGTCCATCTGAGGCATGTTGATGTCGGTGATGATGAGATCGACGTCGTCGCCCATTTTTTTAAGCGCCTCGACCGCGCTTTTATAGCTTTTGATTTTTAGATCGTCGTATTCGCCAAGCGCGATCTCTAGGGACTTGCGCATATTTATGTCGTCTTCTACTATTACGATATTCATCTTTTACTCTTTGTTTTTAAATACGCTTATGATAGCCGAAGAGGGCTTAAATTTCACCGTAAAACGCACGGGAAACAGCGTGAGGTCGGTTGTGGAGTTCATATTTTTGTTGTGCTGGACGAAGCGATCTTCGACCTTAAATTTGTAAGGCAAAAAGCACTCAAAAAGCTCGTTTTTATGTAAATTTAAAAACTCTAGCGAGCTTTGCGCGGGCTGCTTGGAAGCGTCTATTTCGCATAGATACTCATACTCTAGCTCGCTTAGAACCATTGCTTTTGAAAGCGCGATATCGTCGTAAATGACGGCGTGATTTTTAGTGGAGATTTTGGCCCAGAGGATAAACTCCTCCGAGCCGTAAAGAAATGCCGCAGTGGCAATCAGTAAGCAAAAATTTCTTGCCACTTGCTTTGGTCTATTTTCATTTCCATTCTGACGCGGTAGAGCCCGTCTTTAAAGTCGTGCTCGACGATGGAAGCGTTTTTGATAAGGCCTGCGACCTGAGCCGTGATAGTGGAGTCTCTAAGCATCGCATCCCTAACCGTGTCTTTGGAGTTTATCTTGACTCCGTAGAGTTTCTCGGCTAGCTGTCTGTGCGCATCGGCGATGGCTGCGCGCTTGGCTAGGGCTAGCGACTGCGCGTGAGAGACGGTGTTAGTCGGAGCGATGCCCTCGCCCACGGCACCAAATACCGCATCGACTTGCTCGATATCGTATATCATCTTTTCTTGTTTCATCACGCTTCTGATGTCTTCTTTATCGACCTTTTGGATGACGATGTCTTGCTTTGCCGACGTGGTTTCGTCGGAGGCAAAAGGGCTATTAAAAGAGCAACCGCTCGTCAAAAAGGCTACCGCGCCCAAAACCGCTAATGTAATTTTTTTCATTCTTGAACCTTTAAATTTAGTTGTTTTTTCGTTTGCAAATTTACTAGCAAATTGTATTCCAAAAACACTAAATTCATTCTAAATTTTCTAGCGTCTCTTCGCCGCCCTCATCCTCGCCTTCGTCGGCTTTAGGGCACTTTGCGATACTTACTACGTCGTCGCCGTCTACGTTTACTACGATGACGCCGCTGGTGTTGCGGCCCGCTTTGCGGATACTTTGCATATCGACGCGTATCATCTTGCCGCTTGAGGTTAGGGCCATCAGATCTTGTTCGTCATCGACCATTACGACGCCGATTAGATCGCCGGTGCGGTTAGTTAGCTTCATGCAGATTACGCCCTTACCGCCGCGATTTGTTAGACGGTATTCTTCTGCAGTAGTGCGTTTGCCGATACCTTTTTGAGATATGCTTAGCACTTCTTGCTCGTTGTTTTCGATGACGGCTGCACCTACGACCTCGTCGCCCGCTTCTTTAAATTTGATACCCGCCACGCCGCGAGCCGTTCTACCCATCTGGCGGACTTTGCTGAGTTTAAATTTGAGGCACATTCCCTTTTTGGTTACGATAAATAGCATCTTTTCGCTGTCGTCGCTTCCTTCGGCCGCGTTTTCATCGTTTTCTTCGCTATTTTCCTCGTCGATCTGAGCTTCTATCGCCTCTATCTCGTTTATCTCGGTCTCTACGCCAAGCTCGTCAATCAGATTTATCGGCTCTTCTTCGCCTTCTACGATGAGAGCGGTCACTAGCTCGTCGTTCTCGTCTAGGTTTATGGCGCGCACGCCGATAGAGCGGATGTTTTTAAATTCGCTTAAATTCGTGCGTTTTACGATGCCGTTTTTGGTGAAAAACGCGAGTGATTTGCTCTCGGCAAAATCAGTCGTCGGGATGATCGCTTTGATCTTTTCGTCAGGTTGCAGCTGGATGAGGTTTACGACCGCTTTGCCCTTTGCCGTGCGGCTTCCTTCAGGGATCTTATAGACTTTTAGCCAGTATAGCTGTCCGCGGTCGGTTACGAACATCAGCGTGTCGTGAGTGTTGCTCGTAAAGAAGCTCTCGATGAAGTCGTCGTCGTACGTAGTTACCGCGACCTTGCCCTTGCCGCCGCGTTTTTGCTTCTCGTACTGCTTGCTTGGCACGCGCTTGATGTAGCCTCGGTGCGTGATAGTTACGACCATATTTTCGTTAGGGATGAGGTCCTCGATGTCGATATCGTCGTAATCATCCACGATCTCGGTGATGCGCGGCACTTTAAATTTATTTTTTATCTCAAGCAGCTCGTCTTTGATTAGTTTTTCTAGCAAGGTTTCGCTCTTTAAAATTTCATCTAGGCGTGCGATCTCGGCCATTAGCTCGGCTAGCTCGGCTTCTAGTTTCTCGCGCTCAAGGCCAGTTAGCTTGCTTAGTCTCATGTCTAGGATGGCGTTTGCCTGTAGCTCGCTAAGGCCGAATTTTGCCACTAGTCCCTCGCGAGCGCTAGGCGTGTCGGCGCTATTTTTGATGAGCTCGATCACCTCGTCGATATTATCTAGCGCGATCTTTAAGCCCTCTAAAATATGCGCTCTAGCGCGGGCTTTTTCTAGGTCAAATATCGTGCGGCGGATGATGACGGTTTTTCTGTGATTTAGAAATAGCTTCAAAAGCTCGATTAGGTTAAATACCTTCGGCTCTTTGTTGTTTATCGCAAGCATTATGACGCCAAACGTGCTCTCCATCGTCGTGGATTTAAAGAGATTGTTTAGCACGATGTCGCTCATCGCGTCGCGTTTTAGCTCGATGACGACGCGGATGCCGTCTTTATCGGACTCGTCGCGCACTTCGCTGATGCCTTCGATCTGTTTTTCTTTAACCAGCTCGGCGATTTGCTCGATGAGGCGGGCTTTGTTCGTCTGATACGGTAGCTCGTCTACGACGATGACGTCTTTGTTCGGCTTTTTTTCGATGTGGGTTTTGGCGCGTAGTTTCACGCGGCCGCGTCCCGTGCGGTAGGCTTCGATGATACCTTTTTTGCCAAATATTATCCCGCCCGTCGGGAAATCAGGCCCTTTTATGTACTGCATCACCTCTTCTAGCGTCGCGTTTTTATTTTCGAGCACTAGCAAAAGCCCGTCTATTAGCTCGTCAAGGCTGTGCGGCGGGATATTTGTCGCCATACCGACGGCAATACCGCTAGAGCCGTTTAATAGCAAATTTGGCACGCGGCTAGGTAGGACGTCGGGCTCAGTCTCTCTGTCGTCGTAGTTTGGGATAAAATCAACCGTGTCTTTTTCGATATCGCGCAAGATTTCTTCGGTTAGATTCGTCATCCTAGCTTCGGTATAACGCATCGCAGCCGCGCCGTCGCCGTCGATGGAGCCGAAGTTTCCTTGACCGTCGACCGCCGGATAGCGCATAGAAAATTTCTGCGCCATACGCACGAGCGCGTCGTAAACGGCCGTGTCGCCGTGCGGGTGGTACTTACCGATGACGTCGCCCACGATACGCGCGGACTTCATGTACGGGCTGCGACTGCCGACTCCGAGGTTGTTCATCGCGTAGAGGATGCGTCTATGAACGGGCTTTAGACCGTCTCTAGCGTCAGGCAGGGCGCGACCGACGATGACGCTCATCGAGTAGTCGAGGTAGCTCGTTTTTATCGACTCTTCGATGTCGACGGTTTGGATGTCTTGATTTTGATTGAGTAGATTTTCTTCCATTTTTATCCTTAAAATTTACTTGCCGATTTTAGCTTAAATTTGATAAAAACTTGCTAAATAGATACGCTTTTTTATGGCTTGATTGGGTTAAATTTAGCCGAAATTTGGGGATGTTTGAGAATTTTACTTCGCTAGCTTTAAAATGCTAAATTAGAGTCCGCATTTTGCTTTGATTTAGTCAAATTTTAGTATCTCGCATCCGCAAGCGTCAGCGCAAAAAGTACCTCGCAGCCGGCTTTTTGCAGCGTCCGTCTGGCTTCGTCTATCGTCGTGCCCGTCGTCACGATATCGTCTATCAAGATAACGGGAAATTTAGGCGTTTTTAAGAGCTTAAAATTTCGCGGATTTTTTAGGCGAAAGGCTAGGTCTTTGCCGTGATAGCTGACGTTTGAATCCGCGTGCAAGCAGGAGTAAAGCGGACGGATTTCCGTACTTTTTAACGCGCGAGCTAGGATCGCCGTATGCGAGTAGCCGCTAGTCGTTTTGTCATCGATCGGCACGGCGTTTACGGGAGAGCCGAAGCTAAATTTGCGAGCAAAAATCTTAAAACTCAAATTTGCAAGCGCGCCATAAATAAAAGAGCCGTGAAATAGGTGTTTTGAGTGGAGTAAATTTTTAACCTCGGAGTAGTCAAAAAAGCTGTAAATTTTAAAATCGCCGTCCAAAACGCGCGTCCTTGCGGGCGAGTCGAGCAGGTGATCTTTGCAAATTTTACAGATCACGGCTAGGCTAAAATGCCCGCAGTTAGCGCATCTCATCAGCTTTTTAGGATCTGGATCGCCGCGCGTTTTACGATGTCTTGGAGCAGCTCGTCAAAAAAGCTCTTAAACGCGCCGCTCGTGTGGATCGGGGCAAATTTGGTCTGCTCCTGCGAGACGTTTTTGGTGATGGTTTGATCGCCTCTATGTACCGTTATCGTGAGCTTTGCCGAGCCTTTTAGGTTGTCGGTGGAGTAGCCGCTTAGATTTGCTTTAAGTTCGACGATCCTCACGTCCACGACGATATCGCCAAAATCGCTTAAATTTGCTCCCAGGCGCTTAAGCTCGGTACTAAGGCCGTCTTGCAGCCAGCTCTCGATGCTGTTTTGCAGCGTGACGTACTCCTTGACGTTGCCGTTGCTGCCAGTGATCGTGGCGACGATGCTTTTGTTTGCGCGAGCGTCCTCGATGCTATTTATACGGATATTTTTTTGGTAGCCCATCTGGTTTGAAGTTGATTGATACGGGGTCAAATTTAACACCGAGCTGCGCTGCGAACATCCGCTCATAACTGCGGCAAAAAGCGAGGCGGCAAGGGCGTAAAAAGCTAATTTTTTCATATTTTTCCTTTATAGTTTTGATATCTCTTCGGCGGCTTTGTTGGCGGCTTGTTTAACCAGAAGGTAGACGTAGAGATTAAAATCCTCCGTATCCTCGGCCTCGAGCTTGCGTACGTCTTGTCTGGTGGAGATGTTTAGCACGCGGGTTTTGTTTATGTTTTTGACGCCTAGCTTGCCTTTCATCGCCGCGCTTAGATACTGCGACGGTTCACTATACGACGCTGCGTAGTCGGTAAATGCAAAATCCACGCGGTAGGTGTAAGGCGAGGTCTGGCTATCCACGACCATGATGCCGCGGTTTAACAGCTCGTCTTGTAAGAAAAGATGAAAAAGCCTCTCAAGACGCTCTTTTGGATAGAGCATTTTTGCGCCGTTTTTGGAGATAAATTTTATACCGCTATCCGCTGCTCTTTCGTCGACTATTTTGTGGATATAGACTTTTTTGATAGCCGCGCTCGTGTCGATCCTGCTTTGAGCGATGCAGCATTTTATCGCGACGTCGCTAGTGTAGTCCGTGCCGTTTATCTTGATGTCCTGGCCGCCGCTAGCGCACGAGGAGCAGTCTGCCTTGATACGCATCACTTCTTTGTAGCCTTTGGCGTTGCCGTCCTCGGTTTGAGCGACCTCCGGCGAGCTCTCAAAAAGCCCGAAACATCCCGTAAAAAGGAACGCCGCAAATAAAAGTATAAAATTTCTCATAAAAATCCTTTCGTAAATTTTACATCGCGCAAGCAAAATTCTATCCAAATTTGAGATGAATTTCCAAATTTGCGTAAAATTTGGGGGAAATTGGAAATTCGTATAAATTTTATTAAATTTGATTTTTGAAATTTTAAAGCGGAGATGGCGTCAAATTTAGCATTTTCGCGGTGCGGGTCTGGGAGGGTCAAATTTGCAAATTCGAGCTCAAATTTGACCGCGAGACAATAAAAAGCGGCCGCGAGCGTAGCAAATAACTCCGCAAAATGCCGCTAGTCTATCTTTAAAACGCTTAAAAACGCCTCTTGCGGTAAATTTACCTTGCCGATAGCTTTCATGCGCTTTTTGCCCTCTTTTTGCTTTTCGAGTAGCTTACGCTTACGCGTGATGTCGCCGCCGTAGCACTTGGCGGTTACGTTTTTGCCCATCGATTTTACCGTTTCGCGCGCGATGACTTTGTTGCCGATGCTGGCTTGAATAGCCACCTCAAAGAGTTGGCGCGGCACGATCTCTTTCATCGCTTTTACGAAGTCGCGTCCTTTGGACTGGGCTTTTGACTCTGGCACGATGATGGAGAGCGCGTCCACGGTCTCGCCCGCGACCTTGATATCAAGCTTCACCAGATCGCCCACGCGGTAGTCGCTAGGCTCGTAGTCAAAGCTCGCGTACCCTTTGGTGCTCGATTTTAGCTTGTCGTAAAAGTCCATCACGATCTCGTTCATCGGGATGTCGTACTCGAGTAGCACGCGCTCGGGCGTGATGTAGTCCATCTTAGTCTGCACGGCGCGGCGGTTGTTTAGCAGCGTGATGATGTTGCCCAAAAACTCGCTCGGGGTGATGATCGTGGCTTTGACGTAGGGCTCTTTGATATGCTCGATTTTATTGACCGGCGGGAGCTGGCTAGGGTTTTGGATGCGTAAAATTTGACCGTCGGTTTGTACGACTTCGTAGGTTACAGTCGGAGCCGTGGCGATGAGATCGAGGTCAAATTCGCGCTCCAAACGCTCCTTGATAACCTCCATATGCAGCAGTCCCAAAAATCCGACGCGAAAGCCAAACCCAAGCGCGACCGAGGTTTCCGGCTCGTAGCTAATGGAGCTGTCGTTTAGCTTTAGTTTATCAAGTGCGTCGCGCAGGTCTTCAAATTTATCCGTTTCGATCGGGTAAAGCCCCGCAAATACGAACGGTTTAGCCCGCTCAAAGCCGCCGACGGGCTCTTTAACGGGATTACGAGCCAGCGTGATCGTGTCGCCCACCTGAACATCGCTCACGTTTTTTAGCCCGAGCACCACGATGCCGACCTCACCCGCGCTCAAATTTGCCGTTTTTATCGGCGCGATCGGGTTTGGGATACATGAGGTCTAGGACGATGTGTTTTTTGCCCGTACCCATGACTAGGATCTCGTCGTTTTTCTTTAGCTCGCCGTCATAGACGCGCACGAGCGCCAGCGCGCCTAGGTAGTTGTCAAACCAGCTGTCGTAGATGAGCGTTTTTAGCGGTTTTTCCGCCTCGCCGCCGGGAGCCGGGATGCGCGTGATGATGGCTTCTAACAGCTCTTTGATGCCGATGCCCGTTTTTGCGCTGACCTCGACCGCGCCGCTACAGTCAAGCCCTATAACGTGCTCGATCTCGTTTTTTACGCGCTCGGGGTCTGCTGCCGGGAGGTCGATTTTATTGATAACGGGGATGATTTCGAGGTTGTTTTCTAGCGCGATATAGACGTTTGCGATGGTCTGCGCCTCTACGCCCTGAGAAGCGTCCACGACGAGCAGCGCACCCTCGCAGCTAGCAAGAGAACGGCTCACCTCGTAACTAAAGTCCACGTGGCCCGGAGTATCGATCAAATTTAGGACGAAATTTTCGCCGCCGAGCGCATAGTTTAGGCGTACGGACTGAGCCTTGATCGTGATGCCGCGCTCTTTTTCGATATCCATCGTGTCCATGATTTGCGAACTCATCTCGCGGTCGCTAACGGCGCCGCACTCCTGTATCAGGCGGTCTGCGAGTGTACTTTTGCCGTGGTCGATATGAGCGATGATGCTAAAATTTCTGATGTTTTTCATGAAATCCCTAGTTAAATTTTGGGCGATTGTATAAAAATTTTCGTTAAAGTAGAGTAAATTTAGCTTTCGTTAAACGGGTGGCGGCTTGCGACGGGGGATTTGGAGTAAATTTGACGCGGATTCGGTTCGTAAAATTTAACGTAAATTTTGAAGTCTTTCGCGCACGGCGCAAATAACGACGCAAAGCGAATACAAAAAATAAACATACGCCGCCAGCGGAGCAAAAGCTACGAATCCCGAGGCGTAAACTAGAGCGATTAGGGCGTATGTCGCGTTTGCGAGCGCGGGTATATGATACGTCCAAAGCTCAGGCTTTTCAAAAGGGGTATCGACGGCGTTGAAATACAAAGCCAAATTTAGTGCGAGCAGTAGCAAAAATATATAATTCTTTTTTATAAAAGGAAAAGCGGTGCAAACCAAAGCTACCGCGAAATTTAGCGCGATGAGAGAAACCATATAGCTACCGCCCGCAAAGGCTCAAAGAAGGCCTAAAGCACGATTGATACATCTTTTTTCATATCTAAACTACCACCTTTTTTAGCTCTTTCAGATTTTGCATAGCGCATAAATTTTGATTCATTTGCTAGCTAAATTTTCGCCCAAATTTAATGACTATGCCCCAAATGCCCGCCCGTATCGCTTGATCTTACTTCGCAGATGAGCTCGTCAGCGCATTCGTTCTCGCTGCTTTCAAGCTGCAGCGTCGTGTGCGTGATGCCTAGATGCTCCATTTCGTGCGATATTTCGGCCATGATCCGCTCCGCTTCGCGCACGCGCAGCTCGCCGCTGACCACGATATGAGCCGTGAGCGCATTTGCTCCGCTCGTGATACTCCAGACGTGCAGGTCGTGCACCGAAAGCACGCCGTCCACGCCCCTGATCTGCGCGACGAGCCCGTCCAGGCGCACGCCCTTTGGCGAGCCCTCCATCAGGATGTTTAGGCTGTCTTTTAGCACGCCACAGCCGCTTTTTACGATGAGCGCGGCCACGAGCACGCTAGCCGCCGCGTCCGCCCAGCCCCAGCCAAAGCACATCATCGCCAAAGCCGCTGCGATCGCACCCACCGAGCCCGCAGCGTCGCCCAGCACGTGCAGGTAGGCGCCGCGCATATTAACGTTTTCTCTCACATCTCCGCCGCGCAGCATGTATAGCGCCACGACGATATTTACGGCAAGCCCCAGCGTACTGATGGCGAGCATGCCCGCAGTGGCTACCTCTGGCGGATTTTGCAGGCGCCGCGCCGCCTCGATGACGATAAAAACGGCGATGACGATGAGCGTGACGGCATTTATCGTCGCGGCTAAAATTTCGATCCGCCTGTAGCCGAAGGTCTTTTGCAGATTGCCCTTGCGTTCGCCGAATTTAAACGCAAATAGCGAAAGTCCGAGTGCCGCGGCGTCTGATAGCATATGTCCGGCGTCGGAGAGTAGGGCGAGCGAGTTTGTCGCGAAGCCGCCCGCGACCTCGACCAGCATAAAAGCGAATATTATAAGGAAAGAATTTCTCAAAACGACCTTGTTTGACGTGTGCGAATGAGCGCAATGGGCGTGATTTTCGTGCATTTTAACCTCGTTTTTCGGCAAATTTTAGATACATTATACCTCAAAAAAGCGCCTAAATTTTATCTATATCGCCTTCTAGTCCGGCATCTACGCGCTTGCCGATGTCTTTTAGCTTGCTAAACTCCTCTATCAGCCTCGGCGCGTCATCGAGGCTGATCGCAAACGTCCAAAGATAGGTGAGCACCGAGTAGATGTGGCCCGCGTTTGCCTGCTTGTGTGATAGCAAAAATATCGCCAAACTAAAAATCGCCGCCGCACTCGTACCGATGATGAAAAAGCTTATCACCTCTCTGTTTGAAATGCGGATACGAAGCTTTGAAAGTACGTCGTAGTGGCGATTTAGCGTGTATTTGTCGCCTACGCTTATGCGTCCTGCTTCGCGCTCCAACTGGTTGTTTAGCTTTAGATACAAGCGGTCGTTTTTGGCGATATATTTGGGTAGTAAAACTCCAAAGACCGCGAGCAGGGCAAAAACAGCCAAACCCACGTAGAACTCGATAAATAAAAGCATGATCGCCGAACCGAAAATAGAGACGACCGAGGTGAAAAACACGGGAAAATGCTGCTCGAAAAAATCTACGAATTCGCGAGATAAATTTGTCCTTGCGATTACAGCGCTTTCGTCTTTTGCAGCTCTTTTTTCGTTCATTATCACGCTTACGGCAAGCCCCGCGTATATCCTAGTAAACACCTGCGTATCCACGCGCCGCCTAATCGAGCCAAGCCCCCAGCCTACGAACACCATGCACGAGTAGCTAAGTGCCAAAAGCGTATCGCCCGCTACGATGGCGTTTATGGCGATGCCGGCTAGTACGGGATAGACGAGAAATAGCCCGTTTTCCGCCAAAACTATACTAAACGTTAAAAACAGTTTTTTAAAGCTTTTCTTTGCTATGAGCGTTAGCGTCTTAAATGCGCTATTTCGCATAAAATTCCTTTGTTTAAGATCGCGCGGATTCTAGCTGATTTTAAAATTCGCGTCAAATTTTTGAAAATTTTTTGCTGTAACTCTTGACATTACAACAAAATTTTATTATACTTCGCTCATCAGTTGTAAGTCATAGCATTACAACACAAATCTAAGGAGAAAAAGATGTCAAACTACAAGATCGTTTCAACGAAAAATGCGCCGAGAGTCGAGCTAAAAGACGCTCTAAATTTAAGCGGCTGTGAGCTCTCTATCAACGAGCTTCCTGCAAATGTGAGCGTGCCTTTCGTGCATTCGCACAAGCAAAACGAGGAGCTTTACTTGGTGCTAAAAGGCGGTGGTACGCTCTTTATTGACGGCGAGGAGACGACGGTCAGTGAGGGCGACGCAATCCGCATCGATCCGGACGGCAAAAGGTGCTTCAAGGCGGACGCGCAGGGGATGAAGTTTATCTGTATCCAAACTAAACGCGGCAGCCTGGAGCAATACACGATGGATGATGGCGTGATAAACGAGGATGTAAAGCCTAGCTGGCTGTAAATTTCGCGAGACGGGCGCGACAAAATGTGGGCGTAAATTTTAAACTACGCGGCGCGGCATACGGCGACAAATGTGTGAGCGCATTAACCGCAGCGGCTGTGCGATCAAACAAATCAAATTTAAAGGAGAAACAATGAAAGTAGCAATCATCGGAGCAAATGGAAAATCAGGTTCAAATTTGGTGCAAGAAGCCCTAAAGCAAGGCTACGACGTTACGGCTATCGTGCGAAACAAAGAGTATAAAAACGGCGACGTAAAAGTAGTCTATAAAGATATTTTTGAGCTAAGCAAAGCCGATTTGGAGGGCTTTGACGCCGTTATTAGCGCATTTGCGGCATGGACGCCCGAAACGTTTGGGCTTCATAAAAAGGTAGCAAAACACCTTGCAGACGCGCTTAGCGGTACGAAAACGAGACTACTAGTCATCGGCGGCGCGGGTACGTTATACGTGGACGACAAACAGACGATGGTTATGGATACGCCAAGCTTTCCTGCCGGGTACATGGGCGTCGCAAAGGCTACGGCGGAGTCGTTTTCCGAGCTAAAAGGCAGAAGTGATGTACTCTGGACCTACGTCTCGCCTGCGGGAGACTACGACGCAAACGGCGCTCGCACGGGCAAATACGTCCTTGGCGGCGATAATCTAATCCTAAACTCCAAAAACGAGAGCTACATCAGCTACGCAGACCTAGCGCTTGCGGTCATAGACGAGCTAAAAAACGGCGCTTTCGTGCAAAAGCGCTTTACCGCCGTCGGCGAGAGAGCGTGAGCTTAAAATTTTGCGTAATTTAGCTAAAATAAGGCCGCGCAAAAAGGACGCGCGGCTTTTAAATTTAAACCAAGGCTGATTATGCAAATAGGACAAAAATTTTCCATCGCTATACATATATTGCTTAGTTGCGAGTTTTTTAAGGACGAGAGAAACACGAGCGAGTTTTTGGCCGGCACGATCGGCACAAACCCCGTCATCGTGCGAAATATAATCAGGCTTTTAAAATCGGCAAATTTGATAAACGTAAGCGCGGGCACGGGCGGTGCAAGCCTAGCTAAGAGGCCTGAGCAGATCACGCTGTTTGATATATTTTCGGCGGTAAATGAGGGCGAAAACGACATCTTTAAAATCCACAAGAACTCGCCGCCGCTTTGTCCGCTAGGAGGCAGGATCGAGGCGCTTTTGATGCCTAAATTTGGCTCCGCGCAGCAAGCGATGTTTGATAGCTTGGCGGGCGTAAATTTGCAAAATTTGCTAGACGAACTGGCGGCTAAAAACTAAAATTTGTACCTTTTTAAATTTTCTCGCTTTAAATTTAATCCGTAATTCAAAAAACAGAAGTATTTGTAGTTTAAGAAAAATTTACTTATAATTCACGGATTAAATTTAAAGGAGATTTCGTGCAACCAAACGCTAAACGCGGAATAATTCAAAAATATTTCGAGGCGAACTTGCTTCTAAAAATTTTAGCCGGACTTATTTTGGGCGCCGTTTGCGGCATCATTTTTCAAGACGCAAAGGACGCGATAGTTATCCTAAAGCCTTTTGGCGACGTGTTTATAAGACTTCTTAAAATGATCATCGTGCCTATCGTTATGGCCTCGCTTATCGTGGGCTGTAGCTCCATCTCGCCTTCCGATCTTGGTAGAGTGGGGGCAAAGGTGCTGAGTTTTTACATATTGACGTCGTTTTTTGCCATCATAGTCGGGCTTGCGGTCGGGCTTATCTTGGAGCCGGGAGCAGGGCTACATATAACCGGCAGCGGCGACGTAGCAGGCAAGGCCGCAAATGCGCCTAGCATGTCGTCGATACTCGTAAATTTATTTCCCACTAACCCTTTTGAAGCTATTGCAAAGGGCGAAATTTTACAAATCATAACTTTTAGCCTATTTTTCGGCGTCGCGCTTTCGTTTTTAAAAGATAGCAAAGACGAGAGGCTAAGCAGGCTGGGAAATTTGATCTACGACGTATTTGACGGAATCAACCATATCATGTTTTACGTCATAAGATGGATCATGGAGTACGCGCCGTTTGGTGTTTTCGCTCTTATATTTATCGTATTTTCGCAGCAGGGCGTAAAGGCTTTCGGACCGCTGCTTGGCGTCACGGTTAGCGCGTATATCGGCTTTGCGGCTCAAATTTTTGTCGTTTATTTCTTGATTTGCTTGATCGTTAAAATCAATCCGTTTAAATTTCTAAAAAAAGTTCGATCGCCTATGCTGACGGCTTTTGTAACCAGAAGCTCGGGCGGAACGCTGCCTATCTCGATGAAAACGGCCGAAGAAGACATGGGTATCCCAAAGCAAATTTACGGATTTGCGCTTCCCGTGGGCGCCACCGTAAATATGAACGGCACGATCATATATCTGGGCATCTGCGCGATGTTTATCGCTAACGCTGTAGGCGTGGAGCTTGACTCTGGGGCTAAAATGACCATAATACTAACGGCCGTCCTTGCCGCCGTGGGAACTGCCGGAGTGCCTGGAGCTGGGGCGA
>NZ_AOTD01000093.1 GCF_000344295.2 Campylobacter showae CC57C | reverse complement strand
TATTTATGAGCGCTCTTTTTTTTACGCTCATCTTTTCGTAAAATATATCCACTCGCACGTGTGCGTCGTCTTTTAGCGCGTAGCTCATGCCAAGCAGGATGATGATGCTAAAAAAGTGCCACTCAAGCTCTTGGAGGCCTACGTTACCGTATTTGAAAAAATATCTCGCCGTGACGTTAAAAAAAACGTCCGCGATCATCAAAAACATCACGAGTATACAGACGTAACCCACGATGTCGCCTAATTTACCAAAAAACCTCTCTACTTTTTTTAAATTTCGTTCCATTTAACTCCCCAAAATTTGTCTAATCATTATCGCCAAAATGCAAATCGGCGCAACGAATCGCAGTAAAAAATACCAAATTTCAAAAACCGCCCTACCCATATACGGTAAAAATAGCTCCTCTAGACTGCCTCTTTTCATCGCGTAGCCGACAAATACCGCGATCACGATACCGCCAAGCGGCAGCATGATATTTGAGCCAAGATAGTCTAAAACGTCGAAAAATCCTTTGCCGAAAAACGTGAGCGCGTCTTTAAATTCGGCGATATTTGAAAGCGCGCAAAGCGTGCCCAGGCAATAAACGCAAACGCCAACGATCGCGATCGCGCCTAGGCGAGGGATCTTAAACTCGTTTATGAGATAAAAAACGAGCGGCTCGACCATCGAGATAGCCGACGTAAGCCCCGCAAAAATAAGCGCGATAAAAAATGTAAAACTTAAGACGTTTCCCATCGCTCCTAGCTTAGCAAACAGCGTGGGCAGCGATATAAACGCAAGTCCCACGCCCTGGCTAGGCTGCTCGCCGTACTCAAAAACAAAGGTAAAAACGATGAGGCCGATGACGACGCTAACGATGATATTTAGCGCGACGACGTAGAGCGAAGAGGTGAAAAGATTGGTCTTATCGTCTAGACTTACCGAATACGTCGCGATCGCACCGATACCAACACACATAGTAAAAAAAGCAAGCCCCAGAGCTACAAACACCGCCTCGCTCGTGATCTTAGAAAAATCAGGCACTAGCAAAAACTCCGCCGCCTGCGAAAATCCGCCCATCTGCATCGAGTAAATAAGCATAAAAATAAGTAGTAAAAAAAGCGTCGGCAAAAGCCATAAATTTATGCGCTCAATGCCGCCTTTTATGCCCTTTGAGAGGATGAAAAAATAGGCCGCGAACGCAATGCTAAAGTATAAAATTTGACCAGAGATATCAGAGCTTATAAATTTGCCGAAATTTTCGCCCGAAACCGCGATACTCTGCGGAAGCTCTCCCAGCGACAAGACCGAATACCTAATAACCCAGCCGATGATAACCGTATAAAACGACGCGACTAAAACGCCGGTTATCATTATGACGCCGGCATACCCCCAAAATTTGCCGTTTTTAGGAGCGAGCGAGCGAAAGGCGTTAACGGGATCGGCGTTTGAAATTTTACCCATCGCCATCTCGGCAAAAAATATACTAAGCCCAACCGCCACGGCAAAAACAAGGTACAAAAGCACGAACGCCGAACCGCCGTTTGCGCCGACCATATATGGAAATTTCCACGCGTTGCCAAGCCCGATCGCGGCACCCACGATGGATAATATAAATCCGATTTTAGAAAATTTATCGCTTGCCACGCTTAGCCCCTTAGCGCATTTATCGTGATGATGACGATGCTGATGGGAGCGACAAATCTAATCATAAAATACCAAATTTCAAAAACGGCCCTACTCATATACGGGCCAAAAAGTATGTAAAGCGCGTCTTTTTTGATGACAAAGCCGACGAAAATCGATACCGTGATGCCGCCTATCGGCATGATGATATTTGAGCTGAGAAAATCAAGGCAGTCAAAAAAGCTCTTGCCGAAAAATACCAAATTTTCCTTAACGCCTTCGATGCTTGAAAGTATACACAAAATGCCCATGCAGTAGATGAAAGCGCCGATTAGCGCGAGGGCTTTTTTACGAGAAAAGCCAAATTCGCGGATAAGATAGTGCGTAAACGGCTCCAGCATCGAGATAGCCGAGGTAATGCCCGCAAAAAGCAGAGCCGAGAAAAACGCGAACGCAAGCACGTGACCGAGCGTGCCTAGCTTCGCAAACAGCGTCGGCAGCGAGATAAACACGAGCCCCACGCCCTGACTAGGCGTCGCGCCAAACTCAAACACGAAGGTAAAGATAACAAGCCCCATCAAAATGCCCATCACGACGTTTATCACGACGATGATGATCGAGGAACTAACTAAATTTGTATTATCAGGCAGCGACGCAGAGTAAACGATAATGACGCCGACACCCAAAGACAGCGTAAAAAACGCAAGCCCAAGAGCGGTCAGAATGCTACTCACACCTAGTTTTGAAAAATCCGGAACCAGCAAAAATTTAGCCGACTGCACGAAGCCGTCCATCGTAAACGAGTAGCTAAGCATGATGATAAGCAAGATAAGAAGCGAAGGCATCATCCAAACATTTACGCGCTCGATGCCGCTTTTTATGCCCTTTGATACGATAAAAATGCAGAGAAAAAACACGATCGTGAAGTAAAAAATTTGAGACGCAGCGTCGTTAGCGTAAAAACTGCCGAAAATTTTTTCCGAAGCCTCGACGTCCTTTGGCAGCTCGGTTATTACCATCACTGCGTATTTTAGTATCCATCCGATGATGACCGTGTAAAAAGAGGCGATGATGATCGCGCCTATCATCGTAAAACCTGCAAATTTCCACGTTTCTTTGCGCTTTGGAGCAAGTTTTTTAAAGGCATTTACGGGGTCAGATTCAGAAAGCTTACCGATAGCTATCTCGCCGAAAAATATCGCAAGCCCAATAAAAAACGTCATAAAAAGATACAAAAGCACGAAGGCCGAACCGCCGTTTTGACCGACTAAATACGGGAATTTCCACGCATTTCCAAGCCCCACCGCAGAGCCCGCGACGGCTAAGATAAAGCCGATTTTTGAAAATTTATCCTGCGCCAAATTTAACCTTAGTATTTGAAATTTCAGAAGCGAGGCTAGCATAAAAAAGCTTTTAAAATTCTAATTTTTAAATAAATTCGTAGAAAAACGAAACATCGCTGAAATTTTTTGTAAATTTGTAGCACTAGCGGCGACAAATTTGACGAATAGAAAATTTATGAAAATTTTCTCGGTTTTAAGTAACTCAAAGCTAAATTTTTATAAAATGCGCTCTCAAAGCTTCAAAGTAGGGGTCTGATCCGAAATGGCTTAAATTTACAAGGAGACTTTATGAAAAAAGTTGTTTTCTTAATGATGGCTCTTGCTAGCTTCGCGTTTGCGGACGGCGGCGAAATGCTAAAATCTTACTCTGTTCTTGCAGCAGCAGTCGGTCTAGGCCTAGCGGCTCTTGGCGGCGCTATCGGTATGGGAAATACCGCATCTGCGACAATCTCAGGTACAGCTAGAAATCCAGGTGTCGGCAGCAAGCTAACTACGACGATGTTCGTTGCTCTTGCGATGATCGAAGCGCAAGTTATCTACGCACTAGTTATCGCGCTAATCGTTCTTTACGCAAACCCAATGTTTTAATATCGGGCGGGTTCGTCCCGCTCTTTTTTCTTTAATTTAATCTACGTGCGACCTTGGTGGAACGGTAGACACGCTACTTTGAGGTGGTAGTGCCGAAGGGTGTGCGAGTTCAAATCTCGCAGGTCGCACCATCATACTTATTAACCCCCAAGAAAAACTCTTAAAACCATCAATGATCTGCTAGCCTAAAATGTAACCGTGCAAAAATTAAGTCGATATACACAAATGTTCTTACGATTATCATCATATATCAAAGAGCTTAAGTCTATTGGATTGTTTTAGTGGCCGCCACAATTCTTTATACGATCAAATTGAAAAAGCGGTTTGCAAATTTAAATAACCGCAAAGAATCAAATCAACAATTTAAGTTTTAAAAATCGCCAAAAAGTAGTCGTCTCGCAAGACAAATTTAATCTGCTCATTCATGTCTAAATTTAGAACAATGATAAAACATGAGAAAAGGAAAATCTCAAATTTAATCGGCAAGTGCCTGGAGTCAATTCTAAAATAAAAAAGCGACCGAACTCCTATAAGAAGCCGGTCGCTTAAATTTACCTCGGAGCCAAACGTCAAATTTAAAAATTTGGCTACGAATTGTGTCCTACATAAAGACCGGTATCGTCGTATTTTTAAGGAAATATCTCGAAGTACCGCTCAAAAATATCTCCAAAAAGCCGTTTTCGCCGTATCTGCCCGCCACGATCAGATCAAATCCGCCCTCTTTAGCGCTTCGCAGCAATGCCTCGCCCGGTACCGAAGTCGTGCTCACGACCTCGTAAGTCGCCTGTATGCCATGCAGTTTTAGGTACTCTTCTAGTTTTTTTAGATTTTCCTCTGCGCTACCATCGCCAGAATGCGGCATGCAAGTGATACAATGCACTTTTTTAGCTTTTTTTAGCAGCTCGATCGAGCTGCTCACGGCGCGAGAGTTTTGCGTCGAGCCGTTCCAGCTAACTAGGATATTGTCGGCCTTAAAGCTCGTTATGCGCCTTGGTATTGTGATAGCCGTTTTGCCGCTTTTTAGCACCGCTGCTTCAAAAGTGCCGGTGATCTTACCGTCAAGCGGTACTGCGGCAACTACCATATCGCAAAATTTAGACTCCTGTTCGACCACTACGCTTCGCTTGCCGCTTTTAGTAACAAATTTAGCCGTCGTTTTGCCTTCGATCGGCTCGTCGCTAACCTTAACATCAAGCTCTTCGCAAAGTTTATGAAAAATAGTCTCATTGCGTTCGTGTTCGACGCCAAGCTCAGCTTTCGCCGCCTTTAAAAACTCATCGTAAAGAACTCCGCCCCTAAGCGTCATTTTCATATTATAAACAACGCCTGGATCTAGCTGGCAAGCCAAAATCTCGATGTGGCTGTTGAAATGCTTAGCGACCAGCAAGGCCCCTCTGATACGCTCTTTTACGTCGTCGCCCGCGCCGATTGGGAAAAATATTTTTTTATACTGCATCGGTTCTCCTTTAAATTTATTGCGCTAGAGAAAGGGAAATTTTGTGCCCTTTTTGCTCACTGATTTTTACTTTGACCTTATCGCCAGCTTTTAGAGGCGTTTTGATCTTTGAGATATGCAAAAGTCCGTCCACGCCGCCCGGAAGCCCGATAAAGGCGCCAAATTCTACCACGCTTTTTACCTCGCCCTCAAATTCGTCTCCGATATTAAACTCAGGCGTCTTGTGAGGTTTGCCGTCTTTGCCGCCTCTTTTGCCGCCAAAGCCCTTGCCGCCGTCTTTTGAGACGATTTGTATGATGTAGTCTTTAGCCGCATCTACGCTTGATTTTTGCGCGCCGGCGATCTTTACCTCGCCTTTTTCGCGGTCTAGATCGATGGCGACGTCAAATTTTTCGATAATCTCTTTTATCGTTTTTCCAGCTTGTCCGATGATATCCACGATCTTGCCCGGGTCAACGCTAAAGAGCTCTAGTTTAGGGAGTATATCTTCGTTTACGGAGATATTTTCGTTTGCTTTTTCCATCAAATTTAATATATGAAGCCTGCCCTCGCGCGCCTGTAAAAGCGCCTCTTTTAGCACGTCAAGGCTAATACCGCCCAGCTTTATATCCATCTGGAGCGCCGTTATGCCGTCTTTACTGCCCGCGACCTTAAAGTCCATGTCGCCGTCGTGATCCTCTAGTCCCATGATGTCGGTTAGAACAGCGTGTTTTTCGCCCTCGAAAATTAGTCCCATCGCAACGCCAGCTACTAGTTTTGGCGTATCAACGCCTGCAGCCCTTAGCGCCAAAGAGCCACCGCAAACGCTAGCCATCGAGCTTGATCCGTTACTTTCTAAAATTTCGGACACGAGTCTGATGGTATAAGGCGAATTTACGTCGATACTAGGTGCAAGGGCGCGTTTAGCGAGGTTGCCGTGACCCAGCTCGCGTCTACCCGGAGCCTTTAGCGGGCTAGCCTCACCGACGCTAAAGCCGGGGAAGTTGTAGTTAAACATAAATTTATCCGTCACGGCGCCTTTTTCCGTTAGCATATCATACATCTGCGCGTCGCCGTCGGTGCCTAGAGTCGCCACCACGAGGGCTTGCGTCTGGCCGCGGGTAAAGAGGCAGCTACCGTGAGCGTTTGGCAGGATATTTGTTTCGATGCTGATCGGGCGAACCTCTTTAAGCCCTCTGCCGTCAGCTCGAACGCCCTCGTTTATGATCTGCTCGCGGACGATTTTTTTCTTAAATTTAGCTAGGACGTTAGAGATGACCTCCTCCTCCCAGCCTTCTTTTTGCGCTACTTCGTCGGTTAAAATTTGCTTGGCGATCTTGGTTAGCTCGCTAGCGCGCTCGCTTTTAGCCATCTGATTTATAGCTGCCTTGACGTCGTTTTTATAAAATTCGTTTAGATAGACGGCGACGCTCTCGTTTTCGATCTCCGGTTTTAGCTCAAGCTGCGCGTCTTCTTTTTTATGCTGGCTAAATGCCTCTTCATAAGCGTTTGAGGCGCGAAGTATCGCCTTGCCAGCTTCTGCGATCGCCTCCACGATGAGATCCTCGCTAAATTCGTTCATATCCTGCATCGCTATCACGCCGCTTAAATTCGGATCCATCATAGGATCTAGCGCGATAGGCACTATCTCGTCTTTTTCGGTCGGGATACTTCTCATCTCGATCATCAAAAGTTCGTCTTTAACGCCTGCTACGTAAAGATCGAGTGCCGAAGTTTTTAGCTCGGAGTTGCTAGGATTTATTACGAATTTATTATCTATATATCCCACGCGCACGCCGCAAACGGGCGCATTTACGGGGATGTCGCTAAGATAAAGCGCGACTGAAGCGGCGTTTAGACCGACGACTTGCAGATCGACTTCGGGATCGCAAGATAGCACCATCACGACTATTTGCGTCGGATACGCGTAGCCCTTTGGAAAGAGCGGGCGCAGCGAGCGGTCGATGATACGCGAAGTTAGCGTCTCAAAATCCCCAGGCTTAGTCTCTCTTTTTACGTAACCGCCGGGAATCCTACCCGCTGCGTACGTTTTTTCGATGTATTGCACCGTTAGCGGTAAAAAATCCTCGCTAACTTGCGTATCCTCGCGAGCGACGGTGGCTAAAACTACGGTGTTTTTTACGCGTAAAAGCACCGCGCCGCTAGCTTGCTTGGCGACCTTGTTTATATCGTAAATTTCAACTTGATTATTGACTTCTATTGAATACTGCATGCCCTGATATCTCCTTGTTTTTGTAATGGTATATAAAATGGGCTCTCCTCTAATATGGAAAGCACGGTTTCTGGTTTTGGTTCGATTTTGTTTTCGTAGTAAAAATCCACTTCGATAAAATTTGCGATCTTGTGCACGGCGTAAATTTCATCCACCAGCGGCGCGATAGCTGCGGCTACGTCAGTAGCGATGAGCGGCGTAGCGTAGGTGACTGATTTTACCCGCTCGCGCATTAGCGTTTTTAGGCAGGTTAGCGCTGTAAGACCCGTCTCGCAGCCCTCGTCGATGAGCAGGATGTTTCTATCCTTTAGATCGCCGATAAGATTGCCTTTTCTAAATTTATAGACGTTTTTTAGGATCTTTTCGTCGTACTTACGGTCAGCCTCGCCGTAAACGAAATCGTAACTAATACCAAAGCTTTTAATCAGCTCGTCGTTTAGCACTACGTCGTCTTTTTCGCTAACCATCGCGATTTCGCACTCCGGGTTATTCGGCGCAAAAATACGCTCGCAAAATAAAATCTCATAGCTCAAATTTAGCCCGCGAGCCACGCTATCGACCATGATGACCGAGTCTATAGAGCTACATATCATCAGATACTCGCCCGCGACCAGCTCTTTTTTGGGCAAAATTTCGAGCAGTTTTTCGGCTGCTTCGAGCTGGTTTTCAAACATAAAGTCTTCGTAGCTACTCATTGCCGCCCTGCGTCGTCTGTCCTACCGAAAAGTCGTAGTGCACACCGCCCATCGGATAGAAATTTATAAAGAAGTAAACGCCTCTTGATTTTTTGGCGGCTGCTCCTCCTTTAACAGTGATCGGTTCAAGCTCCTCTTCGTAGACAAAGGTGTAGTTCCAGCACTTTCTGCGGTGAGAGACGCCTAGCTGCCACTGCTTATTGTAGTCGCGCTCGAGGTCGTACTGAGTACCGCTAAATAACCTATAGTTATACGGAAGCTCCACGTAACCGTTTAGGTGCAAGTAGTTTTGTTTTTCCTGCGCATTTTTTCTTTGCATCGTGTGCCAGAGGCTAGCGCCGAATTTATCGTGCGTATAGCTCGCGCCGCTTTGGACTTTTTCAAAGTATTTATTTACGTGCGAATACTCAAGTCTGTTGTAAAAAGACAAATTCGGTAGCGGATACCAGCCGATGATATTTTTCAAATTTGAGCGCTTATTTTCTTTGGTGTAATAACCCTGCGAAATCGTATGGCGTAAAATTTTCCTTCCGTCTTCATTAAAGAAATACTGCGTAGCTCTGGCCGAAACCTCGTCTCTAGTGTGCTGAGGATTGATAAAGCTTTGGTGTTTTCGTCTCAGCATATCATAGACATATACATTGCCGTCGTCTTCGGCCGTCTCGTATCTGTCTGGTAGGTCACCTTCATTATAAGCTTTAACTACGTAATCCACGCCCAAATTTAAACTATGATAGAAGCTCTCGTAAGCCTTAGCTAGGTCGGTGTAGAGCGAGAGTTTGTGGTAGTTTTCTATGTAGTTTGCGCTCTTGTCCTCATCTCCGGTCGGGCGGTACATTTTGTTTGCATAGTCCACGCGAGTAGCGTATAAATAGTGATAATATGAAAATTTAAGATAATCATCCGCTAAAGGTAGATGAAATGAAACCGGTAGATTAAATTCGTACTGCGTCGCTTTTACGCCGATTTTTCTCGTGTAGTTGTGCGAGTGGAGATCGACCGAATAAAGTACGTTCGGCAGTATGAAGCTATCTGTAAATTTGTGATACTGAAAGCTTGGGTACTCTTGAAGCGTATCTTTGTTTTCGTTCGGACTACCGATTTTTGACGTATCCGTGTAGTATCTAGCATATGCGCCGAAGTAATGCTTGTCGCTACTCAAGAAATAGTTTAGTTTTGAGGTCACGAGAGGGTTATCGTCACCACCCGAGCCTCGTTTTTTCAAATTTATATAGTCGGTATCGCTTAGCGCCATCGCATCGAGCCACAAGCCTTCCTGCAGATCCTCGCTTATCAGGTGCTTAACGAGTCTATCTCGCTCATATTTTACATCAGCGCCCTTATGCGTTTTGTTTTTCAGAGGGAGTCTTAGCGAGTTTTTCTCGATCTGTCTTTGGCGGTAGCTCTCGGTATCTCTAAATGCACCAAGCGTCACCGAGCCCCTAGAATAAGGCGAATCGGCAAATCTAAACGTACCGTAGATACCCGTACCGCGTCTAGTACGGATTTGCGGATCAAACTGCAAGTCCCAGCTGTCGTATTCGGCGATATAGATCGGTTGTTTGTAGTAAAATCCATCATTTTTACCGTAACCGAACTCCGGCGGCAAAAGTCCGGTACGTCTGCGAGTATCGGTTGAAAAGCCAAAATACGGCAGATAAAACACGGGGACGTTTCCGACGTAAAATATCGGATTAAAAAGGTGTAAAAACTTACTCTCGCGGTTTAATTTACCGCTGCTAAACTTAATCTTCCAGTCCGGGTCTTGGACGTTACAGCTCGATACGACCGCGCCGTTTACCTCGTAAAATTTAGACGTGCTGTTGCTCTCGTCGCTCTGCATCCATACTTCCATATCGCGGTTCATCATAAATAGCGTCTCGTAGTTGCTGTCTTTACTATTTAGATCGATCTTTGCGTATGAGCAGCGCGAGATTTCGTCCTTATTTCTTATCAAATTTACGTTACCGAAAAGCTCCAAGATCTCTTTTTGCTGATCGTAAACGGCTCTATCTGCGCTCATCAAATAATCTTGCGAATACACAAGCACGTTTTTATTTGCGGTAACTATGCCATTGTCGCGCTTTACGTCATCGGCCAAAAGCTCGAAATTTTGAACAGCATAGCAACTAAAAGCCCCAAAAATAAGCGTCAAAAAAAATCTAATAAACATTTATAACTACCGTTTTCGCGGCCTTATCTTGCCACGTTTGAAATAATGGATTTGAAAACGCCCATGCAAAACCTAGGAAAAACGCGTTTTCGCTGATAATGCGTACCAAAGAGCGAGTGAGAGAATTTAGCAAGCCGGGTTTATCGAGCAGATCGATATCCACGCACACGATCTTCATCGCGACCTTACCGATGCTAGCGCCGCAGTACCAAGTAAAAAACGTCTGATAAATAACCTCGAGCAAGACTATCTGAGGTATCATTTCCATAGCTAGCGCACTGATCTGCTCGTAATCTAGTCCGTCAAATTTCTCGTAGTAAACGGCATAAAACAAAAACGAGATGAGAAATTTATCTATCCCCCACGCGATGACTCTTTTGCCGACGCTAGCGAGCGTGATATTTTCATTTTCGAGCTTATCTATGACGCTCCTGCTCATTCGCGCCCTTTTAGAATTTGCCAGGCGATATCTTTTCGGTATTGCGCACCGTCAAATTCTACGTTTTCGCAAAGATCATAGGCCTTTTGCTGCGCTTGTTTTATGCTTTTGCCAAGCCCCACGCACACGAGCACCCGTCCGCCGTCGGCATATATCTCGCCGCTCTGCTCGCTTACGCCCGCGTATGCTATGTGCGAGTTTTCAGGCACGTTTTTTACGCTGATTTTAGCCTTAGGCGAGTTTGAAAAAGGATAATTTTTACTAGCCATCACGACGCCTACGGCAAATTCGTCCTTTAGTTTTACAGGTTTTAGATCGCCGTTTGCCGCATTTAGTAAAATTTCGCCCAGATCGCCGTCGATCAGCGGCATTAGCACTTCACACTCCGGATCGCCGAAACGCACGTTAAACTCGAGTACGTACGGCACGCCCTTAACCACCATAAGTCCCACGAAAAGCACGCCGCAGAAAGGATTTCCTTCAGCTTTCATGCCTTTTAAAGTCGGTTTTACGACCTCTTCTTCGACCTGTTTTATTAGTTCAGAGCTTGCTAGCGGACTAGGAGCGTACGCGCCCATACCGCCGGTATTTGGCCCCTCGTCGTTGTCTTTTAGGCGTTTATGATCCTGCGCTACGGGCAGGCTGACGAAATTTTCGCCGTCGCAAATCGCAAAAAAGCTAAGCTCAAATCCGTCTAAAAACTCCTCTACGACCACGCGTTTACCGGCCTCGCCGAAGCTCTCGCCGCTTAGCATATCGCGAGCCGCAGCCTTTGCTTCATCGCGGCTTTGCGCGATTATCACCCCTTTGCCAGCACACAGTCCGTCAGCCTTAACGACGACGGGAGCAGCAAGAGAGTCGATAAATTTAGCCGCAGCATCGTAATCATCGGTATTTAGATAAGCAGCCGTTCGGATAGCGTTTCTAGCTAAAAAATCCTTCATAAACGCTTTGCTGCCCTCGAGTCTAGCCGCAGCCTTGCTTGGTCCAAAAATGTTTAAATTTCGCGCCTTAAATATATCCACGACGCCGTCACTTAGCGGCGCTTCGGGACCGACGATCGTTAGTTCTATTTGCTCTGATTGGGCAAATTCTGCGAGCTGATTATAGTCTTTGGGTTTTAGATTTGTGCCAAGCTTTGAGGTAGCTCCGTTTCCTGGAGCAAAGAAAAGCTCGTGTTTGCGGGATTCTTGAAGTTTTAGAGCTATTGAGTACTCGCGCCCGCCGCTTCCGATTATCAAAATTTTCATAATTTCTCCAAAAATAAAAAACCCAAGTGAGCGGTGCGCATATAAGTGGCCCGAAAATTCAAAGCCAACCTTGCAAATAGGCGGTTCCTTTAGGTCGCAACTTCTCGCGCTCGCACGCTCAAACGAAGCCACGTCACACAGTTCCGCACATCTTCGCCGATACTAATGTGTTGGACCCTGTAAAAATACGCTGCCAAATCACTCAGGCAAGGTTATTATATAAAATTTTAGCTTAAAGTAGCGTTTTTGCGAGGCTTACGCAGGAATTTATATTTTGCTGGGTGCTTACTGCGGGCGAGGTAAAAATTTCTAGCTCCTTTGCCGTTGTAAGCCCTATAGCAACGGCTTTATAGCTCTCATCCCAGCCAAAATTTCGTATAAAATTTCGCACTGCTGAGGGGGCGGTAAAAATAATCGCCGAATTTTTAGGTGGTTTTTGCTCCTCGCAAAGCGGTTTAAAAACGTTTTCGTAAGCGATTATTTGCGTCAAATTTACGCCGCTTGAGCGTAAAATTTCACCAACGCTAGAAGCCGTCTCTCGCGCTCTTAAAAATAGCGTTTTTTTGCCTTGCAGAAGCGGTGCGATCTCGGCGGCAAAGTCGTTGCCGTGAGCGTTTTTTGCGGTGTAAATTTGAGCGAAGCCAAACTCGCTAGCCGCGTGGCTAGTGCCTTCGCCTATGGAGTAAATTTGCAAATTATCGGGCGAAATTTGATTAAATTTTAGCGCGTTTACGGAGTTTTTGGAGGTCAAAACCAGCGCGTCAAATTCGGCTAAATTTACGCTAAATTTATTAAATTTTATTTCGTTTAAAACCAGCGTCTTTACGCCTTCAAATTCCAAATTTGACCCGACTAGATAGATCATTTTCGCCCTTAGATTTATGATTTCGCGTCCAAATTTTACCGCAAATCCTCAAATTTTAAAAGCCGCAACCAAAACGCAAATTTTATTTCGTCGCGTCGCGCCTACTTAGATACTCTTTTGCCTTTTGTTTTAGTGCTTTATACAGCTTGCCGGCCTCGTCTGCACCGTATTTTTTCAC
>NZ_AOTD01000092.1 GCF_000344295.2 Campylobacter showae CC57C | reverse complement strand
CCCGCCGATACCCGAGTCAAAAAACGCTATTTTCAAATCTTTATCCAAGGTTAAATTTAAAAGAGATTATAACTCAAATTTGCGGTAATTTCGCCTTTGGACGCAAATTTGCCTTTTAGGGCGGCTAGGTGCGCGCCTTTATCGACGTTCAAATTTGACGTTTTCGTTGCTATTTTTAATCAAATTTGACGTAAAATCGGTTAAATTTAACAAAAGGGCTCAAAATGCAAGAAAATCTCGCGCGCAGTCAAGGCCGATCTAGCCGCTATCACGCGCATTTACAACGCAAGCGTTTTAGAGCGAAACGCCACGGCCACGCTGCATCCGGTCGGCATAGAGGAGCGCGAAGCGTGGTTTGATGCGCACGAGGCGACAAATCGCCCGATATACGTGCTGCGCGAGATCTGTAAGGGAAAATTTGACTCAGACGGCGAAAATTTCGGCGCGCAAAAGATAGCCGCCACAAACCAAAAAGGCGAAATCTTAGCCTGGGGCAGCCTCAGCGACTATCATCCGCGCGAGGGCTACCGCATCACGGCCGAGATCAGCGTCTACGTCGCGCCGGGCGCTCGCGGCAAAGGACTGGGCGGGCGGCTGGTAAATTTTATGCTTGAACGCGCGCCCGAATTCGGCATCAAAAACATCGTCGCGCTGATATTTTCGAGCAATGCCGCTAGCCTAAATTTATTTGCGAAATTTGGCTTCGCGCGCTGGGGCGAACTACCCGAAGTCTGCGATATGTGCGGCAAACTCGAGAGCCTAACGATACTGGGTAAGAAGCTTGGATAATTTCTGCTACCACAACTGGGCAAGAAGAAGTGCTTCTTTGATACACTAAAATTTGGTCCAGCAAGACAAATGGAAGAATTTAACAAGAGTCCAATTGTCCACATAAAACCCATTAGTTTTCAAACCTGTGCCAAATCAAAGCAAGGAGGAAGCAAACAAAGCGTGGCGCTATCTGCATGACGGATATGAAATTTCACGCTCGATTTCAAGGACCGCTGCTCCACCGTGTGTACCAAACAGCAGTTCATCCTTCTGCGGGATCACTCGGACTTTTACGGCGAGTTTTTCGTCGCTAGCGTGCCCGACGACATCAAAGCGAGCTAAAGCGTGGCGAGCTTTAGCGACTCCGACAACCTGCTCTCGACCGAGTTCGTGTCAAGCTTCGACGAGGGTCTCAGGGTAAAGGGGGGGGGGG
>NZ_AOTD01000091.1 GCF_000344295.2 Campylobacter showae CC57C | reverse complement strand
GCTTGCCGCGCCGATACTCTCAGGCGAGCTAACCTGTGCCGAGGTGCCTCACACGACCTACACGCCGATACTTTTTAGCATGATAAAAACGGGCAAGATAGAAGAGGCAAAAGCCCTGCTGCCAAAGGCCGCGGCGACGATCGAGTCAAATCCTCGCGTCATAAACATGGTCGCCCCGCTCATCGAGATCGCCGTTAGGCTAGATGAGCGCGAGACGGCGCTAAACTTAGCGCGCAAGCACTCTGCGGCAATCCTTGAGGGCAACGACAATCTAAACGACCTGCGATTTTTCATCGCAGTTAGCGCGTTTGGCGACGAAAACGACTACAAAACGGTTTTGGAGCTGGCGGGCAAATTTGACGCCAGAAACGGCAATACCTACTACTCTGACTACCTGAACGAATTTTACGCTGAGTTTGGTTTTTAGCTTTTGCCGGTTAAATTTTATGGATAAATTTGGCAAATTTGACCGAGATAAATTTAGCAAATTTTACTCGCCGAGACCAGCATCTCGACGATAGTAAATTTGGCTTGGTTAATTTTAGGTTTTTTGCTTCATGTAAAAGAGATGGAGGGGGGGTGGATGGCGCTCTGTTGGCAACTCCCAAAGGGAGTGCAAGCGCAAAGTGAGGTAAAACCGAAGCAAAAGAGCTCCTTAGCAATTTATCTGTTTTCTTTTCTTTGGGAGAGGAAGGGGCTCTACTTACGGTCTGCTTGCAGCTACGAGC
>NZ_AOTD01000090.1 GCF_000344295.2 Campylobacter showae CC57C | reverse complement strand
CCAAGCCCCGATAGATACGCCAGCCTGCCCGCCTGAATCGCAAGCGCAAAGGCTCGCGCCATCGCTTTTACGTCGCCCGCAGTCGCGATAGCGGTGTTTGCCATCACGGCAGCGCAGCCCATCTGCATCGCCTCGCACGCCTGCGCTGGAGTGCCGATACCCGCATCCACGATCACAGGCAGGTCTATCTCGGCGAGCAAAATTTTGATAAATTCGCGCGTACAAAGGCCTTTGTTCGTCCCGATCGGCGCACCCAGAGGCATCACGCACGCAGCCCCCGCCGAGGCCAGATCGCGCGCGACATTTAGGTCCGGATACATATAGGGCATCACGACAAAGCCCATATTTGCAAGCTTTTCGGTCGCTTTTATCGTCTCGTAGTTATCAGGTAGCAGGTATTTGCTGTCCCTGATAACCTCAACCTTCACGAGGTCGCCGCAGCCAGCCTCTCGCGCGAGCTTTGCGATACGCACGCACTCATCGGCATTTCTAGCGCCCGAGGTGTTTGGCAGTAGTGTCGCGCCCTTTGGGATAAAGTCTAAGATATTTTCCAGTCCGCCCTCGTTTACGCGGCGAAGCGCCAGCGTCACGATCTGCGCGCCCGCCTCGTGTACCGCGGCCTCCAAAAGAGGCAATGAAAATTTACCCGATCCCAGGATAAAACGCGAGCTAAATTTATGCCCGCCAAGCTCTAAAATATCGTCTTTTTCATCATTTTTCATCTCAACCTCCGCCTACAAAATGCACTATCTCGGCCGAGTCGCCGTCTCTTAGCGCCGTATCAAATTTATCTTTTGGCAAGATTTCGCCGTTTAACTCGACCGCGATGCGCTCAGGCTTTAGCCCCTTTGCGGCTAGCAGCTGCGCTATGGTTTTGCCGATAAACTCACCCTCATCTTTGCCGTTTATTTTTAGCATTCTCTTTCCGTTTTATTAAATTTAGCGCGCCCGTGCGGGTTAAATTTCGCGCCCTAGAGTCGCCGATTATACCTCTTTTTGCTAAATTTAAGCCAAATTTTTCATAGCAAGCGTGCAGGCGGCAAGCCCGTAAAACGCGACGCAAAGGCTAACGGCTAGCCCAAAAACGCTAACTGCGGGCGTCTGGCTAAAACTAAGCGCAAAAAACGAGATAAAGCTCGTGATAAACGCGGCAAATATCCCAAATAGGCGCTCCCGCCGCGACAAGTCATCGTTTAGTGCAAAGATAAGATAATCAATCCCGACCGCGCTCGCCAAAATGAGCCCGAAAATCGCAAAAATATTTACGTGGACGCCAAGCGCCGCAAAACCGCAAAGCACGGCTAGCACGCCAAGCGCGATGACGCCCATAACCAAAAGCGAGCGAGTCGCCCCAAAAAACGCCCACAAAAGCGCAAACGCAACTAAAAACGCGCCACCTTTTAGCGCCGCAGCCCAGGCCTTTGCCTCGGTCAAATTTTGATTTAGCGCGCCGACGAAATCGACGCTAAAAGCGCCGTTTGCTTTTAAAATTTCATCCGTTTTTACGCCGCCCACTAGCCTCTCGGCATACACCGCGCTGCTGTTTTTACTCGGTAAAAATCGCGTCAAATTTTTCGCCGCGTCAAATTCTAAAATCTCGCTAACGCCGATAGTTTGCGCGTTTGCGATCTTTTCAAGTTCGGATTTTACTAGCTCGGCGGATAGGCCGAGCTGGGCGTAAATTTTAAAGATTTCCTCGTCCTGCGCAGCTTCTTTAAAGATATTTTTTACATTTTCCTGCTCGGCCAGGCTTAGGATAAATTTAGAAACAGAGGCGTAATCTTTGACGAGATTTGCCTGCTTTAGCTCGCGCATTAGCCGCTTTTCGTCGCCGACTAGATCGTCTCCGCCCTTTAGCACGATGACGGAGTTTTGCGGCGCGGCGCCTGTTATTTCGCTGATCTTTTTAGACTGCTCCAGCAGCTCTGCGGGCGAGCTTGCGTAGTCTTTGATCTGCTCGGGCGCGCTTAGACTTTTAAAATTTAGCGCCAAAATTCCCGCGCAAAGCGCAAATGCGGCGAGGAAAGCTTTTAAATTTATCGCTCCCGCCGCGCGCTCGCAAAACCCTGCAAATTTATCAAAAAACCTTGAAAATACAGCGCTTTGCGAAAACGTGGCACCCTCAAATATAAAAGGCAGGCAAAAATAGGTAAATAAAAACGCCCCAAGCAGCGTAAATAGCGAAAATATCGCGGTTTGGCGCAGCAACTCAAGCGACGAAAAGGC
>NZ_AOTD01000089.1 GCF_000344295.2 Campylobacter showae CC57C | reverse complement strand
ATTTGCCGTAGAAATGTTTAAATTTGAGCCATTTATCATTTTCAATCCTTTGAGACTATATCGGACAAAAACGACTTTTCTTTAGCATAAACCAAGAAGCCAATTGTAGTAATAAAATATCAGGCTAGATATTCGTTTCGCCTTTAGGGCGGACGGTTTCTTTTTGAAACGCCTCCAGCCTTAGTGCTAGCTTATCCACTATGCTATCCGCAGTTTCGTTGCCGCTCAGGCTCATGAGCCCGTCTTCGATAATTTTCTTTAAAAATTCCTTTATGATTTTGGTATTTTTTAGAAAATCAGATATGGTTATGGGCATATCATCAAAGCTTTGGCTTCTCATATCTTGCGCGTATGTTTGGACTTGATCCGTTAGCCTAGTTTCCCCGCTATCGCTCGCTATGGGCGGGAAGCCTTTTAAAAACTGCATAAATACGCCCTCTCTGGCGTATCCACCCTCTTTTTCGTAGACCGACGTATCTGGGTTAAAGCTAAAGCCGTCTTTTTCCTGCAAATTTGACGAGCCTAGAGTAGAAAAATTTAAAGGATATACGCTAAGGCTAACTCCGTATTTTTTAATATCGCTTGAGAGTTCGCCGGCGTCTTGTAGCTGAGTTTGAGTACTATAGACGTTTGATACGGCAAATAGGCTAACGTCTTTTAAAAAATTACTCTTGCCAAACGGTTTTTGATTGATATTTACGCTAAAGCCCTTGGGTAGCTTTTCTAAGTCGCTTTGGCTATACGTTTCTTTGCCTTCAGGGACGACTGCGTTAAAAAGCTTATAGTATTGTTTCACCGTATCGGCTACGTCGATATTTTCAAAGGGCTTTTGATCCGGCGAGGGCGTAAACAAATAAGTCTTATTGTTAAACCTCATTATCTCATCGATAGAGCTTTTGTGGATTTTGAAATTTTCGGGAAGGCCGGCGGCTTTGTTAAAATCGCTACCCATATAGCCGAGATTATCCACCGAGTATCCGTAAGCCAAATTTGATCCAAATTTTAACGAGTTTAAATTTTGATCTTGCGCGCCGCTTGACGTCAGATCGTATGTTTTAAATGCGGTAACACCAGACGCACTAGTGTTTTGAATAAGACTTGCGAAGCTAACTTCCTGCGTTTTGGCTTGCCTCTTTTCTTGAGCTTTGGATAGTATCGAACGAATAATTTATCTTAGCGGCGGAGACGTTCACGACTTATCCTTCTTAAAAAGCAATTTAAAGAAGGATAAGCAAAATTTGTTCCTTTATAATCCGTAGTTTTCTCTCAAATGCCCCTATTGTATCAAGGCCTGATGCTAGAGAATACATTATTATGTTTGATTTAGCACAAATTATTTTGCCTCATCCCAAATAACAAGATTGTCGTTTATGCTGAAACTTGGACAAGTATTATATATTTGCACCACAAAGACCCAAAAGAGACAAAATTATAATACTTCTAGGCTCTATCTGTTTTAATTTATAAATATTGGATCTGAGGTAAAGTATAACTTCTAACAACACAGAAGCTATTATCATTTGAAGCGTTTCTTATATTATAGCATATTTTTAATTTTGGTATCCCTATAAATTTGAGTAAATCTATTAAATAAATCACTTGAAATTTTTGATATTTTTTTATCATCTAGTTCCATGACTTTATATTTTAAATGTTCTTTTATTGTTCTTTTTAGTGCTTCTTCGCTTTGCATAATTTTTTCTACTTTTTCTAGTTCTTCTCTAAAATTCCTAAATTCGGCCGTTTGAGCCGCTATGGTTATATTATTTGCTAATACACTATCTTTTACTTTTGTTGTTCCGCCTTCAAGTATCATAGGGTTTTCGCTCTTTAAGAAACTCATAAATAAAGCTTCTTTAGTATACCCGTTACTATTTTGATATACTGACATATCAGGGTTAAAGCCCCAAGCATTACGTGAGTAATTTGTTCTTAGACTTTTTGGACTAAAATCTAGTTGGTGCAAATTAAAATCTACACCAACTTCTTTAAGATCATTTTTGAGTTTACTCGCTTCCTCGAAGTTGTTTCTATAAATATTTGTTACTTTTTCTTCACTTCTATCATTTAAAAAATTTATGTTTCTTTTTTCTGTTAGATTGCCTCTTATATTAAATGTTTCCATCCCTTTTGAGCTATAGCCTTTTGGTAGGTTTAGCAAATCGCTATCTGTAAAATAGTCTTTATTGAGATTATCCCCCATAACTTGAGAAAATATATTATAATATTGACCTATAGTATTTGCTATATCTATGTCGTCAAATACATTGTTGCCAAATAGTTTACCTGTTACATTGGCAAATAAAAAACCGTTTAAATTATTGTCTTTTGTGGCATGTCTAATAAATTCATCTAAACTTTTTTTTTTAATCTTAAAATTTGAAGGAAGGCCGGCTGCCTTATTAAAGTCTGCCCCCATAAAACCCTCGCTATCCATGCTATAACCATAAACATTGGATTGAAATTTAACCTTTGTTATTGAATCTGCTAGACTATTTCTCGGAGCTACTGTGGATTCTGAAGATATACGAGTGTTTGTTTGTAGGCTCTTTTCTGCCTGTGTCGCCAATCCTAAGCTTGCTGCGGACTGAGTCAAAATTTGAGCCCCAAAGCTCGTCCCGCCAGCTTCTTTTTTTGCTCGCTGCTCTTTTGCTTGAGAAACTATAGAGCCATATTGTTGAAAGGATTTTTGAATAGAAGAATTCATTGCTTGCTCCTTGAGCATAGTTTATGTCTTAAGAAGTAAGCAATTTTTATTCCATATATTAATATACTTTTGACTTAAAGTCAGACATTATTCTATTGTATTCTGGGCCCACATATGCTATGTATGACCTATCAGGAA
>NZ_AOTD01000088.1 GCF_000344295.2 Campylobacter showae CC57C | reverse complement strand
CCAAATAAACTTTTAGAAAACCATATAAAAAATATGATCTCTCCCGGCGATGAAGAGCTAGATAAGCAGGTAAAACTCTATCACGACATCGCAAAACTAAAAAATAATTTTCAAATTTACATCAGAGACACCTCAAACGATAAGCTGGATAAAAACCACTCGCTTTTGTCGGCATATTTTTTCTTGCTAAATTCAAAATTTGATGAAATACCGACTCTATTTGGCTTTCTTGCCATCGTTTCGCACCACGGCGACGCGGTAAATTTGATGATGCTAGCCAGGGAGGCAAATAAATTTTTTAAAAACTCAAAAGAGCTAGAATACTGGGAAGAAGTAGCTAATGCTGCTAAAAATATCCAGGTTTATTCGGGATTATCTACAAAAAAAGATGAGTTCTTGGGTAAAGCCAAAAAGCTTCGCCAATACTTAATTTTATTGCAGTACAGACACAAATTTACTTACGAGGATTTCATAAATTTTAAAAGCCTATATTCAAATTTAGTTTATAGCGATAAATTTGAGGCTATCTTTAGCATGCCAAAACAAGAAACAAAAGAGATACCGATAGATGTTTTAGAGAGTGATATCCAAAATTTGCCACCAAATGAAAAGCGAGATGCGTTTAGAAAATTTGTCTTAAACAACTTTGACGAAAATTACAAACTTTTTACTTTGACTGCGCCTACGGGCTATGGCAAGACCTTGACCGCTCTAAATTTTTCATTGAAATTTAACAAATCACGCATAATTTATGTGCTTCCTTTCACTTCGATAATCGATCAAACCTACGATATAGTCGCGAAAATTTATAAAAATAGCGATATTTTGGTTAGCAAGGCTCACCACAAAACGACAATAGATGAAGAAAATCTAACCGAGGAGGATAGATATTCTAAGATCAAATTTTTGATGGAATCTTTTAGCGGCGAGATAAATGTAACTACACTTTATCAGCTGATATTTGCGCTATTTGGTAATAAAAACAAAGATAATGTCAAATTTAATCAGCTCAAAAATAGCGTCGTTATCCTCGACGAGGCGCAAGCGATCCCATATAAATTTAGAAAAGATTTTATCCTGCTTTGCGAGATCATCTCGCAGCGGCTCGGCACTATTTTTATATTTATGTCGGCGACGATGCCGGTTATAAAAAGCGAAAATTTTAAAGAAATTTCAAATTTGGAGTATTTTTCAAAGCAGGATAGATACGTCATAAAATGGCTTGACGTAAGCGGCGAAGAGGATCTTTTAGAAAAGATTTGCGAGACCGCAAGCGATAAAAATACCCTCGTCGTCGTAAATACGATTAAAAAAGCGCAGGAGCTGTTCGTAAAACTAAGAGAAAAATTTAATTGTTTTTGCCTAAACGAATATATGTATAAGGACCAAAAACACGCCACTATCGAGGCGGTAAAACGCGCAATAAATACAAATAAAGACGATCCACTTGCGAGTAAAATTTTACTTATCTCCACGCAGTCTATCGAGGCAGGAGTGGATCTTGATTTTGACGTGGGTTTTCGCGAAGTCTCGCCCATTAGCTCTGTCATACAAACCGCAGGCCGCGTAAATAGGCATTTTGGAGAAATTCGCGGCGAGCTATACGTCTTTCCCGAAATAAGTAAATTTACAAATTTGATTTACGGCGATTTACAGAAAGTAAGCAAAGCGATTTTAGAAATTTTCAAACAAAGAGAGGTGAGAGAGAGCGAAATTTTAGAAATTTCAAATTTTTATTTTCAGAAAATCAGCGATCAACTAGAAAATTTATATATACAAAGCGAGATAAAAAAGCTAGAATTCGAAAATATAAACCATAAAATCGAAGAAGTTATGAAGGACAATCACAAACAAACGTTAATAATCGAAGCTAAAGAAAATTTTATCAAGGACTTTGAGGCTAAAATTCTTGAAATTAAAAATAGCTCAAATAGCGAATTTACGATACGAGATATTTTAAAAAATCATATCAGAAAGTTATCGAAATTTAGTATTAACGTAACGTTTAAAGATAAAGAGAAATTGACGCCTAATTTAAAGCAAATAAACGGACTAAAAGATATGTTTTATCTGCCGTTTGGCTCGTCTTATTTTTATAGCGACGACTACGGCCTTAAAAAAGATACGAATTTAGACATAGAGGACGAGGTATTCGACTAATGTTTTGCAAAGACCAAATCACTGGCACGCTTGTGAATTATTATGTCACCTGCAAGCGCGAGGCATGGCTTTACGCGCATCATATCCACGCCGATCAGGAGGATGAAAACGTGCTGATGGGCAAGGCGCTGGCGGACATCAAAGAGAGCGATTTGCAGGAGTTTGCATTTTGTAATTTGAAATTCGACAAACTTTCCAAGCAGCGCGGGCACTACTTGATTACAGAATATAAGAAAAGCCTAAAAAACGAGCTTGCGGGCAAGATGCAGCTACTTTTTTACGTCTATCTTTTAAAAACGGGCTTAAATTTAAAAGAGGTAAAAGGCAAACTAATCAGCGGTAAAAAGGTGATTTTGGTGGATGATAGTAGCGAAAATTTCGCTCTGATCGAGCAAATTTTAAGCGAGATAACGACACTTGCAAACCTAGAGAGGCCGCCGAAATTTACGCAGGGCAAATTTTGTGCAAACTGCGCTTATAGCGGATATTGCGTGAGTTAGATTAAAATGTACGTGATTTTATTTTACGACATTGCCGGCGCCGAGCAAAAAGAGAAAAACAACGCAGACCGCATCAGAAAGGCGGTCGAGAAGTTTTTGCCGCGAGTGCAGTTTTCCGTTTTTGAAGGCGAGATTCGCGAGAGCGATTTTAAAAAACTAACCGCGATTTTGCAAAAAGAGTGCATTGCGCAGCTTGATTCTATCGTGATTTATACGTTTAGTTCGCTGAAATACTCCAAGCGTATCGTAATCGGACAGGATAAAAGCGGCGCGCTGTTTAGTTAAATTTGCTCGCGTAAATTTGCCGAGTTTGGCGGCGCTTGAAATCCCAGCTAAATTTAAGGAAAAAAGATGCAAAAAAGCGACAGGACGCATTTTATTTTGAGCGCAGGCAGACTTCGCAGGCAAGATAACAATATCTATTTTGATAAATTTGACGATGCGGGCGCGCTCGCCGCTAGTAAAATTTTGCCGATAAACGCGATCGATGAAATTTACGTGCTGGCAAAAGTACAGATCGATACCTACACTATGGCGTTTCTGGCCGACAACAACGTCCTTTTGCACATTTTTAGTCCTTATCAGAGCTTCCGCGGAAACTTTTATCCAAACACCTCAAACTCGGTCAATAAAAGCGGCTTCGTGCTACTAAATCAGGTCCGCGCCTTTGACGATCCCATTAAACGCGTCTACATCGCCCGCGAGATCACTCGCGCGCACATCCTAAACGACGCGGCAAACTGCAAAAGGCACGGCGTAAAATTTGACGTATCGCCCCACATAGAGGCGCTAAACGCCGCCGCGGATGTGCCTGCGATAATGGCTGTGGAAGGGGCGTTTCAAAAGCTATACTACGAAAAATGGAACGAAATAATCGCGGATCAAAAAAGTTTTAAATTTACCGTCCGCTCCAAGCGCCCGCCCGCCGATAAAATCAACAGCTTCATAAGCTACGTAAATACGCACATTTATAACGTCTGCCTCAGCGAAATTTACAAAACCGAGCTTGATCCGCGCATCGGCTTTTTGCACGAGCCAAACTACCGTGCGCTGAGCCTGCACCTAGATCTTGCGGAGATTTTTAAGCCGATTTTGGGCGATACGCTGATTTTTAGCATGCTAAATAAAAAGGAGATCACTGCAAAGGACTTTCAAACGGACGCCGGGCGGATAAAATTTAGCAACGACGCTGTGCAAAAGATCGAGCTAAAGATGATCGCGAGGCTTGGTGAAACGATTTCGCTAAGCGGGCAAAATCTCACGTGGCGGCAGGTGATCCGCCGCGAGGCTAATCAGATCAAAAAATGTATCTGCGAAGATGCGCCTTATGAGGGGTTTAGGTGGGGGTAAATTTGATATTTTGTCGGTAGGGGCGTCATTTTAAAGTCAAATTTGACTTTTGCACCCTTGCTACGGTGTTTGTTTTACGTCAAAATAGCGTTTGTGATTTTGCTTTGGATGTTTGTGGTAAAACACAAAATGCGCCCAACTTATAAAATTTGCTTTTGTCGTTACGGGCGGATTGGGGTTGTCGATTTGCCCTTATTGCAGCGGGCTATTTAATTTCTAGGCGTCACTTTAAAATCCAAATCATCTCGATAAAGCTTTTTCTAAGATTTTAGAAATGATGAAATTTGGGGTATTTCGTATCGATACTATTTTGCTTTTTATGCAAATTTAAGGCGTAAAAATATAGACTTTGAGTTTTAATAGCCCTAAAAATGTATATTTTGGTGCTGTTAAAATTTACTCCGTTGGAGTTTGAAAC
>NZ_AOTD01000087.1 GCF_000344295.2 Campylobacter showae CC57C | reverse complement strand
AGAATACGCAGCAAAAAGGTTTGACGAAAATGGCCTGATACCATACGTCAACTACAAAGGCGAAAATGTAACGGCTAAGGTTTTGCCCATCGGCGAAAACGGTTGGCTGGCGGTCGCAGCGATCGGCGCGGATACCTTTTCTAGCAACACCTTGCCGCTTTTAAAAGCTCAGCTAATACTAGCTGCGGTGTTTATCATCGCGCTTTCGTTATTTGTCTATGTGCTGCTTAAAAAATCGCTAAGCCCGATAAAAACTATCCAAGAAAAGCTTGACGATACGTTTAAGTTTGTTACTTATGAAGCATCTAAAGCCCCTGAAAAGCTAGTCGTAAGCACGAAGGATGAATTTGGCGTTATGAGCCGAGCTATTAATGAAAATATCGATAAGGTCATAGGCGGCATCAAAAAAGATAGCTCCCTAATCGAGGAGATGAACGGCATCGCAAACCTCATGATAAAGGGTCATATGGGCGCGACTATCAAAGCAGATCCAAACAACCCTGCGCTAGTTGAGCTAAAAGAGCTACTAAACCACTTTTTTGCCTCTATCTCGTCAAATTTAAGAGATATCGCGCGTGTGCTAAATTCCTACAACAAAAACGACTATACCGCTAAAGTCGAGGTGCAAGAGGAGCTAGAAAGCGACCTAAAAGATATGATCGTAGGCATAGAGAGTGCCGGAGTTGCCGTGAGTCACATGCTAAAAGAAAATCTAAAAGAGGCGCAGATGCTAGAAGAGCGGGCTAAAATTTTGGCCGATTCTATGCGAAATTTAACGGAGGGCGCAAGTAAACAAGCCCACTCTATCCAAGAAAGCGCCGCCGCAGTCGAGCAGA
>NZ_AOTD01000086.1 GCF_000344295.2 Campylobacter showae CC57C | reverse complement strand
GTTCAAATTTGAAGTCAAATTTGTAAATTTCGGCTTCAAATTTCACCAACCGAGACCCGCATCTTGAAAATGTAAATTTGAGTTTTTAAATTTGACGTATCGATTCAGGCTATTCTCTCTTTGCCTAAAATTTACGTTTATCAAATTTAACTTCGCTAGCGTCAAATTTGCCGCCGTCTGCAAACCAAGCCGCGCGAAATTTATAAATCTTATCTTAACGAAAATCAAGAATTTTTCAAATATTTTTCTATATAATTATGATACAAAAAATCAAAATTATCATAAAGGATACTAAATGAGATTAGCTATCAGCCTGGCTGCGGCTGCGACGGCGCTGCTCGCAAATGGCGCAAATCCTGACGTCATAAATCCGATAAAGGATTTTACGCCTCCGCCGCCATATACGCCAAACGTCGCTCAAAGCGCGTTTCCGGAAAATCAATTTGACCGCGCGCCAAGGGATGATTATTTTTTCGTGACGGATTTGCTCGATAATTCGATGGATAAATTTCACGTCGCGGGCGGATTTTACGGCAGGACGTTTTACGG
>NZ_AOTD01000085.1 GCF_000344295.2 Campylobacter showae CC57C | reverse complement strand
AAGGTTGCCCTTACCAGATTTTGAGTCTGGGCCTTTACTAAACTATAGATTATTATAACTTTCTATAAATACCCTATTTTACGCTATTTTAGTATATTTATAATTTCCTTATAAGCGACAATTTTATACAATTTGCTATAAAAATGTGTACCCTAATGTGTACCCTAACAAAAATTTGATCATATAGATATAGGATTTTGCTGTGGCGGATAAGCTGATTAAAGTCAAACTTGATAAAGCGGATTGTAAAAACATATATTTTGTAAATAATGACGATTTGTTCGCTGGAAAAGAGATCGTAAAAGCTCCAACTTACATTAGTAGAGACTATAAACTGATATTAAGAATTACTATTGTAAATATTAGCGGCATGAGAACTCAAACAAAGAAAACATATTCCTTTAATAAAAAAATCACTTTCTTGCAAGCAATTAAGGAGGTGGCGTCAAAAAGAGAAGGGCTTTTGAGCAAGCTCAAAGAGGGTAAGCATAAAGAGATAAAAATAAAAATACCGACATTAAGTCAGGCGTGGGGCAGATATATGGATATGAAGAAAAATCAACTATCCTCAAATACGCTTGCTTCCTATAATCTATTTACAAATAAATGGATACTGTCTGATTCTAAGCTAGCCAAAACGCCTATAACCCACATTACCACCGAAATGCTGCAAAGCATAGTGAATAAAATGCTAGATTTAGGTATGAGCCCTAGAACCTCAAAATCCGTTAAAGAAGCTCTTCGTCCAATGTTTAATCTATATGTTTTAGAAGGCACGGTAAAGACAAATCCTGCAAGCTTGATCCAGATACCGAAATTTGACAACCAAGTTAACATTGAGCTAGACGATGAAAAGATAAAAGAGCTGTATGAAACGTTATATAGTTATCCGGCAGAGCCGTATAGGAGTATATTTGTTTGGCTTTCACACGGAAGAAGACTAAATGAAGTGTTGAGTTTAGAGTGGAGGGATATAAATTTAGCTAATGGGGTCTACAATATAAGATACGAAAATAACAAGGTCAGAAAGCCAATGACTTATAAGCTAAGTGCGGAGCTAATAGAGACTCTTGACAATATAGACAGGCAAAGTAGCGGCTATATATTTCACTCAATAAAAGATAGAAGCAAAAAAATAGATAAAAACACAATAAGACCACACTGGGAAAAGGTACTTGCAAAGGTGGGGATTAGGATAAGAATTCATGATTTGAGACACTTGATAGGCGGGGTTTTGGTTTCAGAGGGTAAAACATTAGAGCAAATAGCCTCTATTTTAGGACATACTTCTATAAATGTTACAAAGAGATATTCAAAAGTAAGGCGAGAAGTGGCCGCTGAGAGTCTGGATGATTTCTTCAAAAGAGTAAAATAATAAATTGATATTATGGCTGTCAGCAGGGCTATTGTAGTAAAATTTACTTAGTCCGGCTGTTTAGTTCATCGTACACTTTATTATTTTCTCTCTTGCCGACGACAAAGTACCAGCACAACCACTCGCTCATCTATTACTTCATAAGCCAGTCTATATCTAGCACACGTAGTTTTATCTTGTAGATATTTTCACAGCCTGACAGCTTGTCTTTAGCGACTTTTGGCTCCTATGGTCTTTGTGAGAGTTTTTTCTTAAACTGAGATTTTATTCTATTATCAAGCTTATGTTATTGTTTTAAAGCACTTGGTAGAAATTCTAGCTCATAGCTCATCTAGGCTAACCCTCACTGGCTTTTCGCCACTTTTTAGTGCAGTTGTGACTTCTTTGCCAAATTTCATCTCATCTAACGCTTCCATCATCTTTTCATAGACGTGGCTAGGCACTAGATATGCACTCGGTATGTTGTGGTTTAGTATGGCTACTACTTCATCTCCAGCTTGTTTTAAAATTTGTGCTGGAGATTTTTTAAGCTCGCTCATACTGGCTGTGTATTTTGCTTGTATTGTTTGCATTTTAGCTCCTTTTATACTTAAAATAGTATCTAATAAAGTATAATTTATAGCTTAAAATATGATATAAAAATGTTTTTGTTCACTATTAGCAATAGTCTTTAGTGGTTTTTATAATATTTTCACAACTTGCTTTACAAATACAACACTTAGTAGATAATATAATTATCCTTACTTATGTTTGGATAAATAGTTCTTAATCTTTTTATCTATTGTTTAAGCTCATATGTTTTAAGAAGTGACTTTATTAATTTTTTTGGCTTGGTTGATCTAGGATTAAGAGCTAAACTACTACATTTGCTATATAGACTTTACCATCTAAAAAGAGTTCTTTTTTGCTTATGTCAAAAGTGTTATCAATAGTGAATATTCCAAGTAGTGTTTTATTTAGTTCAGTTCCATAACAATCATCTCATTGCTTAAAAGTAAAGCATTTGAGCTAAATAAGAATAAAACAACTATATGCTATTTAACGTAGCTTTAGCTTATACTGATATTATAGATTATATCGAGAAACAATAAAAAATATAGATCTGGTAACCATAATAGGTTACCAGATCTTATTATTTTAATCATTTACAGTGAACGTCCATGTTCCTTTATTGGTTTCGATCACTACCTCTTTTATATTTTGGCAGTAGGTACCTAATTTCCTCTGTTGACCATATTGCATTTTCATGGGAAATACTTTCTCAAATTTTCCTGTAAAAATGTTTCCAATTTTATCTTGTACAGAACAATTACCTCTATTAAGAATTATACTATTTATGCTTACGTCGTTGTCTACTGCTGTAATAATAAGTGTTGCAAGAGACGCCCGCGTAAGCACTTCTACATAATTGCCGACTTTTAGTTCTATCACTGGTTCTGTAGCTTGCTCTACTTCATACTGTTGTCGTTGAGTGTTTTCTTTAGCTACCTCGTCAGCGGCCTCGTTAACAGCATCCATTACAGACGATCTCTTGTTAGACATTAAGTATGTTTCTAGGTATTTATCTATAGACATCTTTACGCCATCTGCTTCAATGGCTACTACTTCATTTACCTTGTTTTTATGTACAAACATTAAGTCGCTAGGAGCTATTATCCTACCAGTTCTATATTTAAGCGATGTAGCTGTATCTTCAGTTCTACCGTCGTAGTGTCTACCATACATAGCGTACCAGCCCACTATAACTCCGCGCCACGTCATAGTGTAGTCATCTGGTGATAGATCGTATTCATCTTTAAATGTTTCGCCATTCTTAGCTACCAATGCTTCTATGTCGTCCCAGTTAACACCACCTTTACTTACAATACAATATGGTGTTTTAGCTCTATCTGTACATAGCACAAAACCGATCTCACTATTAACCTCTTTTTTACCATCCTCATAATGGAATGCGTCATCTACTGCAGTAGATATGTACCCCACATTACCGTTTGCGAATAGTGTTCCTGTTAATAGCGATAACGCAACAATAAACTTTTTCATTCTATTTTCCTTTAATTAATATTTTTAAGTAGATACTTAACTTATATTTCGTTAAAATATTGCAAATAATAATTCTTCAAAATTCACATGCAAATATTTTATTAAATTTACAAAAACTAGTTTGTCTCTTGCTTCCTTCTATTTTTGCATTGTTTTTGATATATGCGATTATAACATATTTTATGTCTGCTTAATTAATGTTTTTATTGTATTTTCTTGGTCTGCCCTTATTGGTTTTTCTTGGCATTAGACCACGCCGTAACGCTCTAATACACTTTCCATCAGGGGTTGTGATATTTTGTTCGCCTTTGCAAAAGTAAGGAGCCACATTTTCTTTTAAATTTTTTATCCTTGTTTTGTCATTGTATAAAATTCTACCAATACCGTTGTGCTTGTAAGTATTCATATTGCAGTTATTATAATACCCCTTGCCCTTAGTAACCACATTAGTCCAGTAATATCCTATGTCCATTGCTATTTTTGTGTCGGCATACTCTCTTTGATTTTGACCATTGGTAAAAAACATAGCATGAGCGTGATAATTGCGGTATTATGTAGCATCCGCACAAGACTTT
>NZ_AOTD01000084.1 GCF_000344295.2 Campylobacter showae CC57C | reverse complement strand
TACTAGCTCCGTTAAAGACGCTCGCGAGACAAGCCGCAAATTACTCGACGTTGCCAAATATGTCGAGGCTTTTATCATATTCTTTTGTTTCCACCCCAAAAAACCCCAGCAGCGAACTAAAAACATTATCGTGCGAGACGGCGTCGTCTTTTTGGGCGCGCAGACGAGCTAGCGTCGCTTCATCGCTTGCGTACGCCATCATAGGGATGTGCTTTTGCGCCTCGGGCGCGATGGCGTAGGGCATACCGTGCAAGTAGATGCCGTTTTCGCCCAGGCTTTCGCCGTGGTCCGAGAAGTACCAAACCGCGCTTTTATCGCCGCCCGCGTCCTTGACCGCCTTGATGACCTCGCCAACAAAAAAATCCGTAAAAAGCAGCGTGTTGTCGTAGGTGTTTACGATGCTATCGCTATCGCAGGAGCTAAGCTCGCTCGTGTCGCAAGTCGGGGTAAATTTGCGAAATTCGCTCGGATAGCGGGCGTGATATGCCGGGCCGTGCGAGCCTTGCAAATGTAGGACGATGATCTCGTTTTGCGCGAGATTTGTGAGGCGTTTTTTGAGGGAGGGCAGCATATTCGTATCGTATCCCGCGTCAAAATACTCGACGTCGCCCGCGTCCAAGCGGTCGCAAACGCCCTTACATTTGCCCGAGTTGTTGCCCAGCCACACGACCTTGACGCCCGCGCGTTTTAGGATATCAAGCGCGTTTTCGCTAAATTCTTTGCTACTGTACTCGCTTCTCGTGGATTTTGAAAACAAGCACGGCAGCGAGACGGCTGTAGCCGTTCCGCACGAGCGAGCATCGCTAAAATAGACTAAATTGGGCTCATTTTTCGTGTAAAAATTCGTGTCGTTTTTAGCGTATCCGCCGAGCGAATAGTTTTTCGCGCGGGCCGTTTCGCCCACGATCAGCACCATCAACCGTCGCTCGCGGCTCGGCTTCATCGTGGCGTCCATGCCGATTTGTTTAAATTCAGGCTTGAAAAACTCCATTTTTATGTATTTTTGCGCCGCGTAAATCGGATAAAACGGCAGGTTGTAGGCTCTGATGAAGCTGTTTTCTCGAAAAAACGGGATGAATGATTTGGTTTGCAGCAAAAACAGAGCCGCCGCGAGTGCTAGAAACCCGAAAAATGAAGCAAATTTGACCTTTATATGCCGCCTTGCGCCGCCGTACTCGATCCTTATAAACGCGACCAAAAGGCAGGGCAAAACGCCCAAAAATAGCATGTAGCAAACGAGTTTTGGATTTAAAAAGCTTAACACTTCGCCCGCGTCCGTTTGCGCGACGTTTCTTATCATTTCGCTATCGATTATGATACCATAGCTTTGCATGAAGTAGCTGCTACCGCACGTAATGGCAATCGCAGCGATACTAACGGGCTTAGCTAGATAGGGCAAAAAAACGAGAGAAAAGAGCGCGCAAAGAAGAGAAAAATAGATGATCGGCAGACTCGCGGCCATAGGCGCGTCCGCGTCAAAACTAAGCTTTGAGTAGGCAAATTTAAATAATGCGAAATTTAGCGCGGCGATAAAAACGGCGTTTAAAAGCGTAAATTTAAACCAAGAAATACGTAGCTTCATAGCTTTCCTAATATTGATAATAAGAGTGAAACTTTATCCAAAAAAAGCTTAAAGCTTTAGTCTTTAGCGGTAAAATTTGAGCTCAAATTTGACGTTAGATATAAATTTGAACTTTTAAATTTAGATTTTGGTGTAAATTTGGTAGCCACTTTGGTCAAATTTTACTCGTTAAAATAGCAACACAAAAAGCGTCCACGCCCAAGTTATCACAGCCGTGCCGATAGAGAGGCAAACGGCGGCTGAGGCGCAGTCTTTGGCGATTTTAGCCAGCGGATGAAAGCCCGGCGAAACGAGATCCACTACCGCTTCGATCGCGGTATTTAGGCACTCGCAGACCAAAACGAGCCCGAAAACGGCGATCAGTAGCGCGTGCTGCGCGGCAGAAACGGGCAAAAACAGCGAAACTAACGCAAGCGGGGCGATGACGCAAAGCTCAAAGCGAAACGCTGCCTCGTTTTTTAGCATCGCGGCAAGCCCCTCGAATGCGAATTTGGAGTTTTTGAAAAAGCTGTATTTGGGTTTCATATTTTGCCTTTAAATTTGCGCAATGATAGCGTAAATTTGCTTTATAAGGCGCTTTTGCGGACGGCGCGATAAACAAAAACGTAGCCGAATTTGCCGCTCAAATTTGATAAAACTCGGCTAGTTTTTTACTCATCAGAAATCTTTGAAGTCTTGTAAAGTAGCGCAAACGCCGCCGCTCCGATAAGCGCAAAGCTCGCAACCATCGGCAGTAGCGTCCCCTCAAATAGCTGCCCGATCGCGACTCCGATAGGAAGCGAGATAAAGGTCGAAACCGAGCCGATCAGCGCAGCCGCCATGCCAGCGATCTTGCCCATAGGCTCCATCGCCATCGCGTTTAGGTTGCCAAAAAGTATGCTCACGCAAAAAAAGCTACTCATGCAAAACGCCATAAAAGTCCACAGCGGCGGCACTCCGTCATACGCAAGAACGACTGGCAAAAACGCGACCGCGATAACGCAAAACGCTCCCATGGCGCGCATGCTAAGGTAGCGCATGCCGTAGATCATCACGAGCTTTGCGTTTATCATCGATGCGACACCCAGGGTTAGGGCGTTTATCGCAAAATATATAGGAAATTCGTCGCCTAGCTTGTAACTCACCTCAAAAATCTGCTGAGCGGTGCTGATATAGCTCAAAAACATCCCAAAAATCAGCCCCAAAACGATCGTGTAGCCTGCGGTACGTCTATTTTTCACTACCTGCGCGGCTTCGCTTTTTATCAAATTTAGGCTAAATTTATTGCGGTTTTGCGCAGGCAGAGTCTCGCTCTGGCGCAGTCCAAACCACGCTAGGCACGCAAGTCCCATAAAAGTAAGCATCAAAAATATGCTGCGCCAATTATAAATTTTAAAGATAAAACCGCCAATGATCGGAGCAAGTGCCGGCACGATGATAAAAACTGCCGCGATAAAGCTCATCACGCGAGCCATCGCGCGCCCCTCGTAAAGATCGCGGATAAGCGCCATCGCGATGATCCTAGGGCCCGCAGCGCCTAGTCCCTGGAAAAATCTGCTCGCCAAAAGCGCGGTAAAATCGCTCGTGACGACCGAAATAAATGAGCTTGCCGTAAATATCGCAAGCGCGAGCAGTACGGCGTTTCGTCGCCCGATAAAGTCGCTAAGCGGCCCATAAAATATCTGTCCGACGGCAAAGCCCGCAAACATCGAGGAGATGACGAGCTGGGTTTGATTTATCTGCGTAACGCCAAGATCCAGGCCGATCTGCATGAGTGCGGGCAACATCGCGTCGGTGCTCATAGCTCCAAGCGACGTAAGAAGCGCCATAAGCGCGATAAATTCTACGAAAGGCAAGGTTTTGGGGATAAATTTCATCTTAAATTCCGCTTTTTGGATTTGAGATCGATTGTATAAAAAATAAGCTTAAATTTTTGAGGTCTATTTGGGTAGAAATTGGCGCCAAATTAAATTTGATCTATCTAAAAACCTGGGGTCAAATTTGGAGATCAAATTTAAGTCCGCACGAGTAAATTTAGCTAAATTTACCGCTTTAGTGAGTAGTAATTTAAGAAATTCGAGATTTTACTGTGAAGTATTTAAAAGTAAAACATGATGAGCTGGTTGCTTTTGGATTTTATTGAAATGTTTTAGATTGTAAAAAATAGGTAATGGTGGTTAGAGGCTAACTAGATTTAAT
>NZ_AOTD01000083.1 GCF_000344295.2 Campylobacter showae CC57C | reverse complement strand
CTCGGAGCGGCGTTTGCCTGGCTTGATTGCTGCGCAGCTACGGTTTGGTTTTGATCTAACGGCAAATTTTTAGGAATAAAAAAATAATCGTAAGCGATAAAAAAGATAAAAGATAAAACGGTCGCTAATAACACGCGTTTTTGAACTGACATATTGTCTAACACTATTTTTCCTTTTGAAAGTCTAAATTTTTAATAACGTAGAATTTATTTTTTTTATACGGGACGAACCAAAATGCGATATGTGATTTTAAATTTTGATTGGATATAAAAAAAGAGTTGAAATTTTTACTGATGACAGGGTAGTCGATGCCGCCCTTAAAGAGTTGATTACAGCGTAAAATTCTAAAAATAACCGCAAAAAGCGCCGAGAAAAAGCCGTTAAATTTGAACTGCCAAACGGCAAATTCGGAGCAAGATGGATAGTATCTGCAAGACTTCGGAGTAAATTTGGAGATATAATCTTGATACGCTTTTATCAAAAATAAAATAGCTTGTTTTATCATTTTCATATGCCTGATTTTATACATCCGAGTTTTTTCATAGCCCAAGAGATATTTTTTTTGAGCTTTAAAAACGAGCTTTTATCTAGCCCGTTTTTAACGACTATCACATAAATGCCGTCCGCAAGCTCATTTGAAATCTCGACGACGACCGCTCGCAAAAGTCTTTTACATCGGTTGCGAACGACGGCTTTGCCCACCTTTTTGCTGGCTACGACGGCTAGTTTGTTTTCATTGCAAGGCTTAAAAAAGACTATCGCCTCCTCGCAGTGCCATTTGACGGCCTCTTTGTAGACGCTTGAAAACTCCTTTTGGCTGCTTATAGGGCTAAATTTGCTTAAACGGCCAATCTTGCTCTGCCTTTTGCGCGTCTTGCGTTTAGCACTTTGCGGCCGTTCTTAGTTTTCATGCGGACGCGAAACCCGTGAGTGCGTTTTCTAGGGGTTTTATGAGGTTGGTATGTTCTTTTCATAAATTTTTCCTTATGGTGATTTTGATATAAGTCGGTGATTTTATCAACAAATCGCTTAAAATCCTTTTAATAAATTTTTAAACTTCGTTTTAAAATAATAAAAATATAATCGCTTATTAAAATTTAGGAGCAAATTTGCCTTACGTTATTAGAAAAGCCGTTAGAGCCGACATTATAGCCGTTTGCGAGCTGGTTAAAGAACTAGCCGAATACGAAAAAATGAGCAACGATGTAAAATTTACGCCCGAAATTTTCGCGGAGTCTGTTTTTGAGAAAAACTACGCCGAGATTTTAGTCTGCGAAAGCGAGGGTAAAATCATCGCCTACGCGATATATTTTTACACCTTTTCCACTTTTTTGGGACTTGGCGGGATGTATTTGGAGGATTTATACGTCCAAAAAGAGTATCGCAACAAAGGCATAGGAAAGGAGTTTTTTAAGCATCTAGCTAAAATTTGCAAGGACGAAAACCTCCAACGCCTCGAGTTGGCGTGCCTGCGCTGGAACGAGCCCGGCATTAAATTTTACGAAAAAATGGGCGCGAAAAACCAGTCCGAGCAGTGGCGAAACTACCGCTTGGACGGCGAAAATTTAAGCAAACTAGCACTTTGATTTATCTGTTTTTAACGCACTTTTGGATATCATCGCGCGATGAGTTACGCAAACGAAATTTTAAGAGAACTTTACTATCTTAGGGCCTTCGGGTATAAATTTGCCGATTTTTCGCCTTCGTCCGCGGCCTTACCAAGAAGCCTTGCCGAGCTAAATGCAAGCATCAAAGAGTGCAATCTATGCGAGCTTTGCAAGAGCGCAAATCATGCGCTAACGGGCCTTGGCGATAAAAACGCCAAAGTGGTTTTCGTATTTGACGCACCAAACGCCGCCGAAGACACAAGCGGGGAGTTTTTGGCGAGCGACGATAAGTTTTTGCAAAATTTAAACGAGCTAGCAGGGCTTAAAAAGGACGAAATTTACGTCACGAGCCTGCTAAAATGCAAGCCCGCAGCCAAAGTTCCGACAAACGCCTACGAGCTT
>NZ_AOTD01000082.1 GCF_000344295.2 Campylobacter showae CC57C | reverse complement strand
AGATAAGGCGAAGTATCGCGAGATGATTTTAAATGTTTTGAAGTAAATTTCGTCCCAAGACTAGACATATAGTCTGTCGCAGGGCGAAATTTACGAAATCATTTAAAAGCACTCGCGAGACAAGCCCCAGAGAGTCAAATTTATCAAAGAATAAAAAACCTTAGGCTATAATCCCCCATTTACAAAGGACTTTCTTGCAGGCAAACGGGCTAAATATCCTCATCGCGCTAGCTTTTATCATCTTTACGTCGCCGTATTTTTCTAAAATTTTACGCATCCCTATCGCGCCCGTGGAGATTATTTTGGGTTCGGTAGCCGGGTATTTGGGCTTTATCGGGCACAATGAAATGTTTAAAATCGTGAGCGAAGTCGGCTTTTTCTACCTCATGTTTTTAGCGGGCACGGAGGTCGATCTCAAGCTATTTTTCACGATAGATAAAAAGATCCTAAAAACGGGCGTCGTCTATCTGGCGATACTCTACCTACTCTCGGCGCTGCTGACGTTTTCGTTTGATCTAAACCGCCTTTTTATCCTCATCATGCCGCTGATGGCCGTGGGTATGATATTTACGCTGTTTAAGGAGTACGGCAAAAACGAGGCGTGGCTAAATATCGGCATGCTCATCGGCTCGATCGGCGAGGTCGTGAGCATCACGCTACTAACCTTCGTCGGCGCGTATATGAAATTTGGCGCGGGTAGCGAGCTGGCGTTTTCGATCATATATTTGAGCGGATTTTTAGCCGCGGCGGCGATCGGGTACAAGACGCTAAACGTGCTGTTTTGGTGGTATCCGCAGCTACGCGTCATCCTGATGCCCCACTACGACAACTCCGAAAAAGACATCCGCCTGTGTATGGCGCTGTTTTTCGGCATCATCGCGCTTATGCTTTATTTAAATTTAGAGATAGCTTTCGGCGCGTTTGTGGCGGGGACCTTTATCGCGACATTTTTCGATCACAAAAAAGACCTGCCGCACAAGCTTGCTAGCTTTGGCTTTGGCTTTTTGGTGCCGACATTTTTCGTGCATATCGGCTCGACGTTTAAGCTTAGCGCCTTTATGATAGACGGGGTCGTGCGCGACGCGGCGCTGATAACTGGCGTCATGATAGGCTTTAGGCTAGCGGCTAGCACGGTGTTTTTAAACATCCTAGGGCTAAAAAATACCGTGCTTTTCGCGCTATCACACTCGATGCCGCTGACGCTTCTCATAGCCGTTGCTACCATAGCCTACAAATCAGGCGGCATAAATGAAAATTTTTACTTCTCTTTCATACTAGCGAGCCTAACTCAGGCTATAATAGTAACGATTTGTATCAAAATTCTAATGAGCTACGAAAATAAAAATTTGCAAAAGGAGCCAAAATGAGCGATACGGTTACGTTAACCGACAACAGAAACGGCAAAAGCTACGACTTTCCGATACTTCATGGCACCATGGGGCCCGACGTCATCGACATCTCGACCTTTTTTAGCGATACGGGGATGTTTACGTTTGACCGCGGCTACACTTCGACGGCGATGTGCAAGAGCACGATAACCTACATCGACGGACTAAAAGGCGAGCTGATGTACCGCGGCTACGACATCGCCTATCTCGCCGAGCACAAGACCTTTATCGACGTTGCGTATCTACTGCTAAACAAAGAGCTGCCAAACGAAAAGCAGTACGATGCCTTTAAACTCGAGCTTAAAAAGCGTAGCTTCATCCACGAGGGCATGATGAAGCTCTTTGACGCGTTTCCCGATAAGGCGCACCCGATGGCGATCCTGCAGGCAGCAGTTGCGGCGCTCTCGGCGTTTTACTCCGACCACCTAAATATGGACAAGCCAGAGGAGTACCACGAAATGGCGATGCGAATAATCGCCAAAATCCCGACCATAGCGGCGTTTTCTTATAGATTTTCGCGCGGACTGCCGATCATTTATCCAAATTTAGACCGCGGCTTTACGGAAAATTTCCTCTACATGATGAGGAGCTACCCGTACGAGCACGTAAATTTGCGCCCGATCGAAGTAAAGGCGCTTGATACGGTCTTTATGCTGCACGCCGACCACGAGCAAAACGCCTCCACGACGACCGTACGCACCGTAGGCTCGACGCACGCGCACCCGTACGCATGTATCGCCGCGGGTATCGGAGCGCTATGGGGCTGGGCTCACGGAGGCGCGAACGAGGGCGTCATCCGCCAGCTAGAGCAGATCGGCTCGGTCGAAAACGTCGATAAATACATCGCCCGCGCCAAAGACAAAAACGATCCGTTTAGGCTGATGGGATTTGGTCACCGCGTGTATAAAAACTTCGATCCGCGCGCCAAGGTGCTAAAATCTATGTGCGACCAGCTATTTGACGAGATCGGCATAAACAGCGAGCTTCTAAAAATCGCCAAAAAGGTCGAAGAGATCGCGCTAAACGACGAGTATTTCATCTCGCGCAACCTCTATCCGAACGTCGATTTTTACTCGGGACTGATTTTAAAAGCCCTTAGCATACCAAACGATATGTTTGCAGTCATCTTCGTCATCGGCAGGATCCCGGGCTGGATCAGCCAGTGGATAGAGCTAAAAGAGCAGGAGAGTATAAAGATAGTACGTCCAAGACAGCTGTACGTCGGAGAGACAAACAGAACGCCGAAGTGACGCGTTGTCTTTTGCGCGCCTTTAAATGAGCTAGAAAATTTTGAGCTGCGACAGACTATTTGTCTAGTCTTGCTCAAAATTTCCGTCGCAACATTTAAATTCATCGCAAAATACATCCGCTTATCGATTTGCGTTCGAATTTGAAGTCAAATTTACAAATTTAACTCCATAAAATTTACAAAATTGCGACGCTTTGCGGTAGCAAAGCAGTGTCGCCACCTCTCACGTCG